>DAIOWE010000005.1:26589-52776 GCA_036758605.1 Pseudomonadota bacterium | reverse complement strand
GCCTCCTCGACCGCTTTCCACAGCGCCGCCGGCCACACGCCGTCTTCCGCCGCCGCCAGCAATTGGGCCGTCACCATATCGCCCAGCAGACGGTTGACCGTATCGCCCAGCATTGTACTGATTTCACTCATTTTGATTTCCTACCTTAGCCCCAGACCGCGCGCGATAATGCCGCGCAGAATTTCCCGTGTGCCGCCGCGCATCGAATAGGAAACGCTGCTCTGCACCAGATAGCCCATCACCTGCTCCAGATCGCTGGCGCCATCGCCAATGCGCGGCTCCACATTGAAAATTGCTTGCGCGATGGTGGGAATTTCCTGTTCGAACACCGCGCCCAGATCCTTGACGATCGAACCTTCCAGCGCGGGGTCCAGCCCGGCATTCAGTTTCGCCGCAACCGACACCGACATCTGCCGCAGGGTTGAGAGATGCGCAATCAGCCGCCCCACAGCCGCATGGCCCTGCGCGGTGGGGTTTTTTGAAAGTTCGCGGATCATTTCCAGCACAAGCTGAATGCTGGACAGATAGCGTTCCGGCCCGCTGCGCTCAAACGCCAGTTCGGACATCACCTGCGACCAGCCATTATCCGCCTTGCCGACCACCTGGCTATCCGGGACAAAGGTCTCTTCGAACACCACTTCGTTGAAATGATGTTCGCCCAGCAGGCTGCGGATCGGGCGCACCAGAATATTGTTTTTGGCTTTCAGATCGGTCCCGTCCGGATCGCGCAGATCGATCAGGAATTGCGTCAGCCCTTCCTGGCGGCCATCCGGGTTGCTTCCGGTGCGAAACAATCCGATCATTACATGCGCGGTATGCGCGCCGCTGGTCCAGATTTTTCGCCCGGTAATCAGATAGCCGCCATCCACCTTCACCGCCTTGCTGCGCACCGAGGCCAGATCGGACCCGCTGTCCGGCTCCGACATGCCGATGCAGTAAAACATTTCGCCGCGCGTCACGGGGGGAAGATATTTCTGGCGCTGTTCCTCGGTGCCGAAACGCAGCAGCAACGGCCCGCTCTGCCGGTCGGCGATCCAGTGCGCCCCCACCGGCGCGCCCGCCACCAGCATTTCCTCCAGCATCACATAGCGTTCAAACGAGGTGCGCTCCTGCCCGCCATATTTTTTCGGCCACACCATGCCGATCCAGCCACGCGCGCCCATTTTGCGGCTGAATTCCGGGTCGGAACCACTCCAGCTTTGCGCCCGGTCGAGCGGGCTGCGTTTGGCGTTATGCTCCGCCAGAAAATCGCGCACCTCGCGGCGCAACTCCGCAGCGGCGGGCGGCATTTCAACCGGATCGAAACTGAATGTCTGCATTGGAACCCCTCTTTCTCCGCAATATTGTACAGAGTTTTATCGAAAATTTGTCAATAATCACGGTTCCGTCTATGTTATAGATACTTGTGATTGTTCTCAATGAGTCAGTCATTAGCGGCATTTTCATTGATATTTTGAATACTGCGTTCCGGTCCACATAATGAGGAACACACCCATGCCAAGCGTCAAACAAATCGTGCATGAGATCGCCGATCAGCTACCCGAGCAGGCCACCTTAGATGACGCCATGCACACGCTTTACGTGCGGCAAAAGCTCGAGCGCTCCCTGCAAGCCGCCAGAGAAGGCAAAGTCGTGACGCAGGAAGAAATGGAACAGCAATTCCTCCCTCATGCGCGTTGAAATCGTCATCGCGAGCCGCGCAGCGGCGTGGCGATCCAGAGCAATGTACAAGGGCCGCGCCATTTAGCACTGGACTGCCGCGCTTCGCTCGCAGTGACAGAGAAATTTCACCGATTCAGTCAGACACGTAAACGCTCTGGCGTCTCATACAGAAGGCGATGTGATGAAAGACCATTACGACTTTTCCAAAGGAGTGCGCGGCAAGTTTTACCGGCCCGATGCGGTATTTCGCCTGCCCGTTTATCTCGACGAGAAGGTAGAGAAATACCTTGCCGCAAAGGTGGATGCCAAGGGCGTCGAACTGTCCGATCTGGTGAACGATCTGCTCAGGCGCGAGATCGAGATTATCGAGGCGGTGAAGTAGCACTGCAACTTTACATCGCTTCTACTTTCAAATTTCTCTTACCCTACCAAGGTTCATCCGATTTCCGCGCCCTCAATTCTAAGGCGAAAATATGGATACCGTCGCGTTGAAGGATCATACGAAATAAGAAAATAGACCCGTGAAATTAGTTTCGTAGCAGGGAATACGTGAGCCGCCAGATTCACACGTATACGATCTATCTCCAACCATGGCTCGTCTGAATGGATCAACAGCACATATTCAGAGTATGGCCCACCCTCAACAACTGCCCTGTCCTTTTTCCTGATTATCTCGTCAAGTTTAGGTATTAGCTCTTGCCTCCAGTCATGCCAATTATATGGTTTGCAAGCTCGCGCCGCAGCGGCAGAGGCCGAGTGAACAAGTTCAGTAATTTCAATGCCTATTATCTCGCCACTGTTGAGGACTGCCTCGCAATCAGGTGGATCGTTACCCACGCCGGGGTGGCGCAAATCATTGAAGAAGCCCAAGCCATCCGCCACTAGTTCATCTGCTAATTGGAGGGCTACGCCCATTTCAGCGACCTGCCTATCCGTTTCCCACGCGAAATGGCCTGCGTGAGACCGTTGTGCCTTTTTTGCTTCTTTTGCCAGTTCCGCCCATTCTTCGTCGGACATATCTGTCATGGAATATCCCCTTAAACCCGCACCACCTTGCCCGGATTCATCAAATTTCCCGGATCGAGCGCCAGTTTGACGGCGCGCATGACGCTGACCGCCTCGCCATGTTCGGCCTCCAGAAAGCCGAGTTTGCCGGAGCCGATGCCGTGTTCGCCGGTGCAGGTGCCGTCCATCGCCAGCGCGCGCAGGATCAGGCGTTCGTTGAACGCCTTGCAGCGGGCGACTTCTTCTGCGTTATCCGGGTCAAAGATCAGCAGCGTGTGAAAATTGCCGTCCCCGACATGGCCGATGATCGGGGCTTCGATGCCGCTGGCTGTCAGATCGCGCTTGGTTTCGCCGATACATTCGGCAAGACGCGAGATCGGCACACAGACATCCGTCGGCATGCCTTTTTTGCCCGGATACATGGCGAGCGAGGCGTAATAGGCGGTATGGCGCGCCTCCCATAATTTGTTGCGCATTTCGGTCTTGGTCGCCCAGTCAAAGGCCCCGCCGCCATACTCGGTGGCGATTTCGCCAAAGCGCTGCGCCTGTTCGCGCACGCCCGCTTCGGTGCCATGAAATTCCAGGAATAAAGTCGGCTGTTCGACCAGATCAAGCCTGGAATATTTGTTGATGCCCGCCACCGAAATTTCATCGATCAGTTCGATGCGCGCCACCGGCAGGCCGGATTGAATGGTGGCGATGGTGGCGTTGACCGCGCTTAATATATCGGGAAAGCGGCAGGTCGCGGCCGAGATCGCCTCGGGCACCGGATGCAGCTTGACCGCCACCTCGGTAATGACGCCGAGCGTGCCTTCGGAGCCAACAAACAGCCGGGTCAGATCATAGCCGCTGGAGCTTTTACGCGCCCGGTGCGCGGTGCGCACCACCCGCCCATCGGCCATCACGACAGTCAGGCCCAGCACATTTTCACGCATGCCGCCATAACGCACCGCATTGGTGCCCGATGCGCTGGTCGCCGCCATGCCGCCAAGCGTTGCGTCCGCGCCCGGATCGATCGGAAAGAACAGTCCGGTGTCGCGAATATATTCATTCAGCGTCTTGCGGGTGACACCGGCTTCGACCACGCAGTCGCCATCTTCCACATTCACCGACAGGATTTTGTTCATCCCCGACAGATCAATACACACCCCGCCATGTAACGCCGCGACATGGCCTTCCAGCGAGGTTCCCGCCCCAAAGGGAATGACCGGCGCGCCATTGGCAGCACAAATGCGGACAATTTCGACCACCTCATCTGTTGAATTGGCGAACACTACGGCATCGGGTGACTGGGGCGCATGATAGGATTCATCCCGCCCATGCTGTTCGCGCACCGACGCCGAAGTTGACAGCCGTGCGCCAAAGCGTGCGCGCAGCAGATCAATCACGTCCTGATTTCTTGCCGGTTCCGCCATGGCGGCCCCCTCCCTGTTTTATCGTTACGGATATTATAGGGGCTAATCATAGGATTTGTCCAAATACCTGCTGATGGCGTAAACTGCCCCGGTTCAAGCCACAAAAAAACGGTGTTGGAATGATTTTCGAGGCCAGACCCATTGAAATTACCGGGCAGGCCGTGCTGCCCGAATGGATCGATTATAACGGCCATATGAATGTGGCGTTTTATGTGCTGGCCTTTGACAAGGCGCTGGACAAGGTGTTTGATCTGCTGGATCTCGGCGTCGATTATGTCAATCGCACCGGAGATTCCGCCTTTGTGTTGCAAAATCATGTGGCCTATCTGGCGGAATTGAAGCTGAATGACCCGATCCGGGTCAGTTTTCAACTGCTCGACTGGGATGCCAAGCGTGTGCATTATTTCATGCATATGCACCACGCCACCGAGGGTTTTCTGGCCGCAACCGCCGAACAGGTGATGATGCATGTCAGCCTGGAAACCCGGCGTTCGTCCCCGTTTCCCGCCGACGTGCAGGCGAAATTGGCTGCCTTGCAGGAAGCGCACAGGGTTTTGCCCCGCCCGGACAGGGTGGGCGCGAGCATCGGTATTCACCGCAAGACGGCCGCCTGATGCGCTATTGGTTGGCGACAGAATGTGGCCTGGCCGCAATCATGACCGTCAATATGGCCTCCGCCGCCTGCAGCGATCCGCCCGCGCCCGGCGTCAACTGGGGCCGTTGCTATGTGGAGGAGCAAAGCCTGGCCGGAGCCGTGCTAAGTGGAGCAAATTTACGTGAAGCCCGCTTCAACCGCGCGCAACTGGCAGGCGCGGACCTGAGCAAAGCAGATGCGCGGCGGGCGAAATTCGTGTCAGCCAACCTGACCGGAACCAGACTTGACGGCGCGGATTTGCGTGAAGCCGACTTTACCCGCGCCGTTCTGCAAAAGGCTCAATTTAGCGGCGCTGATCTTCGCCGCGCCCGGTTTTTCCGCGCCGATCTGCGCGGCGCAAACTTGACTGGCGCAAAGCTGGAGCTAATCGATATGCTGAATGCAGACCTGACCGGAGCGACTTGGACCAATGGCAATATTTGCGGTCCCGAATCCATCAGCCAGTGCAAGTAACAGGCGCAACCGGCCCGCTCCGCATGCTAGATTAATTTATGACCCAGCCTGATTCTCAGCCCCCGCAAACCATACAGACACCTGCCTATCTGGGCGGGCTGAATGCCGTGCAGCGTGAGGCGGTTGAGGCGCTGGACGGGCCGCTTCTGGTTCTGGCGGGGGCGGGCACCGGCAAAACGCGGGTGCTGACCTCGCGCATTGCGCATATACTTTGGACGCGGCGTGCATTTCCTTCACAAATTCTGGCGGTTACTTTTACCAACAAGGCCGCGCGTGAAATGCAGGAACGGGTGGGTGCGCTGATCGGTGGCGCCGTTGAAGGAATGCCCTGGCTTGGGACCTTTCATTCCATCGGCGCAAAAATTCTGCGCCGCCATGCGGAACTGGCCGGACTAGGTTCCAATTTTACCATTCTGGATACGGACGATCAGATACGCCTGTTGAAACAATTACTGAGCGCCGCCGATATTGACGACAAGCGCTGGCCCGCACGCTCGATGGCCGCCCTGATTGACCGCTGGAAAAATCAGGGCCTGACCCCGGACAAAGTACCGGAAACGGAATCTTTCAGTTTCGCCAATGGCAAGGGGCGTGAATTATATGCGGCCTATCAGGCGCGGCTGAAAGTTTTGAATGCGGCGGATTTTGGCGATCTGCTGCTGGAATGCCTGAATATTTTACAACGCAACCCGGATGTGCTGGCGCAATATCAGGAACGCTTCAAATATATTCTGGTGGATGAATATCAGGACACCAATGTCGCGCAATATTTGTGGCTGCGGCTGCTGGCGCAGGGACGCCGCAATATCTGCTGCGTGGGCGATGACGATCAATCCATCTATGGCTGGCGCGGGGCCGAGATAGGAAATATTCTGCGCTTTGAAAAGGATTTTCCAGGCGCGCACATCGTGCGGCTGGAACAGAATTACCGCTCAACGCCCACTATTCTGGCGGCGGCAAGCGGCATGATCACCGCCAATGAGGGGCGGCTTGGAAAAACGCTGTGGACGGATCATCAGGAAGCCGGTGAAAAAATCCAGATATGTGGCGTATGGGATGGCGCCGAGGAGGCTAGAATCATCGGCGAGCAGGTTGAGCAATTGCAGCGCGGCGGCGGCAAACTGAATGATATGGCGATTCTGGTGCGGGCCGGGCGTCAGACGCGTGAGTTTGAAGAACGTTTTCTGACCCTTGGCGTGCCATACCGGGTGATAGGCGGACCGCGTTTTTATGAACGGATGGAAATTCGTGACGCCATCGCCTATTTGCGTGTCATCGCGCAGCCCGGCGATGATCTGGCGTTTGAACGCATTCTTAATAAACCCAAACGCGGCCTGGGTGATGCGGTTGTGCAAAAACTGCATCAAACGGCGCGGGCGCAGAATATTCCACTGACCCGCGCCATGGGCCTGCTGCTGGAAGTGGATGAACTGCCCGCGCGCAGCCGCAATCCGCTGCGTTCACTGGATGCTGATTTCAGCCGCTGGCGCGGCATGCTGGGCCATGTGGATCATCCGCAATTGACACAGACCGTGCTGGATGAAAGCGGCTATACGGCCATGCTGAAGGCGGACCGCTCGCCCGACGCGCCCGGGCGGCTTGAAAACCTCAAGGAACTGGTGAACGCACTTGAGGCGTTTGAAAATCTTGGTGGCTTTCTGGAGCATGTGTCGCTGGTGATGGAAAATCAGCAATCCGGTTCCGATGACCGCATCAACATTATGACCCTGCACAGCGCCAAGGGGCTGGAGTTTCGTAGTGTTTTTCTGCCTGGCTGGGAGGAAGGCCTGTTCCCCAGCCAGCGCAGCATGGATGAAAATGGCACGGCAGGCCTGGAGGAGGAACGCCGTCTGGCCTATGTCGGCATCACGCGCGCGCGCGAACGGGCGCGGATATTCTATGCCGCCAACAGGCGGGTGTACAATTTATGGCAGGCCGCCCTGCCGTCACGTTTTATCAGCGAACTGCCGTCCGATACCGTCAGCATACAGACGGATCAGGGAGTTTATGGCGGCGGCATGCGTGAGGCAAATCCGGTGTTTGAGCACAATTATGACACGCCCGGCTGGCAGCGCATGCAGGCATCCAGACATCAGCCGCGCGGCGTGACGATTGATGCGCGCGCACAAACCGGCCGCGCTGCGCCCGCTACAGAGGCTTGTGAACATACCAGGGGCGCGCGCGTGTTTCATGTGAAATTTGGCTATGGCCATGTTACCGAAGTGGATGGCAACAAACTTGAGATTGAATTTGAAAAATCCGGGCGCAAGCGTGTTATCGGCGCCTTTGTGCAACCGGCCTGACGCATGACCGCCCCGCTCATACAGGCGATACTGAAACTTCCGGCATTTGCGGCCCCCAGCGTAGCCGATTTACTGGAGGGGCTGGACGAACCGCAAGCCCTGTCGGTTGCTTCGTTTGAAATTCCAGGTACGACTGACTTTAATGTTGAGGCGCTATACCCCGAAGCGCCATCGCCGGAAAATTTGCAGCGCATCATCGCACCGCTGATCGAGGCGTTGCAGATAGCAATGCCGCAGATCACTCTGAGCCCATTGGAAAACCGCGACTGGGTGGCGCAATCTTTGGCCGATCTGCCCCCCATTGCCGCAGGGCGGTTTTTTATTGCAGGTGCGCATGGGCTTAACCACGCGCCACGCGCCGCCATACGTCTGCATGTCGAGGCGGGACAGGCCTTTGGCACGGGGCACCATGAAACCACTTTAAGCTGTCTGCTGGCGCTGGATTATATCGCGCGGCGCCGACGTTTTACCCGTGTGCTGGATCTTGGCTGCGGCACCGGCGTTCTGGGCATGGCGGCGGCAAAACTCTGGCGGCGCAAGGTTGTCGCCAGCGACATTGACCCGATAGCGGTGCATGTCACCCGCGAAAATGCGGTGCGCAACGGCCTGGCCGCTTTTATACGCCCGGTAACTGCGGCCGGGTTCGCACACCCGGTCATTGCCGACGCCGCCCCCTATGATCTGGTGCTGGCGAATATTCTGGCGCGGCCATTAATGCGGCTGGCGCGCCCCATGGCGCGGCGCGTTGCCCCCGGCGGCCATGTAATTCTATCGGGGCTTCTGCGCACGCAGGACGCCGCCGTGCGCAGCGCCTATAGAACACAGGGGCTTTTCCTGGAGCGGCGCTTTTTACGCAACGAATGGTCTACTTTACTTCTTCGTAAAGTAAAATTGCGCTAGGATACAGATCATGGATACAGCCCCAACATTGACGGAACTCGGCTACCGGCTGGCAAGCCTGCGGGCGGAATTAACACAGCGCGGGCTCGCCGGTTTCATGGTTCCGCGCGCCGATGCGCATCAGGGCGAATATGTGCCGCCCCATGATGCGCGCCTGGCCTGGCTGACCGGTTTTACCGGATCGGCGGGGACAGCCATTATATTGCAGGAAAAGGCGGCAATTTTTGTTGATGGACGCTATACGCTGCAAGTACGCGATGAGGTTGACACCGGTTTGATCACCCCGCTGCCGGTGATGGAACAGTCTCCGGAAGGCTGGATTGCCCAACATCTGTCCAGGGGCGACCGGCTGGGATATGACCCATGGCTGCATACGCCGGATGGCGTTTCGCGCCTGCAATCCGCATGCGACAGGGCGGGTGCAGTGCTTGAGGCGTGTACGGATAATCCCATTGATTGCGTATGGGCGGACCAACCGCCACCGCCCAAGGCGGCAATTACATCCTACCCGCTTGAATATGCAGGCGAGGAATCCGCGTCCAAACGTGCACGCATTGCGGTGCTTGTTGCGAAAACCCCGGCGGACGCCACCGTGCTGAGCATGCCGGATTCCATTGCATGGCTGCTGAATATTCGTGGCGGAGATGTATCGCATTCACCGCTGCCCCTGTCATTTGCCATTCTGTATGCGGATGGCCGGTGTGAACTGTTTCTTGATCCGGATAAAATCAGCGAGGGTCTGACCGCACATCTTGGCGATCAGGTAACACTACATAATCCTGACAGGCTTGGTCCGGCTCTGGATGCTCTGGGCAAAAAAGCGCAGCGCGTGCTGCTGGATACCAGCACCGCTGCCGCATGGATTTTCAGCCGTCTCACCACCGCAGGAGCAAAAATAATTTCCGGCGCAGACCCGTGTGTATTGCCGAAAGCGCGCAAAAACCCTTTCGAAGTTTCCGGCATGCAAAAGGCGCATATCCGCGATGGCGCTGCCCTGTGTAACTTTCTGGCCTGGCTGGATCAGGCGGCAGCGTGTGGTGGACTGGATGAAATTACCGCTTCCGATAAACTGGAAAGCTTTCGCAGGGCGACAGGCTGTTTGCGGGATTTAAGTTTTCCAACCATTTCCGGCGCGGGGCCAAATGGCGCCATTGTGCATTACCGGGCGAATGCAAAAAGCAATCGTATGCTGGAACAAGGCAATTTGTACCTGCTTGATTCAGGTGCGCAGTATCTGGATGGCACCACCGATGTCACCCGCACCATTGCTATCGGCACTCCGACTGCGGAGCAACAGGATCGCTTCACCCGCGTGCTGAAAGGACATATTGGCCTGGCCACTATCAAATTCCCAAAAGGCGTGACCGGCGCGCATCTGGACGTGCTGGCCCGTGCGGCGTTATGGAAGGCTGGGCTGGATTATGATCATGGCACCGGGCACGGGGTTGGCTGTTATCTGGGTGTACATGAGGGGCCACAAAGCATTTCGCGCCGCCCGAACAGTGTGACGCTGGAACCCGGCATGATCGTTTCCAATGAACCTGGCTATTACAAACAGGGCTTCTTCGGCATCCGCATTGAAAATCTGGTGCTGGTGACAGAACCGAAAATGATAGCGGGCGGCGAACGCGAAATGATGGGATTTGAATCCCTTACCCTTGCGCCCATTGATGTGCGCCTGGTGGCGCGTGAATTACTGAATGATGAAGAAGCGGAATGGCTGAACGCCTATCACGCAACAGTGCGTGAAACCCTGACGCCCCTGGTGGATGCACAAACCACAGCATGGCTGGCCAATGCGACACGGGAGATTTAAGCGCCAATCAGCGCCAGCCATTCGTCTTCGCCAAGCACCTTCAAGCCAAGCGCATTGGCTTTTTTAAGTTTTGAACCTGCATCCGCCCCGGCAATAACGTAATCCGTTTTGGCGGAAACCGAGCCTGCCACCTTGGCGCCCAGACTTTGCGCGCGGGCCTTGGCCTCATCACGCGACATTTTTTCCATGGAACCGGTAAACACCACTGTCTTGCCTGCAATGGGCGAGGTTGCAGCCGGTGCAATAAAATCCAGCACCTCTATTTCATCCAGCAACGCATCAATCGCAGTCATAATGCGTTGTTCGGAAAAATATTCTATGACAGATTTGGCCAACGTCTCACCTATGCCATCTATGGCAAGCAATTCGTGACAGGCGGCGCTGTCAGGATCGGCCGCCGCTATCATTGCCTTGCGCAAGCCATCAAACGAATGATAATGCCGCGCCAGCAACCGCGCATTATTCTGTCCGACATGGCGGATACCCAGCGCGTAGATGAACCGCTCCAGCGCTATTTCACGGCGCGCCGCGATGGCCTTGAACAGATTGGCGGCGGAAAGTTCGCCCCAGCCATCATGATCCCGCAATTTCCTGGCTTGCGTTGCATCGCGCGCCTGTAATGTAAAAATATCCGCAAAATCCCTGATCAATCCCTGCTCAAAGAAAAACGCGATCTGCTTTTCGCCCAAGCCTTCTATATCAAACGCATCGCGGCTGACAAAATGCCGCAGACGCTCCACCACCTGGGCCGGACACAGAACGCGGTTGGGGCAACGCCAAACAGCATCTTCCTTGCCCGATTTCGCATCCGTTTCGCGCACCGCATCGCTGCCGCAGGCCGGACATATCCTATTGAACACAAAAGGCGCAGAAGCAGCAGGGCGCTTGTCCAGAACCACTTCGACAATCTGCGGGATGACATCCCCCGCACGCTGTACAATGACCGTGTCGCCAATGCGTATGTCCTTGCGTTTGATTTCATCTTCATTGTGCAGGCTGGCGTTGGACACCACAACACCACCAACGGTGACGGGCCGCAGTTTCGCCACGGGGGTCAGCGCGCCGGTGCGGCCCACCTGAATTTCAATCGCCTCCAACACCGTTTGCGCCTGCTCTGCAGGAAACTTGTGCGCAATCGCCCAGCGTGGCGAGCGGGACCGGAAGCCAAGCCGTTCCTGAAAATCCAGCCGGTCAACCTTATAAACCACACCGTCAATGTCATAACCCAGCAATGCGCGCTTTTCCTGCAGGCGCGTATATACCGCCAGCATGTCATCAGGGTTTTTACACAGCCGCATTTCCGGGTTGACCGGCAAGCCCCAGCCCTTAAACCCGCCAATCATTTCCATCTGGGTATTTGCGGGAAAATCACTGATTTCACCCCAGGCATAGGCAAAAAACCGCAGGGGCCGTTGCGCGGTAATGGCGGGATCAAGTTGCCGCAACGAACCGGCGGCGGCGTTGCGCGGGTTCATGAAAGCAGGTTTGCCGTCCGCCCCCTGCCGCGCATTCAGCGCCGCAAAATCATCATGCGAAATATAGATCTCGCCGCGCACATCGATGATGCGCGGCACGCCGGCACCCTTCAGCATGGCGGGAATATCGCGGATCGTGCGCAAGTTTTCCGTGACATTTTCACCAACAAAACCATCCCCGCGCGTTGCGCCGGACACAAATTCTCCATTCTCGTAACGCAATGTGATGGAAACCCCATCAATCTTCGGCTCTGCTGTAAAATGCAGGGGTTCGTCCGCAGTCATTCCCAGAAATTTCCGGGCGCTGTCACAAAAATCCGTCACATCTTCCGCCGTAAAGGCATTGTTGAGCGACAGCATGGGGCGCGCATGCGTGCTTTTCTCGAAGCCTTCCAGTGCAGCAGCGCCAACACGCAAGTCAGGACTATCCGCCCGTTGCAGATGCGGAAAGCGTTCCTCAAGCGCCAGGTTTCGCTGCCGCAATACATCGTACTCGGCATCGGAAATAATTGGCGCATCTTGCCCGTGATAATGCGCATCATGCACCGCGATTACTGAAGCCAGCCGCGCCAGTTCCGCCTTTGCCTGAGTCTCGTTCAATTCCTCAACCGGAATTTTTTCGGCCCCGGTCACCGCGCGGCCCCGGCGGTCATCAAACTGTCGGCGGCGGCGCGCGCGGCGTCGGTTACTTCCGCGCCAGCCAGCATGCGGGCAATTTCTTCGCGCCGCGCGGCATCATCCAGCACTTCAACGAATGTCGTGGTGGCCGCCCCGCCTTTGGCTATTGTGCGTTTTTGCACCCGCCAGTGGGTCGCGCCGCGCGCCGCCACCTGCGGGGAATGGGTCACCACCAGCACTTGCGCGCCAGTGGCCAGCCGCGCCAGCCGGTCGCCAATGGCATCGGCCACAGCGCCGCCCACAGCGCTATCCACCTCGTCAAACACCAGCGCCCGGCCCATGCCAGACGAGACGGACTTTGCCAGCACCATGCGCAACGCCAGCATGAAGCGCGATAATTCGCCGCCCGAGGCAATCTTGATCAGCGCGCCCGGATTGGATCCGGGATTTGTCGCCACCTGAAACTCCACCCGGTCAATGCCTTCCGCGCCACGTTCCGATCCATTTAGCGGGCTAATGGCGGTATAAAAAATCGCCTTGTCGAGCTTCAGCGGCGTGAGTTCTTTTTTTACGGCCTTGTCCAGACGCGCGGCACTTTGCGTGCGCGCATCATGCAAACGTCTGGCAATGACGTCATAGGCGGCAAGACTGGCCGCATACTGTTTTTCCAGTTCCTCCAGGCGCGAGGTTCCCGCATCAATCAAGCCCAATTGCCCTGCGATTCGCGTCTGCAATTCCGGCAGCGCATCAACCGCAACATGATGCTTGCGCGCTGCCGCCCGCAGGGCAAACAGACGCGCCTCGGAAGTTTCCAGATGGTGCGGATCAAATTCCATATTTGACAACGCCAGTTCCAACTGCGCGCGGGCCTCCATCGCGTCAGATGTGGCGCTGGCAAGCGCACCAAGCGCGGCATCAAGACGGCCAACGGCCGTATCCGCGATACGTTCCAGGCGGCGCAACGCAGAGGATAATAGCGCCTCGGCGCCCCCCCCATTGCCCCCCAGATCACGCAGCGCCGCATTCATTTCTTCCGCAAGTTTTTCAGAAGACATCATCAGGGTGCGCGCGGCCGCCAGCTCGGCCTCCTCGCCCGGTTTGGGGGCAAGCATTTCCAGTTCTTTCAGAACGTGGCGCAGATAATCTTCTTCTATCTGGGCTTTTTCCAGATCGGCGCGCGCCTGAGACAGCGCCTCACCCGCTTGCTGCACATCGCGATGCGCCGCGCGGCACAATGCCAGATCGGCCCCATGATCACCAAACGCATCCAGCAGTGTCCGATGCCCGCTGATGTTCAGCAACCCGCGATCATCATTTTGACCGTGCACCTCTATCAGCAGATCGCCAACTGTGCGCAGCAATCCAATGCTGATCGCCTGGTCATTCACAAAGGCGCGGCTGCGGCCATCGGCGCCAATGACACGGCGCAGAATAATGCCGTCGCTGGTGTCGATACCCTGTTCAGACAAAAGATCCATGACCGGATGTGAACGTGATACGGAAAATTCGGCGCTGACGACGGCCTGATCGCATCCCTTGCGGATCATGGCGCTATCGGCCCGCGCGCCCGTGGCCAGGCCCAACGCATCCAGCATGATGGATTTTCCAGCGCCCGTTTCACCGGTCAATACTGTCAGGCCCGGCGCGATTTGCAGATCCAGCCGGTCAATCAAAACAAGATTGCGTATCGAAATGCCGGCCAGCATTTATTCAATCTCTCTGGACAGGGTTTTGAATCAGCTGACCCCGTCAAAGGCCCTGCTGATCCATGATTTCTTGTTCTCTACTGGGCGAATATCCTTTCCCGTCAGCAAGCTGTAACTGTCCTGGTACCAATCGCTGCCAGGATAATTATGCCCCAGAACCGCCGCCGCCGACTGGGCCTCATCGATAATGCCCAGCGCCACATAACTTTCGGTCAGGCGATGCAGCGCCTCTGGCACATGCGAAGTGGTCTGAAAAAATTCCACCACAATACGGAAGCGGTTGATCGCCGCAAGATATTCGTTCTGCTTGAGATAGTAACGCCCAATTTCCATCTCTTTTCCGGCAAGATGGTCATTTGTTAAATCAATTTTCAGCCGCGCATCACGGGCGTAATCGCTGGTGGGAAACCGGCGCACCACTTCTGTCAGGGCGCGCAAGGCTTCGGCGGTAATTTTCTGATCACGCCCGACATCAGAAATCTGTTCATAATAGGAAATCGCCACAAGATAATAGGCATATACCACATCGCGATTACCGGGATGCAGGGATATGAACCGCTGCGCCGCCAGTATTGCCTTGTCATATTCATTGATCTGATAGTTTGAATATGCCGCCATCAGCATGGAACGGCGCGCCCACACCGAATAGGGATGCTGGCGCTCCACTTCATCAAACTGTTCGGCCGCCTGAAAGTAGCGTCCCTTTTGCAATTCCTTCAGGGCCGTATTGTAAATTTCTTCTACCGGACGCTCGACATATTTGACGTCTTTCGCCCCCATGCCGGCGCAGCCCGTCACGGCCAGCGCCATCCCCATAACCGCGACAAGCCCCAGAATACGGGCTTTTACACTAGTGAAAGTCCCGTTTGCTCTAATCTTCATATGCCCTGACTCAGCAATAGCCTGTGATCCAGACTCTGTTTAGCGCATTTGGCCTGCCAGCGCCAATAATGTGTAAGGGTGATTGCAGAAGATGATAATGCCGCGCTTATCCGCGCGCGGCGCGGCGGGCTTTTGGTAGCGCCATTTCTGGAGCCCGGCGCGGCGCGCCCATCGGCCCATCGCAATATTCCCAGGCCTGGGGACTACTGAACAGAGCCTGCAATAATTTATTGTTCAGGCCGTGCCCCGCGCGCACCCCTTCAAAGCGGCCCATAATGGGTACGCCGGCCAGATAAAGATCGCCGATCGCATCCAGAATTTTGTGGCGGACGAACTCATCGGGGAAACGCAAACCCCCATCGTTCAGAATTTTGTCTCCATCCAGCACAATGGCGTTTTGCAACGTGCCGCCACGGGCCAGACCAAGAGATTTCAGATGATCGACCTCATGCAAAAACCCGAACGTGCGCGACGGCGCAATGTGCGTTTTGAAAGCGCCCGGGACAGCGTCAAAAGAATAGAACTGCCGCCCAATAACCGTTCCCGGAAAATCGATTTCAAAATTCAGTACGTAGCCATCATGGGGATACAGGCTGGCCCGTTTGCCATCCTCTTCCACACTGATGGTTTCGAGGATGCGAATATACCGGCGGCGCTCTGAAAGCCTGGCAATACCGGCGCATTCGAGCAGCACGACAAAGGGGGCTGCACTGCCATCAAGCACCGGCAATTCCGGCCCGGCCAGATCAACCCGTGCATTGTCTATGCCGCACCCTGAAAATGCCGACATCAAATGTTCAACGGTCGCAACAGTGACACCCGAGGCATTGCTCAGGGTGCTGCCAAGCTGTGTGCTGCTGACATTATCATAGCGGGCCTGTACGCATATGTCCGCATCGTCAAGCCCACCGGTTCCGCGCAGGTCCATGCGCCGGAAAGTAATGCCGCTACCGGCTTCGGCCGGATAAACGGTAAAACGCACCTGCTGACCCGAATGGAGACCAATGCCTGCGCATCCAATGCGGTTACGTAGAGTAGTCTGAAATATTTCCGCCCCGCCTGATCTTTGGCCACGCAAAACCGGAAATTCTACTGCGCCACGCCGTCCTTCACTCACACCCTGCTCCAATTCAACCATCCTGCCCGCAAGACAATCTCAGTCAACACTTGTACCCAAACCCAATAGATGTCTTAACAAAAAGCGAATCACTTCCGGTGAAGTGCATTGCATAGGTATCAACTGGCTCTTAACACCACAAATCACTCTTTATTACTCATTGTTACAAGAAGAATAGGCGCGGAGCTTGCCGGTTACAGTCATCCCGAACCCTGTCCGGGATGACTGTATAATTGGCGCAATTTAATTCGCAGTCCGGCGCAGGAAGGCCGGAATGTCCAGCTCGCTTGAATTGCCCGAAGCGGGAACCGGCTTGCTTGCAGGTTCAATGCGCAAGCCCGCCTTGTCTGGCCCCGACGCGGTGGGACGCAGGCCCGCCCCCTGTTTTGCACCACGGGCGACAGCGGGTTCTGCGCGTGCTGCGGATTTGCGGCCAAACAGACCCATACGAACCAGCAGGCTGGGCGCCTGACGGCTTACCGCCTCCTGGCGCTGGGGCACGACCGCGTCACGGGTCGCAACGATGGGAGGTTTCGCCATGGGTTGGGCTGCGCGCGGGCTGATAAAGGCATCTTCAGCCATCGTCCTGCCCAGCGGATCAACCGGGTCAGAAGCGCCAATAGACAATGGCGCCTCAGACAGCCGGTCCACTTCATCCAGCAGATCATCAATGTACATGATGGGGTCGGCCGACACTGCGGCTGCAATTGCTGGCGCTGGCGCTGGCGCTACTTGTGAGGCTGCAATATCAAGGCTGGGCAATGCGGGCTGTTCCGGCGCGGCCTCGCCCACGGGGGCATCCGGCGCCACATTTTCGGCAACCTGCGGCGCCATTGCACGTTGCGCTTTTTCACTGCGCACACCCGTCGCCACGACAGAAACCCGCATCTTGCCTTCCAGTGTTGGGTCAAATGTCGACCCGACAATGATATTGGCGTCGGGGTCAACTTCGGCGCGCACCCGATTGGCGGCTTCGTCCACTTCGTACAGTGTCAGATCAGATCCGCCGATAATATTGATCAGCACGCCTTTCGCGCCCGTCATCGACACGTCTTCCAGCAGCGGATTGGAAATCGCCGCCTCGGCCGCATCATTTGCGCGGGTTTCGCCGGATGCTTCGCCTGTGCCCATCATCGCGGTACCTGCCCCGCCCATCACGGCGCGCACATCGGCAAAATCCAGATTGATCAGGCCTGGCGCCACCATCAGATCGGTAATGCCGCCAACGCCGGAGAACAGCACCTGATCGGCCATGGCAAAGGCCTCTGCAAAGGTTGTCTTGGCGTTTGCCACACGGAACAGATTTTGATTGGGAATCACCAGCAGCGTATCGACATATTTCTCCAGTTCCGCCAACCCCTGTTCGGCGATACGCATGCGCCGCGAGCCTTCAAACTGGAATGGTTTGGTCACCACGGCGACCGTCAAAATACCCATTTCCCGCGCAGCCTTTGCAATCACCGGCGCGGCGCCTGTGCCTGTGCCGCCCCCCATGCCCGCAGTCACGAAAACCATATGCGCGCCGGACAGGTGATCACAGATTTCCTGCATCGCTTCTTCGGCTGCTGCACACCCAACCTCAGGATGCGACCCCGCACCCAGCCCCTGTGTGGCGCTTTCACCCATCTGGATACGCCGCTGCGCCTTGGATTGCGACAGCGCCTGTGCATCGGTATTGGCAACGACAAACTCGACGCCTTCCAGACCGCTCTCGATCATATTATTGACTGCGTTGCCACCTGCGCCACCAACGCCAAACACCGTAATACGTGGCTTTAATTCATACATCTCTGGAACGCTGAGATTGATCGTCATGTTTTTCTCTCCTACGGATTACGCTGGATTTCATCAGCAAGCCGAAACCTGCTACGCACGTTAAAAATTCTCCCGCAACCATTGTCCGATCCGGGCGACCCGCCCGGCCGGGATTGCAGACCCTGAGACCCCCATCGCATCACCGGTTTCCAGAGGACCGCTCATCGCGAATCCTATCAAACCGGCGACGGTAGAATATTCTGGCCCTTGCGAGGCCTCTGGCAGACCGCGCAACCGAATCGGCCGCCCCAGCCTTGTCTGACTATTCAATATTTCCGCTGTCAATTCACGTACTCCTGCAAGCTGGCTGGCGCCGCCGGTCAGTACAACACGGCGTCCGGAAATTTCCTGCAACCCGCTTGCGGCCAGACGTTCGCGCACCAGTTCCAGGGTTTCTTCCAGCCGCGGCTGAATAATGCCGTTCAGAATGGAGCGCGGGACATGGTTGGCGGTTTCGCGATCTTCTTCGCCCAGACGCGGCACATCGATCATGTCGCGCTCATCCGACGGGCTGACGGTAGCGCTGCCATACAGCGCCTTTACCCGTTCCGCCGTCGCGTGGCTGCTGGACAGGCCAAGCGCAATGTCATTGGTGACATGAATGCCGCCGATAGGCACGATATCGAGATGCACCATATTGCCGCCTGCAAAAACCGATATGGTGGTCAGACCGCCGCCCATATCGATGCAGGTAACGCCCAATTCGGTTTCGTCTTCCACCAGACAGGCAAGACCGCTGGCATAGGGCGACGCCACCAGCGCCGCCACTTCCAGATGACAGCGTTCAATGCATAAAGCCAGATTACGGATCGGCCCCTGTGCCGCCGTAACGAAATGCAGATTGGCCCCCAGCCGGTCTCCAAACATGCCGCGCGGGTCCGAAATGCCTTTGTGTCCATCCAGCGAATAGCCAATGGGAATGGCGTGGATCAGTTCCCCCTCCAGATCACTGACCTGCATCTGCCCCTGACGGAGAACTTTTTTGACATCCTGCTCGCGCACTTCGGGGGTGGGGACAGTAATCTCGGAACCGATCATATGGCTGGTGGGCTGACCACAGCTAAGATTGACGATCACCTTGCGCACCGTTTCACGCGCCATGCGTTCCGCCATTTCAACGGCCGCGTTGATGGAGCGTTCTGCATCCGCCATATTGACGATGGCGCCGGTTTTCACACCCTTGCTTTCATGATGCCCCACGCCAAGGATGCGCGGGCGCGGCATCTGCCCGGAACGATCCGATTCAATACGCGCGATAAAGCAACTGACCTGCGATGTGCCAATATCCAGTCCAGCGATGATGCCATTGCGTGCCGGCTGCATATTATGCGTTACCCCAGATCAGATTATATGTATGCAGGCGCGCCTCTCGCTCCGGCCCCTTGGTGCGGCGCACTGCCCCTTGTGTCAGCCGCACGACCACGCGATTGGCCAGCCGCAGATCGACAAGTTCAACATCGCGGCCGAGCAGGCCATTGTTTTCTTCATACCGCGCCAGCTTGCGCCATGCTGTCAGCGGATCCTGCTCAGGCAGGCGCACATCAATGCCGCCCTTGAGACGCACATTCCAGCGCCGTTCGCCCACACGCACTGCTGCGGCCACCCTGTTCTGCAGTTGCGGCTCGGCGTCAAGCAGCGCAATCAGTTCATTGACGGCCTTTGGCGCGCCCTTGCCAACGATCAGCGGCAGATCCGGGTATTCGGCCACGTCTTTTTCAGTAATTTCCACACCACCGCGATCCACCAGAACCATTTTGCCATTGCGCTGCCAGATCGCAATCGGGTGACGCTCGATCAACTCGATATGAACAGCATCTGGCAGGTTACGTGTGACGCGCACTTCTTGTACCCATGGCAAACTGGCGATCCGGTCATGCACGGCGACAAGGTCTATGTGCAGGATCGAATCATCCTTAGCAATATTCAGTGCACCGAGCAATTCCTTAGGTTCAGTCTGGACTCTTCCAGCCACACTGATTGAGCGGACATTGAATCCGCCGTCACGTAAAATCCGGCGCAGCGTCAGGTCAGCCTGCGCGCTGGCATACTGAAACTTTCCGGTATAAAAGGCCGCCATCCCCGCCACACCTGAGATCGCCAGAACAATAGCCGCCACGACTACATGGCGACGCCAGTTGCGCAGCCTGGGCTGCGGGTGCCGTGAAGGACGCCTCTGTTCCTGCATGTCTCTCAGTTTCAGCGCGCGCATGACGCATCCTCCACCAGCCAGCGGCACAGCGCGCCGAACGGAATGCCAAGATACGCGGCCTGTTCCGGCACCAGCGAGGTCGGCGTCATGCCCGGCTGCGTGTTTATTTCCAGCAGATACAGCCCGTCACGCCCCGGAACATTATTATCATACCGGAAATCCGCACGGCTGACGCCGCGGCAGCCCAGCACCTGATGCGCCGCCAGCGCGACTTCCATCGCATGTTGATACACTTGATGGTCCACTTCTGCCGGGATCACATGCCGCGAACCACCTGCCGCATATTTTGCCTCGTAATCATAGAATTTGGCGTCAGACACGATTTCCGTCACTGCCAGCGCACGGTTCCCCATCACCGCGACAGTCAGTTCGTGCCCCGGAATATAACGTTCCACCAGCACACTGTCGCCGAACGTCCAGTCATCTGCTGCAATCTGCGCCGGTGGCGCATTATCACCCTGACGCACGATAAAAACCCCGACGCTGGACCCTTCGGTAACCGGCTTTATGACATAAGGCGGCGGCATTGGGTGTTTGCTGCCCAGGGCATGGCGATCCATCACCATGCCCTGGGGGCAGGCAATCCCGGCATCATGGAACAGACGCTTGGCCATCGGCTTGTCCATCGCCGCCGCAGACGCCCGCACACCGGAATGCGTATAGGGAATGCGCAACAGTTCCAGCAGGCCTTGCACGCAGCCATCTTCGCCCCAGCGGCCATGCAGGGCATTGAAAACCACATCCGGCCTTATCGCAGACAGCACGGCGGCAATCGTGTCATCCACATCCACTTCGCTGACCCGGTAGCCTTCTGCGCGCAGTGCTTCGGCGCACTTGGCCCCGGATACAAGGCTGACTTCGCGTTCGGCGGACCAGCCGCCTTTCAGCACGGCAACATGGCGGAGCGCGCTCATATGCTTCCCCTTTCCTCGCCGATACGCTGAATTTCCCAGTGCAGCGCGATACCCGTGACTTCCAGCACACGGGCGCGCACCTGTTCGCCCAAACGTTCCAGATCGGCCGCCGTTGCTGCCCCGCAATTAATCAGGAAGTTGCAATGCTTTTCCGAAACCATCGCATCGCCGATGCGCAAACCCCGGCACCCCGCCGCGTCTATCAATTCCCAGGCCTTGCGTCCCGCCGCCTTTGGATCAGCCGGATTGGCAAAGGTGCTGCCGCCGGTGCGCGCGCCAACCGGCTGGTTTGCGCTGCGCTCGGCAGCTATTTGCGCCATGCGCGCAGAAATGACCCCGCGGTCCCCCGGCTGCCCACGCACGCTGATGCGTGTCAGAATAACATCTGCGGGGAAGGCGCTCTTGCGATAGCCAAAGCCAGCTTGCTCCGAAGAAAATTCCCGCAACTGCCCCAGCCGGTCAATGCCCTGCGCGCTGATAAATATATCCCGGAGTTCACCACCGAACGCACCCGCATTCATACGTGCCGCGCCGCCCATCGCACCGGGAATACCGCGTAAAAATTCAAGTCCTGTCAGGCCTGCATCACGCGCCGCCGACGCCAGTTTCACATCCATCACTGCGGCGCCGGCATGTATAAGCCCATCGCCGTCAATCTGAATGTCGCTAAAGCCTGCGCCCAGTTGCACGACGACACCACGAATGCCGCCGTCACGGATCAGCAAATTCGAACCCGCGCCAATGACCGCGACAGAAATATCGCCGGGCACGGCCGCCAGAAAATGCGCAAGATCCTGCGCGTCCGCTGGCTGAAACAAAATATCCGCCGGCCCGCCAACCCGGAACCACGCCAAAGGCGCCAGATCAACATCTGCCCGCAGCCGACCGCGTACCGTTGGCATACGATCAAGCAGAGAAGATGATCTGGGCCGCCGGGCCATCATGCCGCACCTGTCCCAAGTTTCAACTTAGGGCCGTTTCTGGCCATTTCATCGGGCAGCGCATTCGCCCACTGGGTAATATTTCCCGCCCCCAGGCACACCACCAGATCACCGGACTGTGCTTCGGACAAAACCAGCGAGCAGAGATGTTCCGGCCCTTCCAATGCGATGGCTTTGCGATGACCATGGGCGCGCAGGCCTTCGATCAGACTGTCACGATCAGCCCCTTCTATCGGCTGCTCTCCGGCTGCATAGACGGGCGCCACGATGACGATGTCCGCATCATTAAAGCAGGTGCAGAAATCCGAAAACAGATTGGCCAGCCGCGAATAACGGTGCGGTTGCACCACCGCAATCACCTTGCCGTCCTTGCAGCTTTCACGGGCCGCGCGCAGCACGGCGGCGATTTCCACCGGATGGTGGCCATAATCATCCACCACGCCGATACCGCCCCATTCGCCCGTGCGGGTAAAGCGGCGCTTGACGCCAGCGAATGCCGCCAGCGCGCGGCGCTGTACCTTACGATCGATTTTCAGTTCACGCGCCACGGCGATGGCCGCCAGACTGTTGCGTACATTATGAATGCCAGGCATTGGCAGTTTCATGCCTTCCATACGGCTGGTTTTGCCGGTGATCCGGTCAAAGAACTGCACATCAAACATCCAGGTGTCGCCATCGACCTGAATATTTACCGCGCGCACTTCGGCTTGTGGAGAAGTGCCGTAAGTGACACAGCGCCGGTCGCGTACGCGCCCAACCAGTGCCTGAACTTCAGGATGGTCGATACACACGACGGCGCAACCATAGAATGGCACATTTTCGACAAATGTATCGAAGGCGCGGCGCAGCGCGTCAAAATCCTGATAAAAATCCAGATGCTCGGGATCGATATTGGTCACAACCGCAATGGTCGGCGGCAGCTTGATGAAGGTGCCATCGGACTCGTCGGCCTCAACCACCATCCAGTCACCCGCACCCAGCCGCGCATTTGTGCCATAGGCATTCACAATGCCGCCATTGATCACGGTGGGATCAAACCTTGCAGCATCCAGCAGACACGCTACCAGCGATGTCGTGGTGGTTTTGCCATGGGTGCCTGCAACCGCCACGCACCATTTCAGGCGCATCAGTTCCGCCAGCATTTCGGCGCGGCGCACCACCGGCAATGCACGTTCACGCGCGGCGATCAGTTCGGGATTATCCGCCTTGATCGCACTTGATACGACCATCACCCGCGCCTCGCGCAGATTTTCTCCCGACTGGCCAATCGCCACCGGAATGCCCAACCCGCGCAAACGCGCAACGTTACCACCATCGGAACTGTCGGAGCCCTGCACCTGATAGCCAAGATTATGCATCACTTCGGCAATGCCGCTCATGCCGATGCCGCCGATGCCCGAAAAATGTATCCAGCCTATATCAAGGGGAAGCCGCGTCATCATGCCGCAACCCTCCTGAAAAACGGGATCACCTTGCCACCACCGCCACCGCCCCTTTTGGTGTGCTCGGCTTTTCGTGGGGCCAGACGTTCGACCATATCCGCCAGCGCCCTGGCGGCGTCCGGGCGGCCAAGGCCATGCGCCGCTGCGGCCGCAATACCTAGTTGCTGCGGATTGCGCAATAAATTCTGCAAGCGCTTGGCAAGCGCCGCCGCCGTCATTTCCGCTTCTGGCATGACCCATGCCGCGCCTGCATCCGCCAGCGCCTGCGCGTTGGCAAGCTGCTGCTGATCCGCATGATGTGGATAGGGAACCAGAATGGATGGCACACCCGCTGCTGTCAATTCGCTGACCGTCGTTGCACCGGAACGGGCAATAACCAGATGCGCCGATGCAAGCCTTGCAGGCATATCACGGATAAAATCCGTCAATTCCACCTGTACGCCCGTGCGCGCATAGGCCATGCGCACCTGCTCCAGGTCGACCGTGCGGCATTGCTGCACAATGCGCAACCGGGCGCTGACACCGGGGGGCAGCATGGCGATGGCGGCGGGTACCGTCTCGCTTAAAACCCGCGCGCCCTGACTGCCGCCGAACACGACCAGGTTAAATGGCGAGTCCTGTGTGGGGACGTCATAGGGACGGCCGTAACAGGCGGCAATATCAGCGCGCACCGGATTCCCGGTCACCGCAACCTTGACCTGATCGATTGCGCGCAAGCCACGCAGCCCTTCAACAGATGAAGCAAGACCACTGACCCGATGTGCAATCAGACGATTGACCCGGCCCAACACCGCATTCTGTTCGTGCAGCGCCGTTGGCACACCCAGCCATATTGCCGCCGCCATCGCCGGTAGCGCGGGATAGCCGCCAAAACCAATCACAAGTGCGGGGGGCTGCTGGCGCAGCAGACGTAGTGCCTGGAATGTGCCCACAGCAATCAATGCCGCAGCCCGAAGTTTTGACAGTGCATTGCCCGCAGGGTTTTTCGCGGCCACGACATGCACATCAATACGCCCGAACGAAGAAGCAAACGCCGCGCCGCGCGCATCGGTAATCAACACCACGGTACGGCCACGCGCGCGCAATTCCTGCGCCAGAGCCTCGGCAGGAAACATGTGGCCACCTGTGCCGCCAGCCGTCAGAACGATGGGCGCATCATTATATTCCCTCATGGCGAACGCCCCACTGAGGCCCCGCCAATGGCAACGCCCGGCCGTTTACGTAACAGGGCCAGTATCATGCCCGCCGTCAATGACAGCGCCAGCAGGGATGAGCCGCCATAGCTGATAAAAGGCAAGGTCATGCCCTTGGACGGAAGCAGGTTCAGATTGACCGCCATATTAATAGCCGCTTGCAACCCGAATAGAAAAATCAGCCCCGATGCCGCAAGCTGTACAAAATGATCTTCCGCAGCGAAGGCGCGCGCCAGCCCCCGCAACACAATAAAGGCAAACAACCCAACCAGCAGCAGACAGGCAATCGTGCCAAATTCTTCGCCAACCACGGCAAAAATGTAATCCGTATGCGCATCCGGCAGAATTCGTTTAACCGTACCTTCACCCGGACCGCGCCCAAAGGGACCACCCTGTAAAAATGCGTTAATCGCCGTGTTCACCTGAAACGTATCGCCGGACGCCGGATCAAGAAAGCGGTCAATACGGCTGGTGACATGCGGCACATACATATAGGCAAAGACCCCGCCAACCACACCAGCCGCCAGCAGCCCGCCAACCAGAATCATCGGCATCCCGGCCACAAAAAACATTCCGCCAATAACAACTGTCAGCAAAAACGCCTGACCAAAATCCGGCTGCATGACGAGCATACCTACCGATCCGGCCCACGCACAAAGGGCGATCAGATTTCCCGGCACGCCAGAGTCCCGATTTTGTTCGGAAAACATCCAGGCCGCAAATACGATCAGGGCCGGCTTCAGAAACTCGGATGGCTGCAGGGACATGCCGCCCAGCGACAGCCAGCGCTGCGCCCCATTGCGTTCTTCGCCAATGGTCAGTGTCAGCACCATCAAAATCAGCGCGCCGATAAACAGGCCAACTGACAGGCGCTTGACAATGTTTGGCGACGCCATCGACATGCCGAACAAAATAATCAGTCCAAATGGCAGCATCATCAGATGTTTTTTGACAAAGAAATAGCTGTCCATATTAATGCGCTCGGCCACCGGCGGGCTGGCGGCAAGGGTCAGCAGGGTGCCGATGATAATGAGCGCACCAATGGCGCCCAGGATCCAGCGATCCACGGTCCACCACCATTGGCCAAGTATGCTCGTATCTGTACGGGCAAAACTGCTCACACTGCGCTCCCGCTCATCGATTTGGCCGCATGCCCTGACACCAGCTTGCGGAACATTTCACCACGCGCTTCAAAATTCTCAAACTGATCGAACGAGGCGCATGCTGGTGACAGCAGCACAACCGCCTCATCTTCTTGATCCGCATCCCTGGCCGCCGCCGAAACCGCGTTCGCCAGATCACCGCATTTCTGATACGGCGCCCGTCCTTCCAGCGTTCCGGCGAAGGCATCCGCCGCCTGCCCGATCAGATAGGCCTTACGGATTCGCGGAAAAAACTGCGCCAGCGAATCAATTCCACCCTCTTTCGGAACCCCACCAAGAATCACATAGACGCCGTCATAGCAAGCCAATGCCCGCGCCGTGGCGTCCGCATTTGTCGCTTTTGAATCATTGATGAAGCGAACGCCCTTCACACGGCCAACTTCTTCCATGCGATGGGCCAGCCCGGCAAAACTTTCAAGCCCCCCCACGATCCGGGCGCGCGATATTCCCAGCGCCAGCGCCGCCGCATAGGCCGCCGCCGCATTCTGCCAGTTATGCGCACC
>DAIOWE010000005.1:0-26489 GCA_036758605.1 Pseudomonadota bacterium | reverse complement strand
CCAGCGCCAGCGCCGCCGCATAGGCCGCCGCCGCATTCTGCCAGTTATGCGCACCCGGCAGCCGGGTAAGCGCGCATAAATCCATAACTTTCTGCGCTTCACCGGACAGGGCGTCATATAATACCCCGTCCTGCACGTAGACGCCGGGTTTAACCGGGGCATGCGCCACAGAAACCGGATTGACCTGCACCCCACTGGCCCGCAACGCATCACACATATCTAGCCCGTGCACATCATCCGTGCCGACCACCGCCACGCCATTTTGCGCCAGCCCGTCAAATATCCGCCGCTTTGCCGCCACATAACCGGACAGGCTGCCATGACGGTCAATATGATCCGGGGTGATATTCAGCCACACAGCCACGTCCGCCCCGGTTGGACCGGTCAGATCAAGCTGATAGGATGACATTTCCAGGACATAAACCCCGTTTGGGCCAAGCTGTTCCAGATCGAGCGCCGCCGTACCGATATTGCCGCCGACCTGCACCGCCAGCCCGGCTTCACGCACCAGATGGCCGATCAGCGCCGTTGTGGTTGATTTGCCATTCGTGCCTGTCACCAGCACAAGTTTGGTTTCCGGAAAATTTGCGCGCCGCGCACGGAAAAACAGTTCGACATCGCCGATCACTTCGCAGCCCGCATCTCTGGCCGCGCGTACAACAGGATGCAGTGCCGGAAAATGCAGCGGCACGCCGGGGCTCAACACCAACACAGAAATTTTTGTCCAGTCCATCGTGGCAAGATCGGCCAGCACCACTTTTGCACCCAAAACGGCGGTGGCGTCATTGCGTTTTGCCTGCGCATCGTCCCAGGCCACCACTTCGGCACCCCCCTGCAACAGGGCCCGGGCAGCAGAAATCCCCGTCCGGGCAAGCCCGAAAACGGCGGTCTTCTTTCCCCTAAAGGCGCGTGCTGCAATCATGCTTTATCTCAGCTTCAGGGATGAAAGGCCGATCATCGCCAGAACCAGTGCGATAATCCAGAAGCGGATGACAATTGTCGGCTCCGCCCAGCCGCGCTTTTCGAAATGATGGTGGATCGGCGCCATGGCGAATACGCGCTTACCGGTCATTTTGAACGATGCGACCTGCACAATCACTGATACCGCCTCCAGCACGAACAGACCGCCGATAATGGCCAGCACGATTTCATGCTTGGTCACGACAGCAATCGCACCCAGCGCCCCGCCCAGTGACAGCGAGCCGGTATCGCCCATCATCACGGTTGCGGGTGGTGCGTTGAACCACAAGAAACCCAACCCCGCGCCCACGATAGCCCCTCCAAAAACCGCCAGTTCACCGGCGCCCGGCACAGGTAATATCTGAAGATAATTTGAATAGACGGCGTGCCCCACCAGATAGGCGATAAACGCAAAGCTGGCTGCCGCTATCATAACCGGCATGATGGCAAGCCCATCCAGGCCATCTGTCAGATTGACCGCATTGGATGCCCCAACAATGACAAACACCGCCATCGGCAGGAACAGCCAGCCCAGATCAAGCAGAACATTTTTCAAAAACGGGATCGCAAGCATATCTGCGTGCGCGGGCGACGCTATCGTGCCGATCCACCATACAGCGATAGCCGCGATAACGATTTCGCAGCCAAGCTTGATCTTGCCCGGCACACCCTTGCTATTGCGCTTGGTGACTTTCAGATAATCATCGGCAAATCCCACCGCCCCAAACCCGATGGTCACCAGCAGCACCGCCCAGACATAGCGGTTGGACAAATCCGCCCACAATAATGTGCCCGATATGATGCCAAACAGAATCAGGAATCCGCCCATGGTCGGGGTGCCTGCCTTGGTGATGATGTGACTTTGCGGACCATCATCGCGGATTGGCTGTCCGCCCGGCTGACGCCGCTTCAGCAGGCGGATAATCGCGGGGCCAAACAAGAAGCTGAGAAACAGCGCCGTCATCAGCGCCCCGCCCGTGCGGAACGTCAGATAGCGGAATAGATTAAACAGACCAATATCGTCTGCTAGCGGAAAAAATAAACTATACAGCATCCCTGCTACCCCCAAATTTTGATGGCGACTGGTGTTGTTCCAGCGCCAGCAATGCTTTCACTATTTTACCCATGCCGCTGCTATTGGATCCTTTTACCACCACCACATCGCCTGGCCGCAGCGCATCAAGAAGCGGGGCGATCAGGGCGCCGGCATTATCCGCATGCACGGCGCGCAGGCTGAGTGGTAATGCGTCATGCAGAACCTGCATTTGCGCACCAGCGGTGAATGTCTGCTGAATGCGGCCATCTTCGATCACCTGCGCCAGCTCGCGATGATAGTGTGCCGCCATATCGCCAAGTTCCGCCATATCGCCTAGCACAGCAATTCTGCGGCCACGGCCTTCTGTCATCTGCCCTGAAAGGTTCAGCAGCGCCGCCTGCATTGAACCGGGATTGGCGTTATAGCTTTCATCAATCAGCGTAAACATGCCGTCGGAAACCGGCAGATAATGGCGCCGTCCCCGACCGGCAAGCGGACTCATCCCTGCCAGCACAATCGCAGCCAGCGCAAGATCGCCACCAAGCACCTGCACAGCCGTTAACACCGCCAGACTGTTCATTACCCAATGCGCGCCAGAAAAACCAACCTTATAGGTCAGCCGCTGACCGCAGATTTCCGCATATACGCAGGAACAATCGGCATGATGCACCGCCTTGATCAGCCGCGCCGCCGAATCTGCGGCCGATCCAAAACCCAGCACATGCTGCACACCCGCATCCCTGGCGCGGCGTGACATCAGATCAAAAAATTCGCTGTCCTGATTGATGATCGCAACGCCCCCCGGTTCCAGCCCAAGAAAAATTTCCGACTTGGCTTCGGCGATTTCCGTCAGCGAATTAAAATGGCCAACATGTGCAGGCGCAATGGTAGTGATGATTGCCGCGTGAGGCCGCACCTGCTTCGTCAATGGCGTAATTTCACCGGAATGATTCATTCCAATTTCGAATATGCCAAATTCCGTCGCGCGCGGCATGCGGGCAAGACTTAGCGGAACCCCCCACATATTATTGTAAGACGCATCAGAGGCATGGGTGCGCGCCTGCCGCCCCAATGCCAGACGCAACATTTCCTTGCTGCCGGTTTTGCCCGCGCTTCCGGTTACTGCAATGATCTTCGCCGATGTGCGCGAACGCGCCGCAGCCCCTAATGCTTCCAGCCCAGCCTGCGTATCCGCAACCAGCAACAATGGCGCGTCCGCTGCAACCCCATCGGGAATGTGATCCACCATCGCCGCCACCGCCCCCCTGGCCAGCGCACCTGCAACAAAAGCATGCCCATCATTGGTTGGGCCGCGTAGCGCGACAAAAAGATCACCTTCTGCAACACTGCGGCTGTCGATGGAAACGCCTGCCGCCCGCCATTCGCGGGTGCAACGGCCCCCGCTCGCAGCAGCAGCAACGGATGCAGTCCACAATGGTTCCAATGCGTCCATGGCATCAGCCATAGCTGTTTCCTTTTAGCGCCAGTTCCTCAATCGCATGGATGACTTCCTGCCGGTCACTGAACGGGAAGATTGCGCCTGCAATCTCTTGTCCCGACTCATGCCCCTTTCCGGCGACAATCAGCATATCGTCAGACAAAAGATTCGCCACCGCAAAGCGAATGGCGGCCGCACGATCCGCAATTTCGGTCGCACCCGGACACGCAGACAGAATTGCCGCACGAATCGCTGCCGCGTCTTCCGAACGGGGATTATCGTCCGTGATCGTCACCTGATCCGCCAGTTCACGCGCAACCGCGCCCATCAACGGGCGCTTGCCACGATCCCTGTCGCCGCCGCAACCAAACAACAGATGCAGTCTGCCCTTGCAAAAGGGCCGCACCGCCGCAAGCACTGTTCGCAAGGCTTCCGGCGTATGCGCATAATCGACCAGCACGCTGGCGCCGCCCGGCGTTTCGCCTGCCACTTCGAGACGGCCCGGCGCGCCAACCAGCTCCGGCAAGGCGCCAAACACATCGTCCGGATCCTCGCCACATCCAATCACCAGTGCTGCGGCAACCAGTACATTCATTGCCTGAAAGCGGCCAATCAGTGGAAGTTCAACCTCCCATTCCCGCGCCTCATAGGCAATCCGCAAACGCTGGCCGCGTGCATGCATGTCTGCGCTGACAATACGCAGATCGCCAAAACGCCCCCCCACAGAAATTATGCGATGTCCGCGCGCCCAACTCAGCGCTTCGGCATCACTGTAACTCGCATCTTCGCGATTGAGCACGGCAACGCCACCGGGCGGCAGCACCTCACCGAACAACCGCAGCTTGGCGTACCGGTAGTTTTCCTCGCTGTCGTGATAATCCATATGGTCACGTGTAATATTGGTGAGCGCAGCGGCGCTAATCCGCACACCATCCAGGCGGTACTGCGCCAGACCATGACTGGACGCTTCTATGGCCACATGGGAAATGCCGCTATCGCGCAGGCGGGTCAGCGCTGGATACAGAATTTCCGGCGGCGGCGTCGTATGCACATACCCGCCCCCGATATTCAGATCGCCAGGATTTTTTCCAATCACACCCAGGGTGCCGATGCTGGCGGAACGCCGGGCAAGCCGAAGCCATATCTGGCGGCAGAAATCCGCAACCGAAGTTTTTCCATTTGTGCCGGTAACCGCGATAATGGTTTCGGGCTGCGCGCCATAATAGCGGGCGACAAGCTGCGCATAGAGCCGGCGTGGATTGATGTCGGTCATCAATTGGGCTTTGCCGCTTAGTGCGCTTCTTCCACATTTGGCGGCAATATGCGGCGTGACCAGTATCGCCGCCGCGCCCCGCTCCAGCGCATCGGCAATATAACTGGCCCCGTCGTCACGAACCCCCGGCAGCGCCGCGAACAAAAATCCCGGCCGCACGTCGCGGCTGTCGGCGGTCAAACCTGTAATTTCCAGCATCGGATCGGAGATTGCCGGCAGGGCTGAACCTATGAGATCGACGAGCCGCATGACTTAATTCACACCTCCAAACGCCGCCAGCCGGGCGCCATCCACTTCCACAGGGATCGGCGCCACACCCAGCATCGGCGCAATACGGCGTATCACGGAACCAGCGGTAGGCGCCGCAGTCCAGCCCGCAGTCGCGAAATTGAACGTCTCCTTAATGCCCTTGGGTTCATCCAGCATGACAAAAACCAGATAGCGCGGTTGAGATGCCGGAAACATGCCCACGAAAGATGAAATTCGGGAATCTTTGCGGTAACGCCCCGCCTGCTGTTTATCTGCCGTACCGGTTTTGCCCGCCACTTCATACCCAGGCACATCCGCCTGCTTTCCGGTGCCTTCCGGTGACCCGACAACCAGGCGCATGAGATAGCGCATCTGCCTGCTGGTTTTTTCCGACACAATTTGTGGCCCCGGCTCCGGCGTCACGCCATCCGAATAGCGCACCAGAGTTGGGCGCACCAACCGGCCGCCATTGACCAAAGACGCCACGCCAACGCCAAGCTGCAACGGGCTAACCGCCATGCCATGGCCAAAGGAGACCGTCATTGTGCTGAGATCGGGCCAGGGGCGCGGCCAGCTTGGATCACCAAGTTCCCGCAGTTCAAAATCCGGCCGCCGCATCATGCCAAGCTTACCCAGAAATTCCTTCTGAACCTTGCCACCCGCATGCAACGCCATTTTGGCCGAGCCAATATTGGAAGAATACAGAAATATTTCCGTCACAGACAAAGGACGGCGCTTGGCGTGAAAATCACCGATGGTGAACCGGGAAACGCGGATTGGATCCGTCGCATCATACACATCGTCAAGCCCGGCAAGACCCGCATCCAGCGTCATTGCCGTATTAAACACCTTGAAGGTCGATCCCATTTCATAAGTGCCAAGCGTCACGCGGTTGAACTGCGCCTCGTCCTTGTTCTGCTGTTTGCCATTGGGATCAAAATCCGGCAGTGAGGCCAGCGCCAGCACCTCGCCATTGTTGACGTCCATGATCAGGCCCGCCGCGCCAATGGCGTGGAATTTGGCAACCGCCCGTATCATCTCATCGCGCAAGGCGTGCTGCACACGCAGATCAAGCGATAATTGCAATGGCGCCCCGCCCAGGCTCAAACGCTCATCCATTGCGCGCTCGATGCCGGACAAGCCATGATTATCGACATCCACATACCCGACCGCATGCGCCGTAAGATTATCCTGCGGATAAATCCGCCGCGTATCACTCGTAAAGCGAAGCCCTGGAATGCCAAGCACATTTATCGCATGCTGCTGACGCGGGCTAAGGTCATTGTGCAGCACCACATAACGCTTGCCGCTGGCCAATTGCTTGCTGGCGCGTTTCATATCAAGCGTCGGCAGTTCCTGCGACAGGCGCTGTATGGCGGCGGCATGATCCGGTACTTCCGTCGTATTCGCTTCGAGCGATGCGGTTTTCAGATTGGTGGCGATAACAATGCCATTCCGGTCAACAATATCCGCCCGCTCCACTGGGGCCAGGGCGTTGGCGGAAAGCTGCATCACCCCCTGCTGCTGCCCGAAAGGCAGCGCCAGTTCGACTAGCCGAACTGCAATAGCAGAAAATCCAAACAGAAAAATGGCGCCCACCATCATCAGCCTGTTACGGCCAAGATCAATCGCGCGATTATTACGCCCCGAAAGCCAAGGCTGCCCCTCTATGCCAACCATGTCACTTGGCACATGCACACGCTGTTTACGGTGCAGGGGCGTTACCATCAGCGAACTGCCACCATTGAAGCGGTTGGGGTTGCGGCAAAAGTCTTGCCCTGTGATTTTGCAGGCGTCACGGCTAGCCCCCTGGCGATCAGCTCACCAATTTCATCCACCTGCTCTGATGGCTTTTCCGGAACCTGCGCAAAACTCACCACCTGCACCACTTCCACAGGGGCAAGCTCAAGATAGCGGCTGCTTAGCTTCTGCAATCTTTCCGGGCGGTTAAGGCTGCTCCATTCCGCATCAAGAATGCGGATGGCCGCATGCTCATCAGCTATTTTCGCCTTCAGGCTCAACCCCTGACGCTCCATCCTGTCAACGGAATATTTTACGTGGTACAGACCGGCGGACACGCCAAACAGTAAAATAAACACGAACAAGGTCACAAATCGAAGCATCTAGTTTCTCCCTCCAAATGTATCGGCAATCGATGCAGGCACCCCCGCAAACATTGCCATATCACTGACCGGCCATGCACTGGCCGCGGTACGTTCTCCCGCCCGCAAATGCGCCGAGCGCGCACGCGGATTGGCGCTGATTTCCGCATCGCCCGGTTTACGCGCGCCATTCCATAACAACCTGAAACTGGGCGCTGGCCGTGCCGAATCATCTGGTGGCTGATAACGAGACGTACCCGGACGAACGCCAGAACGCACGGCAAAAAACTGTTTGATCAAGCGGTCTTCCAGGCTGTGAAAAGAAACCACCGCCAGCCTTCCCGATGGTTTCAGAAATTTTTCCGCCGCCTGCAGGCCACGGGCAAGCTGATGCAATTCGTCATTCACATAAATGCGCAGCGCCTGAAATGTGCGTGTTGCCGGATTTTTACCCCCCGCCGCCGCGCGCGCGCCCAAAGCGCCTGCAACAATCCGCGCCAGTTGCAGGGTGCGGGTAATTGGCTGCTCTGTTCTTGCAGCAATGATGGCTTTGGCAACGGCGCGTGAACGGCGCTCCTCGCCATAATAAAAAAAGATTGCGGCCAGATCTTCGGCAGACAGATTATTCACCACATCCGCAGCAGACGGCCCATCGCTGCCCATGCGCATATCCAGCGGCCCATCTTTCTGAAAGGAAAAACCCCGTTCGGCCTGATCGAGCTGCATCGACGAAACACCCAGATCAAAGGTCACACCATCCGCCGCTGCAAAACCCGCTTGCGGCAACAGTTCAGCCATATCACCAAAACAGGCCGTGATCAGATGCAGCCGATCCGGAAACTCCTGTGCCAGCGCCTGCGCGATGGGGGCAACGGCCGGATCACGGTCCATCGCGACAACAGTGCAATTGGCGGCCTGTAACAACAGGCGGCTATATCCGCCTGCGCCAAAAGTGCCATCCACGTAAACGCCACCATCATGCGCCGCCAGGGCTTCGACCACCTCCTGCGCCATCACAGCGATATGCGGGGCACCTTCTGTCCGCGCGACCCGTTTTTTTTGCTGTCTAGTCATGGCCGCCATCCAAACGCATATTTGTGGCGGCAACGTGACCCGCATTTGAAACTGGCGCGGTCCATTCCGCACGTTCGGCCATCGCACGTTCGCGCAGCTTTACTTTTTCGGCCTCAAACAAAGGCGGCGACCACAGGCTGAAATAAGTGCCCTGCCCGACAAAGGCGATGTCTTCATCTATCCTGGCGTGGGCAAGAAATTCCGGCGGCAGAACGATCCGGCCGTCCGTATCGGGGATCATTTCCGCCGCCTGGGAACATATCAATGTGGGATAGGCCTCAACCTCACCGCCAAAAGCCCCGAGCGGATTCTGCCGCCCCATAAAGGCCTGCATCTGTTTCGGCGTTACCGCCTGCAACCAGGGCCCCAGCATGGAAGGAAAGCACACAAAGCTATTCATCTCTTTCGACATGAGATAGGCGCGATACTGCGAGGGAACAGAGACCCGCCCCTTTTTGTCTACCCGATGCAACGAATAAGATAGAAACCCGTTCATGCCGCCCGAACCTCTCAGTGGCGTTAGCCAGTCCGAGGTGTGCAGAAGGGTATTTTAGCGGATCAACTCAATTCAGAGATGTAAGGAAGTCAGCAAAGAATGACCTCGCACGCCGCACATAACTCGCCTTTACACGCCTCAAAATGGGCATGTATGGGTATAGATGGATTTTTTACGGAGTTCAATGGATAAATGATGGAAAACTGATGATATTTATGGTTTTTCCCGCCCAACTCCATGTTCTTGTTATGTTTTTAAAATCCCCCTGATCAAGAGCCTAACGATGCTGACGACAGGCTATTCCCTATTAAACATTGCATCAATAATTATTCCCACCACGCGCATGTAATAGAGGGGAGAGGTTGTTTCCAGATGCGCACATTGGAAAGAAAATATCAGGCATGTTCTGGTCGCCCCCAGGCCGCGAATACTATGTTAAAGCAGAAAACAAAACAGATATGCTATAGGCGGTTGATTTATAAATTTTATTTAACAAATAATTAAGTTATAATATCAACAAATATTTTATATTATATGTATTAATCAAATTTTAATAAATTATAAAAGCTAAATTTCCAAATCATAACAAGTATGTCACAAATATGTAAAACAGGTTTGCTACATTTTATCACACATTTGTTCTGTAGACTTATTTAACTGTGTACTTGGGGTGCAATAATGAACTCGTGCAACCATCCTCTATCGTATGAGATAGGAAGCCTGGCGCTTGATCTTGCCCCATTCCCGATGGAATTGTCCTGCCTGGAGGTCTGCGAGTTTTTTTCAAAAAACCCCGACATTTTGACGGTGGCTGTTGTCGATAATGAACGGCCTATAGGCCTGGTTAACCGGGACACATTCCTGCTGCTGTTTTCCAATCAGTTTGGCCATGCATTATTTGACAAAAAGACTATCGCGCAAGCCATGGACCCCCATCCCTTCATCGTTGACAAAGCATCCAGCATTGGATTGGTCGGCGCGCTGATCCTGGACGAAAACCCGAATGCGCTGCTGAAGGGCTTCATCATCACTGATCAAGACCGGTATTTTGGTGTTGGAACTGCGCTTGGCTTGCTGCGCTATAGTGTAACACGCGGAAAAGAGCGCGAGCAGGAACTTGAATCGGCGCGACGTCAAGCTGTATTGGCGAATGAAACCAAAACCCAGTTTCTGGCAAATATGAGCCACGAATTGCGTACGCCACTAAATGCAATCATCGGTTTTTCTGAAATCATGAGTGGCGAGTTATTTGGCCCCATGGAGAACGATCGCTATAAAGAATATGCACAGGATATTTATCGCAGCGGCGCACATCTTCTCGCCCTGGTAAATGACGTGCTGGACGTGGCGCAAGTTGAAAGCGGCCACATGAAACTGCACGAACAGGAATGCAATTTATATGACCTGATTGACCACTGTCTGTCACAGGTGAATACGCAGGCAAGAGATGCCGGCGTCAATCTTGTTAATCGGCCGCAATCCAACCTTCCGGAGATATATGTAGACGAGCGCAAAATACGGCAGATTTTGATCAATCTATTGTCAAACGCGATTAAATTTACTCCGGACGGCGGACGGGTTAGCGTGCATGCCTTCATAAGCAGCAATGGAGCATTGCGTGTCTCTGTTATTGACACTGGTATTGGTATCGAAAAACAGGATATTCCAAAGGTTTTGCAAAAATTTGGTCAGGTTGAAAACAGCTATCAGCGTAATTTCAAGGGTGTGGGCCTGGGTTTGCCGCTTGCCAAATCATTGGTCGAACTGCATGGCGGCTGCCTATGGATCAACAGCACCCCTGGCAAGGGCACAGCAGTGTCTTTTACCCTGCCCCCTCAACGTATCTACACCGGCAAACAAATTATTACAGCAATATCATCCGCTTAAAAAAATGCCAGACGGCCTGTAAGCCGGGTTCTGTACCTGTTTGCACAGGCGATGACCATTCATCTGGGACGCCTGTTGCCAGACGCCTCGTGCGACCTACCCGGATGGCGGCCCAAAAACATGCCTGCCGTGCGAAACGGCGCCACCCCTATTTGGTCTTGCTCCCGGTGGGGTTTACCGTGCCGCTGCTGTTACCAGCCGCGCGGTGCGCTCTTACCGCACCCTTTCACCCTTACCTTTCATACGAAAGGCGGTTTGCTTTCTGTGGCACTTTCCCTGGGGTCACCCCCGCCGGGTATTACCCGGCACCGTGTTCTTGTGGAGCCCGGACTTTCCTCCCCCGTAAACGGGAGCGGCCATCCAGCCATCTGACAGGGTCATATATCAGCGGCAATGCGGGCAACGTCAAGCCGGGAGTTTCGGCCAAACCCCAATCCCCTGCCCGGCCAGCCATTGCCAATCGAACAATTCGCCGGGATCGCGTTTGCGGCCGGGCGCCACATCGGAATGACCGAGCACCCGGTCTGGCGGGATCGGATGGCGGGCCAGAATTTCGTGGGCCAGATTCGCCAGTGCCTGCATCTGTATTTGCGGAAACGCACGATAACCCAGTTCGTGACCCGGATTGACCAGTTCAATGCCGATGGAGCGGCTGTTAATATCGCGCTCACCCTTCCAGAACGAAACACCCGCATGCCAGGCGCGATGCTGTTCCGCCACCAACTGATAGACCGTGCCATCTTCGTCGATCAGATAATGCGCACTGACCTGCGCCACCGGGTCGCACAGCCGCGCCAGCGCATCCTCGCACGAGGCCATGCCGGTATAATGCAGCACCAGCATATTGATGGCGCCCGGCGCGCGGTCATTATAATTGGGCGAAGGGCGCGCAATGATCTGCATGACCGTTCAGCCCCCTGTATCCACCAAAGCCTTTTGGCGGCTGGACACAATTGCAACGCCGATCAATGTCATCGCGCCTCCCAGTATAATGCGCGTGGTAATGGTGTCCCCCAACAGGGTCACCCCGAAAACCACCCCCCATACCGGTGACAATAATGTAAGCGGCGCGGTTTGTGTCACCTCATAACGCTGTAACAGATAATACATGCCCGCATGGCCGATCAGGCTTGTTCCCACAACCGTATACAGCACGCCGCCCCATCCGGCCCAGCTTGCGTTCACCATGGCGTCGATGTGGCCGCTCTCCATCAGCAATGACAAGGGCGCCAACACCGGCCAGCTTAACAGCGCGATCCAGGCCTGAAGTTCAAACACGCCAACGCCTTCCAGGCGGCGCATATAAATCATCGCGAGCGATCCCACCAGCGCCGCAAGAATAACCAGAATCAGGCCATTCAGATATTGGAACACCACCGGATCAAAGCCAATAATCATCACGCCGATAAACGAGGTGGAAATACCGGCCCAGCGTTTCCAGTGGACTTTCTCGTTCAGAAAGATGATCGACATGATGGTGGCGAACGGTACGCCCAACTGGCCCGCAATGGCGACCGTTGAGACATCATGGGCCGCAGCCAGCCCCATATAGAAGATCGCAAAATGCACCCCGCCCATGGTCAGCGAGATAATGACGATGGACAACATCTGGCCGCGATGAAGCTTCAGCCAGGGCAGCAAAATCAAGCTCAGCAGGAAAAACCGCAGGCCGGTAAACAGGATCGGCGGCAGCTCAGTCACGCCCGCCTTGCCGGCGACGTAATTGAACCCCCACACCAATGTAATAAACAGGATCAGGGCAAGGTGCGGAGGAGACATAAGATGGTTCTAATTGATGCCTCTTTGTTTGGCAACCTTGTCATAAGCGTCATTGATGGTAGCGATTTTCGCATTGGCCACCATGACGAATTCTTCCGGCAGACCCTGGGCGATCAGCAGATCGGGATGATTTTCACGCACCAGACGGCGATAGGTCTGTTTGAGCACGGCATCGGTCACGGTATGCGAAAGCCCCAAAATCACGTAGGGATCAGCCGCATCGGCCCCAACATGCCCCGCCCTGATGCGCGCCCAGTCCGCGTCGTCGAAACCGAAAATGACGGCGACCGAACGCAGAAACGCTTCTTCCTTGGGATGAAAGATATTGTCCGCCTTGGCGATGAAAAACAGGCCGTCCAGCAAATCTTCCAGCACGCGGGGCTTGGTTTTGAACATTGCGGCGATCTGTTTGGCATATTGCTCATACCCGGCCACATCCTTGCGGGCCAGATCGAAAATACGCGCCACATTTGCCAGTTCGTCCGGCGGCACGTCAAAAACCTGTTTGAAGGCATCGACCTCTTCACGTGAAACATAACCATCCGCCTTGGCCATTTTGGCGCCCAGCGCGATAACACCTATGGTGAAAGCAATCCGGTTGGTGTCGCCACGCGGATCAAAGGGATTTGCCGTGCCCGGCTTTTCATCACGATCCAGGGCATAATGCCCGGCCACCAGGCCCAGCAAGACCCCAAGCGGACCGCCCAGAGTACCCACCGCCGCACCAAAGATTTTGCCCCATTTAGACATTGCGAACCCTTTCTGCCCCCGCAGTATGGCCAATTTATTATTTACGCAACATCTTTTGTTTTAGCGGTTACAGCGATCAGGCGTGCGCTTTTAACAGCCTGTCCAGCTTTTCCGCAATTTCGGCGCGATGCGTTTCGGGAAGATCAAACTCCACCGCAATGGCTCTTGGCAGGCGGCGGATCACCCGTGCGGGGACCGCCCCAAAACCCTCCAGTTCAATGCTTATCAGCATGCCTGCCCCTGGCACGACAGAACAGCACAATTGCGCGCCACCCACAGAAATATCCACCAGTTCCGCCGAAAAACTTTCATCATTGATTTTCAGCGTCGCGCTCAAAGTCACAGCGCCACGACGGTACTGACGCCGTTCTGCGACACTCAAGCGCACATGACCGGCAGGATCTCTACGACGGGTGTCGACGCCCGCATCATTGTTCCGGGATGCAGCCCTCATTTTCTTCTTCTCCCCATTCCATCCTTGAACAAGGCTAATGGCCTAACGTTAAGAAATTGCTTAGAAATCGATAGGAGGATTTTTTACAAGAGAATATTGGCGAAAGTGCGGCGCGATTAAGGTGAAAAATAATTAAAGGTGTGACAATGCGCACATTTTCGAAATCAGCACCGTATTCGTACCTGCAATATTATTTTGCACCCGGTGTGTAATTGAGGTTCGACGCGAGCCAGCGTTCCGCTTCGCGAACGGACATGCCCTTGCGCGCGGCGTAATCGGCAACCTGGTCGCTGTCGATACGGCCAACGCCAAAATAACGGCATTCCGGGTGACTGAAATAATAGCCGCTGACCGACGCCGCAGGCCACATGGCGAAGTTTTCCGTAAGCTGAATACCCGCGCTTTTTTCAGCCCCGAGCAGATCAAACCCTACCCCCCGCACACCAATGGCAAGGCCGGGCGCTCCGTGCAAATCAGCCTGCGCGGGTGGATCTACGCCTGAGCCTACTCCACGTCACACGACAGGGCCGCACAACTTTGACCCTTCCTGCAACATTACTACTATCGTCGGCCCCACTTTGGCATAAATGCAATGACGCCCGTATCGCGCCTTCCCGTGACAACCTGTTAAGACATGTTAACTAATTTAGTTCAGTGAAAATTTTTTAAAAGTGAAACTGCACAATGGGTCTTGAAACCGCGTCGGAGGCCTCCAAATGTTGTTCGTGGGATGCCGCTGACGGATCCCGAAGGAAAGAATGGCGAACCTGGACCCTTGCGGTCAGGCAAAGGCCCTTGCCGCTTCGCGACGGAAGGATGTGCGCCGAGTCATCTCTGTATCGGGGGCCAGTTCGCCCCGACGTCGTGCAAGTCCGGTTCGTCGTCAATTCTGCCTTCAATCACCCGATACCGGGTCCCGGCAGCTCCATTCCCGCAACATGAAGGACTCGCAGAGTAGCCCTTTTGGGGAACGAAATACAGGCGCGCGCCTGACCGGGCTCCAGGACTATCTCTCGAGAGACCAAATAGGAACATTACGGACGAAAGGAGGATGCAAAATGCTTTTATCATCATGGGACCGCGCTGGCTGGGATCCCTTCGGGGAAATGCAGAGGCTTAAGTCGGAAATGAATCAATTGCTTAATGGCGCGGGCGCCGTTTTCTCTACGCGCGCCTATCCACCTGTCAACCTTTGGCTCGGCGGCAATAGTGTGGTGGTCACTGCCGAACTTCCTGGTTTGTCGAGCGAGGATATCGATATCTCGATCGCCGAAGACACGCTAACCATCAGTGGCAAACGCGCACTTGCGGCCAATGATAACCAAGTGGCCTGGCGGCGCCGTGAGCGTCCATTGGGGGCATTCTCACGCACGATCGAGTTGCCGTTCCGGGTGGATCCGGATCGCGTCGAAGCCCGTTGTACGAACGGTGTTCTGGAAGTCGAGATGCATCGCCCGCAAGCCGATCTGCCTCGAAAGATCCAGGTCAAGACCCGCTAATTCAATGCAATTGGAGAATAAGATATGGCACAGGAAATCACCAAACTTCCAACTCGAGATATCGCTCGTGGCCAAGCCGCCCAATCTACGCGCGCCACGAACGTCTATCGGCCCAACTCCGACATTTACGAAGATGAAAATCACGTCGTGTTGGTGACAGATATGCCCGGCGTCGCTCCAGGCGATGTTGATGTCACCCTGGAGCAGCGTGTTTTGACCATACGAGGGCGACTGGCCGCAGAGCGTCCCGAAGGTTATCGGGCGATATACGCCGAGTATGGAGAAGGCGACTATGAGAGAGCCTTCACGTTGTCGGAGGACATCGATCAGGATCACATCGAGGCAAGCCATAAAGATGGCGTGCTAACGCTTAAACTGCCTAAAGCCGAGCGGGCGAAGACAAAGAAAATTCAGGTCAAAGCCGCTTGAGGTGAGATGCATCAGGAGAATCAATCTGGAGGCTGAAGATGCAAATCAGAGACTTGATACCGTGGAACCGCAACAAACAGGCGATTACACAAAAAAACGAGGGTGAAGAGAGTCCACTGCAGAGTTTGCAGCGCGATATCAACCGGGTGTTCGACGACTTTTGGAGCCGATTCGATCGTCCATTTTCCGGTTCAAATGGTTTTCTAACGGCCGGCGCTCCGCGAACAGATGTTTCGGAAACTGACGAAGAAGTCGAAATCGCGGTCGAATTACCTGGTCTCGATGAAAAGGATATCGAGGTGAATCTCACCGATGATGTTCTTACCATCCGTGGCGAAAAAAAAGAGGAGAGAGAGGAGAAGAAGCGAGGGTATTACATGTCGGAACGTTCGTATGGAGCGTTTCACCGTATGATTCCCCTGCCACCAGGCGTTGATACGGATAAAGCGGATGCCAATTTTAGGCATGGCGTACTGACTATCCGCTTGCCGAGAACGCTGGAATCCAAGGCTAAGGTGAAACGCATTGAGGTAAAGGGAAATTGACACCGACGCAGGTCTTAGCGCGGCTCTATGCGATTAGATAAAACCCGGTGGGTTTATCTAATCGCGTATTGCCCGAGAGCCACAGCCCTTCTATCCGCTCAGAGTGCGGCAGTCTGACCGAAACGTCTCTAGGCGTGCGCGATCATCATTCCGCCAGACCGCCCGGCAAATTCGGCGTAATGCAGCGGCGGCAGATCGAACGCAACGGCTAGGGCGGACGGAAGGCCGCGGATCACCGGCGCCGGCATATCCCCGAAACCTTCCAGCCAGACAATGATGTCCATGCCGGTCCTGGCACGACCGAACAGAGCAATTGCGCATCGCCTGCGGATATGTCCAATAATTAATTCGGCCTGAAAACTTTCATTGCGGATTTTCAGGGCCGCGCCCAATGAAAGCGCATGACGCAGGTGATGTCGGCTTTCGGAGACGCTCATATGCACATAACCAATCGGATCGGCGCGCCGTGTGATGGCCTGAACGCTTTTGAATTGCCGTGACATTCATTTTATGTCCTCCCCAGTTGCTCCATGAATAAATTTAGGCGAGGATTTTATTGGCCGTGCCAGACGTATTCTCAGGCGTATAATTAAGATTGGAGGCGAGCCAGCGTTCCGCTTCGCGAACGGACATGCCCTTGCGCGCGGCGTAATCGGCAACCTGGTCGCTGTCGATACGGCCAACGCCAAAATAACGGCATTCCGGGTGACTGAAATAATAGCCGCTGACCGACGCCGCAGGCCACATGGCGAAGTTTTCCGTCAAATTGATGCCCGCATTTGCTTCTGCTTTCAGCAGATCAAACAAAGTGCGCTTTTCGGTGTGATCCGGGCAGGCCGGATAGCCCGGTGCGGGACGGATACCCCGATAGGCCTCGGCGATGAGCGCTGCATTATCCAGCGTTTCATCAGGCGCATACCCCCAGAAATGCTTGCGTACCTGTGCGTGCAGATGCTCGGCAAAGGCCTCGGCAAACCGGTCCGCCAGCGCCTTGACCATGATCGAGGAATAGTCATCCTGCGCCGCCTGAAAGTCCGTTGCGATTTTTTCCACGCCATGCCCTGCGGTCACCGCAAAGCCGCCCAAATAATCTGCGATGCCGGTTTCCTTAGGGGCGATGAAGTCTGATAAGCAAAAATTTTCTTTCCCTTCGCCGCGATGCATCTGCTGGCGCAGGCAATGTATGACCGCGAGACGTTCCTTGCGCGTATCATCGGTATACAACTCAATATCATCACCGGTTGAATTTGCGGGCCAGAAACCGATCACCGCGCGCGGGTGAATCCAGCGTTCCGCGATGATGCGTTTCAACATGATCTGTGCGTCATCAAACAGATTTTGAGCGGCCTCGCCAACTTTGGCGTCTTTCAATATCAGAGGATAACTTCCCACCAGCTCCCATGACTGGAAAAACGGCGTCCAGTCAATACAGGCAGCCAGTTCCACCAAATCATAATCGTCGAAAGTTTTTAGGCCCAGAAATGACGGGCGCGGCGGCGTATAACCCTTCCAGGTCAGCGCAACGCGGTTCGCCCGCGCTTCAGTCAATGTCGCGCGCCTTCCCTCGCGCCCGCTGCCGCGCGCATGCTTGCTGGCAATTTCCGTATATTCTGAACGCACCGCAGCGATATTGACCTCACGCTGATCTTCGCTGAGCAGATCACTGACCACCGATACCGCGCGGGATGCGTCCAGCACATATACCGCCTGACCTTTAAGATAGTTCGGGGCGATTTTTACTGCAGTATGGATTTTACTCGTGGTTGCCCCGCCAATGAGGAGTGGAATAGTGAAGCTCTGACGTTCCATTTCAGCGGCGACCGTGCACATTTCATCCAGACTGGGCGTGATCAGGCCGGACAGTCCGATAATGTCGGCCTTTTCCCTGCGCGCCGCATCCAGAATGCGGTCAACAGGCACCATCACGCCCAGATCAACCACATCATAATTGTTACATTGCAGCACAACGCCGACAATATTCTTGCCGATGTCATGCACATCTCCCTTCACCGTCGCCATGACGATCTTGCCATTGACCTTTGCCGCCGTGCCGGAATCCACACGCTCCTGCTCCATGAAGGGCAGCAGATGCGCGACGGCCTGTTTCATCACACGCGCGCTTTTCACCACCTGGGGCAAAAACATTTTGCCTGCGCCAAACAGGTCGCCGACCACATTCATGCCGCGCATCAGCGGGCCTTCAATGACATCCAGCGACCGTGTGGCCTGTTGGCGCGCGGCCTCTGTATCTTCAATAATAAATTCCGTAAGACCCTTGACCAGCGCATGTTCCAACCGTTTTTCGACATCCGCCTCGCGCCACGAAAGATCGGCCCCCTCCTGACGAACGCCGCCGCCTGCACGGAAATTATCGGCAATTTCCAGCAACCGTTCGGTCGCATCCGGGCGTCGGTTGAGAATGACATCCTCGACGCGCTCCAGCAGATCTTTCGGAATATCCTCATACACCATCAGCTGGCCGGCATTTACGATGCCCATGTCCAGCCCGGCGCGGATGGCGTGGTATAAAAACACAGCATGCATCGCCTCGCGCACCGGATTATTGCCGCGAAATGAAAAAGACACATTGGAAACACCGCCGGATGTGCGGCAATAAGGCAATTCCGCCTTGATGCGCCGGACCGCATCGAAAAATTCGACCGCATAATTATTATGCTCCTCGATCCCGGTCGCAACCGCAAAAATATTGGGATCGAAAATAATGTCTTCCGGCGGAAAATTGATTTTCTCTGTCAGCAATTTGTAGGAACGCGCGCAAATCTCAAACTTGCGGTCCGACGTATCGGCCTGCCCCTGTTCATCGAACGCCATGACCACAACGGCGGCGCCATAACGGCGCACCAGTTTGGCCTGTTGCAGAAACGGTTCCTCGCCCTCTTTCATGCTGATCGAATTGACGATGGCCTTGCCCTGCACACATTTCAGGCCCGCCTCAATGACCGGCCATTTGGACGAATCGATCATTACCGGGACGCGGCTGATATCAGGTTCGGACGCAATCAGGTTTAGAAACCGCACCATCGCAGCCTGACTGTCCAGCAGCCCCTCATCCATGTTCACGTCGATGATCTGCGCGCCGCTTTCCACCTGTTGCCGCGCAACCGCAAGGGCAGCCTCGTAATCGCCATTCAGGATAAGCTTTTTGAAAACCGCCGACCCGGTGACATTGGTGCGCTCGCCAATATTTACAAATGTTGAAATCATGCGGCGAACTCAGCCTCTGCATCCGATGTGACAGGAAAAATGAACGGCTCCAGGCCCGACAGCCGCATGGTCTTTGGCCGCACAGGAATTTTGCGTGGAGGAACGCCCGCCACCGCCTGTGCAATGGCGCGGATATGCGCGGGCGTTGTGCCGCAACAGCCACCCGCCAGATTGATCAGGCCCGAACGCGCCCATTCCCCCACATGGGCCGCCGTTGTTTCCGGCGTTTCGTCATAACCGCCAAAGCCGTTTGGCAGGCCCGCATTGGGATAGGCGCTCACCGCCGTTTCCGCCACGCGCGACAGTTCCGCAATATGCGGGCGCATCTGTTCCGCACCCAGCGCACAATTCAGACCAACGGCAAAAGGTTCAGCATGGCGCACCGAATACCAGAACGCTTCGGGCGTTTGCCCGGTCAGGGTGCGGCCAGATAAATCGGTAATCGTGCCGGAAATCATGATTGGCAAACGAATGCCTTTCGCATCAAAAGTTTCCTGAACGGCAAAGATTGCCGCCTTGCAATTCAGCGTATCGAACACAGTTTCGATCAGTATAAAATCCGCACCGCCATCAATCAGCGCCGCCGCCGCCTGGCCATAGGCTGCGCGCAGTTCATCAAAATGAATGTTGCGAAAGCCCGGATCGTTTACATCCGGCGAAATGCTGGCCGTGCGATTGGTGGGGCCAAGCGCGCCGGCAACCCAGCGCATTTTGTCAGGCGTACGCGCGGTAAACTCATCCGCCACCCTGCGCGCCAGCCGCGCGCTTTCATAATTCAATTCCGGCACAATATCCATCAGCCCATAATCAGCCTGCGCCACAACCGTTCCACTGAACGTGTTAGTCAGCAGAATATCCGCGCCTGCATCCAGATATTGCGCATGAATGCCGCCAATGATCTGCGGCTGGGTAAGGGTCAGCAAATCACCGTTTCCACGCACATCATGATTGTGCCCGGCAAAGCGCGTTCCGCGAAAATCCGCCTCGGTCAGCGAATGGGTCTGAATCATGGTGCCCATGCCCCCATCAATGACCAAAATCCGTTCACTGAGGGATTTTTTCAGATTCTCAATTCTCGTGTTTCTTTCGTCCGTCATATGGACTTGCTCCCTTCCACCGGCGTCGCGCGCAAACCAAGTATGTGACACAGTGCATAAGTCAGATCGGCGCGGTTTAATGTATAAAAATGAAAATCCTGTACGCCATTGGCGCGCAGACGCACACATTGCTCGGCTGCCGCCACAATGGCCACCAGCTTGCGGGTTTCGGCTTCGTCATCCAGTCCCTCAAACAGCTTTGCCAGCCAGTCTGGCACACTGGCCCCATTCATGATGGCCATGCGCCGGGCGCCATTAAAATTTGTCACCGGCATAATGCCCGGAATAAGCGGAACCGCGACGCCGGCCGCAACCGCGCGGTCGCGAAACCGCAAAAAACAATCCGTATCAAAAAAGAACTGCGTGATCGCGCGCGTAGCGCCTGCATCTATCTTGCGCTTGAGATTATCCATGTCCACCGCAAGATCAGACGAATCTACATGCCCCTCAGGATAGGCCGCAACACTGATTTCAAAATTTCCTATTTTGCGAATACCCGCCACCAGGTCCGAGGCATACGCATAACCGCCCGGATGCGGCACATATTTGCTCTGCCCTTCCGCCGGATCGCCGCGCAGCGCCACAATGTGGCGGATGCCGACATTCCAGTAATCGCGCACCACTTCGTCCACTTCCTCGCGGGTTGCGCCGACACAGGTCAGATGCGCCGCAGGGACGAGCAAGGTTTCATCGTGAATACGCTTTACCGTGTCATGGGTGCGCTGACGGGTGCTGCCCCCCGCGCCATAGGTCACGGAAACAAATTGCGGCTGGAACGGCGCAAGACGGTGAATTGAACGCCACAGGGTTTCTTCCATCTCTGGCGTTTTGGGCGGAAAAAATTCAAACGACACCCGGATCGGGCGCGCCTGTAATGATGGCGCTCCGCCAAGAATAAGGGATGCCGCGGGTTTTTCATTCTGCGATGTCATCGTAAATTTTCTCCGGTTGCCGCCATGTCCTTGCGCACAGGCAAAAGGCGGTCAGAATTTTGTGCAAGCCATATTGAGACGGTCAGTCCCTGTGATGAAACCGGCGGCAAATGCCGCACTTCGGCCAGGCTCAACCCGGCTGCCACACACCATGCCGACACTTCCTCTTCGGAAAAACCCAAACGGCGGTGGGCATGGCTGTCGCGTAACTGTTCGATTCCGTGCGGCGCAAAATCAACAATCAGGATGCGTCCATTCGGCAGCAGCACCCGCGCGGCCTCACGTATCGCCGCAGCAGGATTATCCAGATAGTGCAATACCTGATGCACTGTCACCAGATCCACCGAGCAGTCCGGCAGCGGAAGATTTTGCACTTCCGACTGGCGAACATGGAAATTGTTCAATCCCGCAGCTTCCAGGTTGGCGCGGGCAATCGCCAGCATCTCGCGGTTGCAATCTATTCCCGTCGCCTTTTCGGCCAGCCCCCCCAACAGCAGCAGGATACGTCCGGTTCCGGTACCCAGATCAAGCGCATGCGCCACCGGGCGCGGCCCCAGTATTTCCTTCACTGCGGCTTCTACGGCCGCCTCGGAAACATGCAATGATCGTATCTTGTCCCACTCTGCGGCGTTTTTTGAAAAATATTCCGCCGCCAGACGGGTGCGTTCCTGACGCGCCTCATTCAGCCGGGAATTATCCAGCAGGATCGTTGCGTCATCCCTAGGCAGCAATTTTGTAATGGCGCAAGCAAGACTGCCCGATGTGCCGCCATCCACAAGCCGGTAAAACACGGATGTCCCTTCAGGCAGCCGCATGACCAGCCCCGCATCACACAGCAATTTCAGGTGGCGGCTAACCCGTGGCTGGCTCTGACCCAAGATCCGGATCATCTCCGATACGCTCAGCTCTCCCTGCGCCAGCAGCGCAAGGATACGTAACCGTGTCGGCTCACCCGAGGCGCGCAACCCTGCCAGCAACGAATCCAAACCTGGTCACTCCATTTAGGACTAAACTATTTCAAATATAAGGATATATTTATATATAAATCAATATTTAATGCACAAATGTCGGCAAATGCCTCCTTATTAGTCTTTAACCCCCAGGAATCCCCAAACCGGGTAGGCCACGAACAAATAAGGATGCATGGAATATGGATGGAAAACTGTTATAAACTTGTAACGAATCTGGCGGAGGGGAATATAGGTGGCCCTTCAATGTGGAGATTGGAGCGTTCGTGTCTTTTATTTTTCTCTCAATAAGGACTCGCTAAGGCTTTTCAGTTAACATAAATATCGTCCGCTACCGGGAGATTTTGTCCTTGGGCAGCGGCGAATGTTGCCGGGTCGGATGCTATGGAATTTCAGTCGGGGAACTGGTTACGTGATGGATCTAAAATTGACAAAGCGCCTGGGTGCGCACCTTGGCGCCGCCACCGTAATTGTTGGCATGCTGACCACCTCCATGTCTGTTTTGGCACAGGAAAAACCCGCCCCGGATACCGCTGAAGAGGATGTCAATGACCCGTTTGAGCCACTGAACCGGGCGATTTTTTCGTTCAATCTGGGGTTTGATAAGGTCATTTTGCGACCGACGGCGGTTGCCTACCGCGCGGTAGTGCCTGCCCATGCACGGGAATCTGCGACCAATTTTCTGGATAATCTTGAAAGTCCGGTAATTTTTCTGAATGACCTGTTGCAGGCAAAACCTGGCCGCGCTGGCAATACACTGGCGCGTTTTGGCATCAATACGATCATTGGATTTTTCGGTTTTTTTGACCCCGCCGAATCCATGGGAATTGAACGCCATGATGAAGATTTTGCGCAAACTCTTGGCACCTGGGGCGTAGGTTCCGGCCCTTATCTGATGCTGCCTTTCCTGGGGCCTCTGCCGCCGCGTGATACGGTTGGTTTTGCAACGGATATTTTCACCGACCCCATGACCTATATATTGTGGAACCACAGAACGGCCAATCTGGCGCTGTACGGTGTTGATATTGTGAATGAGCGTCACCAGGTGATTGACGAATTCGATGAACTGGAAAAATCATCGGTTGATTATTACGCCGCTATTCGTAGTCTATACCGCCAGCGCATGAATGACCGCATTCGTGACGGCAAGCCAGATTTGGAAAACCTGCCCGATTTTGATAACTAAGTCGGCAGCGCTCTCCCCAACGGATTTTATTTGATGTTCATGCGTTCGAAATTCATCCCGCTGACGGCTGTCATGTTGTTAGCCGCAACATTTTCATTTCACATCACGGCATGGGCCGCCGTCACCCCGTCTGCCTTTGTCGAAAGCCTGACCTATAGCGCTTTTGAGACGCTGCGCGATCCGGCCATCAGCGAAAAAGAACGCTTTTCCAAATTCCGCGCTTTACTAAGCGACCATGTTGACATGCCGCGCATAGGACGCTTCGTCCTTGGGGCCAACTGGAAGCGCGCGGATGCAACCCAGCAGGCTGAATATCAGAAGCTGTTCCATGATTACGTCATCTCTGCCTATGCGGGCCGTCTGAAAGATTACACCGATGCAAAAATCAGCATCAAAGGCGCCACCAGCACGGGCAAGGGTGAACATATTGTCTCGACCCTGATCACCCATCCTAAAAATCCTGAACCGGTGCATGTCGATTGGCGCCTGCGGGAAAATGCAGGTGGACTGCAGGTTCTCGACATGTCGATAGAGGGCATCAGCATGGCGCTGACCCAGCGATCCGAATTTTCCTCTATCATCCAGCAAAATAATGGCGACATTAACGCCCTGCTGACACGCCTGCGCGGTTCCGCCGCGGCCATCAATGATGGCAAGCAGGTTTCAATCACCAAATAAATTTGAAAACCTGCCCACTTACGCCCGTCCGAGTTTTTTGAACTTCACCCTGTGTGGCTGGGCGGCGTCCGCGCCCAGTCGGCGTTTCTTGTCCGCCTCATATTCTTCGTAATTCCCCTCGAACCATTCCACATGGCTGTCGCCTTCAAAGGCCAACATATGGGTGGCAATCCGGTCCAGAAACCAGCGGTCATGGCTGATGATCATGGCGCAGCCGGCAAAATCAACCAGCGCGTCTTCCAGCGCGCGCAGCGTATCCACGTCAAGATCATTGGTCGGTTCGTCCAGCAGAAGCAGGTTGGCGCCCGACTTCAGAATTTTCGCCAGATGCACCCGGTTGCGCTCGCCGCCCGATAGCACACCAACTTTCTTTTGCTGGTCCGTACCCTTGAAATTGAACGCCCCCACATAGGCGCGACTGTTCACTTCCATCTTGCCCAGCGCGATCACATCGGTCCCGCCGGAGATTTCTTCCCAGATATTCTTGTTCGGGTCCAGCGTATCGCGGCTTTGATCCACATAGCCTAGCTGCACGGTTGTGCCCATCTTAAGGCTGCCCGAATCAGGTTTTTCCTGTCCTGTGAGCATACGGAACAATGTGGTTTTGCCTACACCGTTGGGCCCGATGATGCCTACAATACCACCCGGCGGCAGGCGGAAAGACAGATCGTCAATCAGCAACCGTTCGCCAAAAGACTTGTTAATATGTTCCGCTTCAATCACCACATCGCCCAGGCGCGGCCCGGCCGGAATAACAATCTGGGCTTTGCCCGAGGCCTTCTCGCGCGCCTCGGACCGCGCCAGCAGATCGCCATAGGCGGAAACGCGCGCCTTGTTCTTGGCCTGGCGCGCCTTGGGCGATTGGCGTATCCATTCCAGTTCGCGGTCCAGCGTATCCTGAATGCCTGCGGCTTCGCGCTCTTCCTGTTGCATGCGTTTACGCTTTTGAAGCAGCCATGAAGAGTAATTGCCCTCATAAGGAATGCCGCGACCACGATCCAGTTCCAATATCCAGCCCGTCACATTGTCGAGAAAATACCGGTCATGGGTAATCAGGCACACCGTGCCTTTATATTCCTTCAGGAAATTTTCCAGCCAGCCAACGGTTTCCGCGTCCAGATGGTTGGTCGGTTCGTCCAGCAGCAGCATATCGGGCTGCGACAGCAGCAATTTGCACAGCGCAACGCGGCGCTTTTCGCCCCCCGACAGGGTGTCGATTTTCGCATCGCCTGGCGGACAGCGCAGCACGTCCATCGCCAGTTCAACCCGCGAATCCAGATCCCAGGCATTCAGCGCCTCGATGCGATCCTGCAGCACCGATTGCCGTTCGATCAGCGCATTCATCGCATCATCGTCCATCGGTTCGGCAAACGCGGCGGATACGGTTTCAAATTCGTCCAGCAACGCCCGGGTTTCGGCAACCCCCTCCATGACATTTCCCCAGACATCTTTATTGGGGTTCAGATCCGGCTCCTGCGCCAGATAGCCGATCTTGACGCCCTCGGCGGCCCAGGCTTCCCCCTGATATTCCTTATCCACGCCCGCCATGATGCGCAGCAAGGTCGATTTACCGGACCCGTTAATGCCCAGAACACCAATTTTTGCCCCCGGCAAAAACGACAGACGAATATCATTCAACACCTGGCGACCGCCCGGATAGGCCTTGCTCAGCCCCTGCATCACATAAACATATTGATAGGACGCCATGAAACGCTCCAAAAAACGGGGAAAATTCTTATGCCAGCCGTCACCTTTAGAGCGGACCAGCCAAATTGAGGGCCGGTTTTACGCCATCCCAGGCTCTCACGCAACGCATCTGCTGCAACATCTTTAGTTAGGCAAAATAACCTGCTATAGCCAGTCCGGGCCTGTAGTTCAGCGGTTAGAACCCACCGCTCATAACGGTGTTGTCGCAGGTTCGAATCCTGCCAGGCCCACCATGCTTCGCGTGTCCGGCCCGGACACATAGGTAACAGATTGTACTTAAGACATAGGTGACACCCCCGGGCCAAAAGGGTTGTCTATTGGTTGCAGGGTACGTTGCTCCAGATCGATATACCCCAGATCATAGTCCATAAAGCTCACCAGCCAAATGCCATCATCGACCTCCTTGATGCCGAGGGTTTGTCCAGCCAGTGCTGTGCTGATGTTGATTTTCTTCCGGTAGATGCAAATTCTTCCGCAGGCAGTGACAAGGACAGGCCTGTCATGGAAGGGGTAATGCAGCTCCGGCAGGCCTTGATATTCACGCGATGCCGGAGTGTAGACTTCGGCTGGGCACTTCATGTTCAGGGCCTCATGCGGGCGCTCAAAGTTGAACTCGCGGATGAAGCCGTCGAAGGTAGCCTGCTGTTGCAGGCTGTTCATGCCCGGCGGACGGGTGGCTTCTTTTTTGAGGGTCAGATGCATGCGTTCATGGCGTCCGTTTTGTT
>DAIOWE010000004.1:0-54954 GCA_036758605.1 Pseudomonadota bacterium | reverse complement strand
GGCGGCATGGCAAGATACAGCCGCCCGCTCCTGATCAATTCCGGCATCTGCCGGTAGAAAAATGTGATCAGCAGAGACGCGATATGCGCGCCATCCACATCGGCATCGGTCATGATGATGACCTTGCCATAACGCAATTCGCTGTCGCGATATTTATCCCTGATCCCGCACCCCAGCGCCAGAGAAATATCGGCAATTTCCTGATTTCCGGAAAGCTTGTCGAGGGATGCGCTGGCGACATTCAGAATTTTTCCCCGCAACGGCAATATAGCCTGGGTTTTGCGGTCGCGCGCCTGCTTGGCCGATCCGCCGGCGCTGTCACCTTCGACCAGGAAGATTTCGGTTTCCTCGATGCGGTCGCTGGAGCAGTCCGAAAGTTTTCCGGGCAGGCGCAGTTTGCGGGTGGCGGTTTTGCGGCTGGTCTCGCGTTCCTGGCGGCGGCGCAGCCGTTCCTCGGCGCGCTCGATGCACCAGTCCAGAAGTTTGTTGGCGTCGCTGGGCGCACCCGAAAGCCAATGGTCGAAATGATCGCGCACAGCATTTTCAACCAGCCGCGCCGCATCTGCCGAAGACAGTTTTTCCTTGGTCTGGCCCTGAAACTCCGGTTCCCGGATAAACAGGGACAATATGACACCGGCCGTTCCCGTCACATCATCGGCGGTCAGCAGCGCCGCCTTTTTGTTGCCGGTCAGTTCGCCATAGCCGCGCAAAGCCCGATAAAGGGCAGTCTTCAATCCGGCTTCATGGGTGCCGCCGGCGGGTGTTGGGATCGTATTGCAATAGGATTCCATGAGCGCATCGCCATCTCCATACCAGGCAATGGCCCATTCCACCTTGCCACGATCCCTGGGAAGTTTTTCGCTGCCGGTAAAGCTGTTGGGCGTGACCAGCGCATATCCCTTGATGGCGGCTGCAAGATAATCGGAAAGCCCGCCGGAAAAATGCAGCACTTCGCTTTCGGGTGTATCGCCCGCGCCCTTCAGCAATTCTGGCGCGCATTTCCAGCGGATTTCGACGCCTGCAAACAGATAGGCTTTTGAACGCGCCATCTTGTACAAAAGCGCTGGTTTGAAATGGGCCTGTGCGCCGAAAATCTGCTTGTCCGGGAAAAAGCTGATGGTGGTGCCGCGCCGGTTATTTGCAGGCCCGGTATTGCGCAGCTTTCCGGCAGGCGCGCCCCGGGCATATTCCTGCACATAATGCTGTTTGTCGCGGGCAACCTCGACGGTGAGGCGTTCCGACAATGCGTTTACGACAGACAGGCCCACCCCATGCAGACCGCCAGAGGTCGCATAGGCCTTGCCGCCAAACTTGCCGCCGGAATGCAGGGTGGTGAGAATAACTTCCAGCGCGGATTTGGATTTGAACTTCGGATGCGGATCAACCGGAATGCCGCGCCCATTATCATGCACAGTCAGGCTGCCATCCGCCTCCAATGTCATTTCGATGCGCGTGGCGTGTCCGGCAACCGCCTCGTCCATGGCATTGTCGAGAATTTCTGCCGCCAGATGATGCAGGGCGCGTTCATCGGTGCCGCCAATATACATGCCGGGGCGGCGGCGCACAGGCTCCAGCCCCTCCAGCACCTCAATGTCCTGGGCGGTATAGCTTTGATCAGCGGCAGAAGCAGTTTTTTTGAATAAATCGGCCATGTGAGTCCAAGGATGGTCCAGCGTCGAATCGCGCCAGCCCCTTTTATCAGGTATGGATGCGAATGCCGTCAAGATTACCGCCCGCCGCCTCGATCTGATCAAATGTTCCGGCGGTCACTTTGGCGTTTGTCAGGCTGGCGCCTTCCAATATTACATTGGCCATGTTGGCCCCTTCGAGATTGCAGCCTGTCAAATCTGCGTCCGTAAAGTTACAGGTGCTGAACTCGGTCTGCTGGAAATGACTTTTCCGTAAATTGGCGGATATCCTTTTTTCGGAATTAACGCCGGTCTCAACGGACGCAAAAGTCACCCCCGAAAAATTGGCCCGCCGGCAAAATGACCGCTTCATCACAGCCGCGCGCATATCTGCTTCCAGCAAAATGGCGTCTTGCAGGTTGGACAGCGACATATCCACCAGCCGTAATTTGCAGCGCGTCAGATTGGCCCTGGAGAGATCACAATTTATGAACCTGGCCCCGGACAGGTCCAGTTCGGCAAACACAACATCTGAAAGATCGGCATTGAGCAATTCCAGACGCGAACCATCCCGCCCATATGATGTGACCCAGAGTTCGTGCGCAGCAAGCATTGCGGAAAACGAACCCGGTGCCGGCCTGGTGCGTTCTGGCAGGTTTTTTACGCCTGAGCCTGCGCCAATAGCGCGCCGGTCTATGATCGCCCCAAGCATATCTGCGCCATTCAGGGACGTGCCGGACAGTTTCGCGCCCTCTAATATTGCCCCCTGCATGGATGTATCGGACAGATCGGCGCCGGATAAATCAGCACTTCCAAGATCGGCGCCGTCCAGAACGGCGCCGCGAAAACTTGCTCCGGAAAGTATTGCATTACGCAATATGACATCGCTTAAATTGGCCTGCATGATATGCCCATGCGAGATTATCGCCCCTGACAGATCGGCCTGAACAAGGTTTGCGGCAACCAGCTCAGTTGGTTCAAAGGAATCATCCCGGAACGTAATGTCATTGTTTTCAGATATTCTTAAGCGGGGGCCTTCGCCCATGTCCGCGCCGCGCAGATTTGCCTGCGTCAATTTTGCTCCGTACAATGAACATCCGCGCATATCCGTCTGGCTTAAATCTGCGCCGTCAAGATGCGCCAGCCGGAATATTGCCGATGATAATATTGAACAGGTAAGTTTCACCTTATGCAGCGCCGCATCCGTGAGGTTGGCCCCCGAAAGATCGGCATAGGATAAATCACGCCCGCCCAGGTCCATGCTGGAAAGATCATGGAAAGCCAGATTTGCCCGCTTTCCACGGCGGCCTTTCTCCGCCACATATTCCGCATTGCCTGCGGCAACCTGATCCAGCGTTTTCTGGTTGATAGTGATAAGTTTACTGGGGACAGGCAGACGGGTCATGTGCGAATTTCCCACGGCAATATGCCTTGTGCGCCTCCTATTAGCCGCTCCAGGGGTAATGTTAGTAGGGCGGTCGTACCGGTGCCCGGTTCGCTATGTAATTCCAGATCGCCACCATGCAAACGGGCAAGTTTGCGGGATATTGCAAGGCCGAGTCCTGCGCCTTCCTCGGTTCGCGCGGCGTCTTCCTGACCACGGTTGAACGGCTGAAAAAGTTTTGCAAGCTGGTGCTTTTCTATCCCTCTGCCGGAATCGCGTATGGCAATGCTCAGATTATTGTCTATGGTAATGCCCAGTTCGATGTTTCCATTTTCTGGCGTGAATTTGATGGCGTTGGATAGCAGATTTGCGATTATCTGCCTGATCGCCCGGGAATCTGCAAAGAACGTAATATTGCTTTCGCCCTGAATGTGTAATCGCTGATTTTTATCGCCCGCTCGCCCTCGCACCAGCCGTATAGTGGATTGTAATAACTCATCCAGATTTATAGCTTCCTCCTGCAAGGTCTGTTTTCCACTTTCGATCCGTGACAGGTCGAGAATATCGTTGATAAGGGATAGCAGGTGCTGGCCGCTATGCAGAATATCCTGCGCATAGTCCTTGTATTTCGGGTTGTTGTGGACGCCGAAATATTCCTGGGCCAGAATTTCCGAAAAGCCAATAATCGCATTGAGCGGGGTGCGCAGTTCATGGCTCATATTCGCCATGAATTCGGTTTTTGACCGGTTGGCTTCTTCGGCGGATATTTTTGCATTTATCAGCGATTCAATTTTTCGGCGCGTTTGCGCCATGCCAACCGCATTTGTCAGCACATTTGTATAGCCGTCAGAAATATGGATTTCCTCTTCGCTCCATTTCATTCCGGCTGGTTTGATCAGCCGCAATATCACAATTGGTGTGTGATCCGGCGTTCTGACCGGGCAATCGGTTACGCGTATCGCAAGGTCAGGCAGCAACGGTTCGCCAGGTTGTGGATAGATGGCTGTCTCGCTCTTGCTGCTGCGCGCATCCCTCAGGCATTGCCAGCCATCGGCCAGATGCCAGACCTGGGCCGCATCCAATTCAAACGAAGCCAGCGATTTTGAAGCAATCTCTGCCGCTATGTCGTCGAGGGAACCCAACGCCAAGGCAGGGCTAGCAGTTAGGCCCAGCAAGGCTTTTAAATGACGGCCATCAAGAGAGATAGCATCCGTCAGGCAGGCGGGGGCCTTGTCCATGTTACGCATACCAATAAGCCCGAGAAAGACATACAATATCCGCCCGGGATACCCGAGTCAGGAATACACGTTATACGTTAATGGTTAAGGAAGAGTTGATTTGAAGACATTTGTCTGCTGGCGCAGGCGGGCAGGTTCACAGCCCTTTGGGAGATACGCCGACCATATCGGTCCGGCGCAAGGTTGCCCAACCAATAGATACGCCCCCCCTTCGGCCTGGGCGTCCGGGCTGGACAGGTAAAGGATGGCTCCCCGGGCCGGATTCGAACCAGCGACCAACCGGTTAACAGCCGGTTGCTCTACCACTGAGCTACCGAGGAACAGATACCCGAACAAGGCAATTAGCAGCGATCAGCATGCTGGCTATAGCAAACTGTTCGCCCCCGCACCACCCCTAAATGTGGCCTGTCCAGATCAGGCCTTGCAATCTTTCCGGTTTACCCACAAGAAACGTCATGACCAATCTTCGCATAGGCAACCGCACCTTCAAACTGCCGCAATCGCGCACATTGCGCGTTCTTGTGGGGGGGGCGCTGATCATTGGCGGAATATTGGGTTTTCTGCCCATAGTGGGGTTCTGGATGATTCCGCTGGGCATTCTGGTGCTGTCCAACGAATTTCACGTCATCCGCCGCCTGCGCCGCCGTGCTGAAGTCAAATGGGGCCGCCGCAAACAGCGCCGCGACGCGGCGCGCAAATTTAATGATGAGTATCTGGATTAGGCGCGGGTAATGCCACCCGTGAGGGGGAATTAGAGGGCGATGCGCGGATCGCCCCGCCGCACGCGCACATGGAAGCGCGCCTCGTCCGCGGAATTGAACCGTTTATGTGCTATTGCCGTTGCCCACCCCCATTTTCCATGACAGGCAATAAGTTGCCCAGGAATTAAAGGTTACCATATCAACAATGCGCGCAAAGACTCAGTCGTTAGAGAAGATGAGATTTATGACTGGCTCATCGACGATACGAATGCCGGGCTTTGTAACTACAAAACCGATCCGTTCGGCTTTGTTCGCAAAATTACCCGTAACGTAGAGCATTACCTCGCTTTCGCGGAAGGGCGTGGCAATGACGGAAAAGCCAACACTGCGATGGAGAATTTGAGGCTGCTCACGGGCGGCGCGTTCAGTCTGCACTATGTGCCATTGCTTGCGGCCAGCAGCTTACCAAAGCCGCTGTTTGATTATTTCGTTCGCCAGCTGGAAAGTTTCATATTCCATTACATATTCACCAAAACCCCCACCAAAGACCTGGAGCGTAACTTCTCTCTATGGGCAGATGAATTGCGTGAAATAGCGGCAGAAGCCGATCCCAAAAGCCAGAAAGACAAGCTGAATCAGTTTATCTCCGAGCATTTTGAAAAAGGGATGCAGGCCAAAGAGGCGGAATTGCATGATGCGTTGAAACGCTATTCACTCTTTTCAATGCAGAAATACCGCACACGTTACTTCCTGGCAAAACTGACGCAGCATGTGGATTTGGCATATAAAGGGCTGAAAGAGTCAGGTTCGTTAGACGAATACATCAAGCTGGAGATAGAGCACATTCTGCCCGATAACCCCAAACCAGAGCTGCGTGCTGATTTTGAGGCAAATAATCCGCAGGCTGATTACGAGGATTGCAAGAACAGGATCGGCAACCTGATGGATGCACAGTGGGCGAGGGTCGAGCCGTTGCTGCCCAAAAACCGTCCCGGTGCGCGACGGGTGGATGACCGGCGGGTGATCAGCGGCATCATTCATGTGCTGCAATCGGGGTGCCGCTGGCGAGATTGTACCGGGCAATAAACGATAAAAACCAATCGCGTGGCACGAGGTTGATCCAAAGCGCGCTGCGGTTTACGATTTCAATCCCGCAGACTGGCATCTGCGTCTCGTATTGCAGCTTGCCCGCGAGCTGATTTCCGCGTCATCTTTCCCAGTGATCCGAGATCATTCTTTGGACCGCCGGAAGTTAGAGTTTTCCAGCTTTTTCACGATGGCGGGCTGGCTGCACAAAAAGTAGCCGAATATGAGATAATTGGGAATTGAACCGGCCTATAACAATATTGTGTTGGTATCGGTGAACATGGCTTCATATTAATTTATTGATAAATATAGATATTTTTTAATATCGTGATTCCGCGCCGCATCACTTTCTCTCCTCCCAGCATGTATCCCACTACGATGATATTTGCTGAAAAATGGTTTAGTTGTCCGTCGCCAGGGGATCCAACACCGCCATGGCTGGGGTGGTGCGTGGCAGAACCTGATAGGGCATCTGTTGCGTGGCTGGAACAGCTGGCGCGGCCCTGAGACGCCATAGCGCAAATCCCAGCACGGCCATTGCGCAAAAACCGATAAAGACGAACAGACCACGCGGCCCGAAGGCCGACATGAAACCCACACCTGCCATCGGGCCTGCTACCGCTCCCAAAGAATAGGCAAGCACCAGTCCGCCGCTGGCGCCAACACGCTGATCAGGCGTGAGGTGATCGTTGGTATGCGCTACGCACAGCGGGTATAATGCAAACGATACCCCGCCAAAAAATGCGCCTGAAGCCATTACTGCATACCGCCCCTCCACAGCAGCGACAATCAGTATGCAGATGGCAAGTGTCGCGGCGATGGTCCATACAATCACAAGACGCCGGTCAAACAGATCGGACAACCGGCCAAGAGGCCATTGCAGCGCGACGCCGCCTGCGATGGTGGCGCTCATAAACAGTGCGATGCCGGCAAGTTTGAGGCCAACACCAAGTGCGAAAACCGCACCCAGCCCGTAAAAGGCGCCCAGCATCATACCCGTGGCGATGGCGCCCGTCACGCCAAGCGGCGACACGCGGTACAGTTCCGTAATCCGCATGGCGGCGCCCGCTGTGAGGACCGGGGCGGGGATATGCGTCAGGGCGACCGGGATGATCCCCAGCGACAGCAGGATAGAGGCGGCGATGAAGGGCATGGATGGCAGACTGTTATTCAGATTAAGCAGGAACTGGCCCGCAGCCTGCCCGGCATACAGCGCGATCATGTAATAGCCCAGCACCGCGCCGCGCGACTGCGGTTCGGCGCGTTCATTAAGCCAGCTTTCAAGACAGACGAATACCCCGGCCATGCAGAAGCCTTCAATAAACCTTATGAGCGACCATAATACCGGATCAAGGTGAATGGCGTAGCTCAGCGCTGTCGCCGAAAACAATGTAACGAAAGCGGTAAATGCGCGAATATGGCCAACCCGGGTAATGATGCGAAACACCGTGAGTGAGCCGCTCATCAATCCGGCAAAATAAGCAGTGGTGAGAAACCCGACAAGAACTGGCGATACGCCGGCCGCCTCCAGCCGGAGGCTTAACAGTGGCGCCAGAAAGCCGCTGCCCGCCATAATCATGAAAATGGCGATCAGTAATGTGCTGACTGGACTGATGGCTTTGAGCATCAGTGTGGTATCGGGCTTGTCGTTTTAGCCGTATGACGGCTTTTGGAAAGCAGCAGACCAAGCGCCACGCCCGCCAATATGCCCGGCATGCCCTCATAAATATTTTCATGCCATCCAATCTGCCGCCAGGCTAACGCGACGGCAACGCCCGCCAGCATTGTCACGATGGCGCCGCGTTCCGTCACTTGCCGCTGGAGTGTATACAAGATCAGCAATGGTCCGAAGGCGCACGCCAGGGTGGACCATGACAGGATGACCAGGCTGAACACGCTGGACGAATTACTTAAGGCTATGATCAGCGCAAAGCCGGTGATCAGGGCGGTCGCTGTTTTGATCAGCACCGGATTATTGGCCATGCCGGGCACGATATCATTGGTGACCGCAACGGAACAGGATAGCACCAGACTGTCCGCCGTTGACATTGTCGCGGCAAAAATCCCCGCCAGGATGACGCCCACCAGGGCAGGATGCAGTAATTGAACCGCGATGGTGGGAAGTGCGAGTTCCGGGTCCATCGTCTGCAGTTCAGGCAGGTAAAGCCGGGATAACATTCCTACCCCGGTCGCCAGTGCGTAGAATATGGCAAAGTAGGAGTAGTACCATATTCGGGCCACGTTTATGCCGCGTGGATCTTCGATCGCCATGAACCGCACCATAATATGCGGCTGACCAATCACACTAACCCCCGCAAACACCCAGCCAAAAATGAATAGCAGCAGCCCGGGTACAGCAGGAATGAGCAGATTGGGCGGTGTCAGATTAAGATAGTCCGGTATATCGGCCAGCATCCCGACTGTCGCGAGCACCCCCCCCAGATTGTAGACGCCGGTGAAGAACAGCAGCAGCATCGCAACCATCATCACCGCGGCCTGCGCCGCATCGGTCCAAATTGAGGCGCGGATGCCCCCGGCAATACAATATGCAAGCACCATCAGCGCAACCAGCCAGGCGCCCAATGTCTGGTCCCAGCCCAGTACCCCGTGCAACGCCTTGCCGCCAGCCGAAATCTGCGCTGCGGCGTAAGCGCCGAGGAATATAATTGTGAAAATCGCCGCCACACGCCGCCAAACCGGCATGTCGCCACCGTTCCAGCGCGCCAGTACGCCGTTGAACGAAACCTCGCCTGTCCTCCGGGTTGCCATGTTCAGGCGTCGGTGGATGAACTGTGACGCAAGTAAATCGCCCGCTATCCACCCTACCATCAGCCAAACGGCAACCAGACCAACGGTGTAGGTATAGCCAATAACGCCGATGAACATATAGCCGGAATTGTTCGTCGCCACCGCCGACAAACCCGCCAGCCATGGCGGCACCTGCCTGCTGGCGAGATAATAGTCCGTCGGCGTCTTTCTGGAGCGAAAGTAGGACGCAAGCCCGATGGCCAGAAACGTCAGCAGAAATACGATGAAACTTGCAAGTATCACGGCCTGGCTATGCCGCTACATTCGGTTGGGTGTCCGGAATAGCCGTTATGCGCGGTTCTATCAACGCTCTGTGCAGCAGGCGAATAGTGTTTTCAAAATCCTCCCGCGCGACAATGAACTGAATGTCAACGTTACGAATCTGGTGCTGCAGACCAAGCACTTTGACGCCCGCGTTTCCAAGCGCCGCCATGGCTTTCAGAGTGAGACCAGGGGCATCCAAATCGCTGCCGATAAGTGAGACCATCGATACGGAATGTACCGCGATCGTCGCACCGGGATATTTGATCTCCAGATCGTTGATAACGCGCCGTACCAATTTGACTGGCGCGGAAAGATAGTGGGTAATCGTATTGGCATTAGAGGATTTACTTACGATTGCTACCCTATGACGGGTCAGCGCCTCCAATATGGTTGCGTCATACCCTTTTTCCCCAACCATGTCCTGTTCGAAAAACTCCAGGGCAAACATCTCACGACTGCCGGCGATAATTTCGACGCGCGGTGTCGCCGATACGTAATCACCGCAGATGAGTGTGCCTTCATCGTTCCGGTGGAAGATATTCTTGACCCGCAAAGAAATATTTGACTGGCGCAAACCCCGGCCAGCGCCAGGATGAATCGCCTCCATGCCCAGATTGGCAAGCTGATCGGCGACATCATAATTGGTAAGCCCGATCTTGTGTGCGTTTCTCTCACCCACCAGGCGGGGGTCAGCGCTGGAGAGGTGAAACTCTTTGTGAATGATGGCCTCGCATGCGCCAGTAGTCACGGCAGCCCGGGAAAACGTTATTTCCGAGTAGCCGCGGTCATACCGGCTTACCATGCCACCCTGGCAAAGAGCGTAACCGGTAACGATCGGGAGTTGGGTGTTCAGGTCAATATTTTTTAGCCCCTGCAGTATGCGTTCATCCAGCGAAGGGCGATCACCCTGCCAGCGGCTCAGGTCAACGAATACGCCGTTGACGCCCCGGTCCCGCAGGAGCAGGGCGGTGTTGTGCGCGCTATGCGCTTCGCCAGCTGCCGCCAGCATCTCGCGAAGATCCGCCAGTGGTTCAGTCAGACGGAAGTGCCCGTGCTCGCGCAATTGGCCGACATTATTCAGGCAGTCACGCAGTTCGCGTATCCGCTCATCGGCAAAGGCATCTGCACCAGCGCGGCTCTTGAAGCTGTCAAAGATTTCAGCATTTTTTGCGAGCATTGCTCCTTCGACCGCATCAAGCGCCTGTTCCCATGAACAGTCGGCGTCATTCGCAATAAAATTACCATAGACTCCGGCCTCCCCGGTTTTTTTATGCTCAAGCAACAGGTCTGTCATACCGGCATATGCGGAAACGACAAAAATGCGATTGTAAATACTGGCGCCGGTCCGTTCGCCAATGAGCACATTGTCAAAAACCTGTTCGGTTGCGGCTATTGATGTCCCCCCGATTTTTTCTACCGTGTGGGGATGCGTCGAAATAAACGGCACACTCATGCCGCGACCTCAAGCAATGTGAGGACGGGCTTTTCTATCACTGGCGTGTGCTTGCGTGCGGCGATGAATTCGGGGCGTGGCGTTTTTGGGCCAAACGGGGCCACAAGCCGGTTAGACACAGCGTTATAAACCATGAAGGCATTGGCGCGTGGAAAGGGGGTGATGTTGCCGTTGGACCCATGCATTATATTGCAATCAAAAATGATCACCGTGCCGGGATCACCAAGGGGCGCAACAATGCCATGCTCGACCGCCAGTTCGGCCAGGCTGTTCTGGTCTGGTACACCATATTCCTGCCGCTTGAGCGACATCTGGTAATGGTTTTCAGGGGTTTCCCCGATGCAACTCAGGAATTTTTTGTGCGATCCGGGAATCAGCATCAGCGGGCCATTATGAACGGTATTCGGCGAAAGCAATATGGACATCGAAAGCGCGCGCATTCGCGGCATGCCATCCTCGATATGCCAGGTTTCGAAATCGGAATGCCAGTAAAACTCCTTGCCCTGAAAACCCGGCTTATAGTTCAGCCGTGATTGGTGGATATAGACATCATCGCCCAGAAGGAAGCGCGCGACCCCTGCCAGACGCTCGTCCGCCGCTAGCCGCGCCATCACGGCGTTTTGCCGGTGGATCATGAAGATCGAACGGATTTCCCGTTCACCGGGTTCGGTAATGACGGTCTCTGCGGCAAGCGCGTGTGGATCTGCAAGCAGCTTTGCCGTTTCCGACTGCAGAACTGCAACTTCATCATCTGTGAACAGATTATCAAGTTCCAGATAGCCGTCGCGCTCAAACTTCTGCGTCTGGGCCAGGTTGATTGGCGCGCTTTCATGCCAAGTGTTGTGAACGACAGGATCACACCGGGAAATAAGTTCCGGTATGCCTTGGCCGCGGGAGGGATAAAGATCGGTCATTTTATGCGTCTCAGATTGGCTGGTGCATGCTGCTGATGCACAGACTTGCTAAACCGTTTCGGTTAGCCGGTAGGCGCCGGTTTCGTCGTGCACTTCATTTCCGGTCACCGGCGGATTGAAAACACAGACCGTCACCAGTTCGGTTTCGGCGCGCAGGGTATGGTGATCATGTTCGTTCAGAGCGTAGAGCGTGCCAGGCGCAAGCTGGTGAACTGTGCCGGTGGCCAATTCCGTTACACTGCCCGTGCCGCTGATTACGAACACGGCCTCAAGGTGGTGCTGATAATGGAAAGTCCATTCACCACCCGCCTTTAATGTTGTAATGTGAAAGGAGAACCCCATGCCGTCTTCTTTCAGAAGCAGACGGCTGCTTTCCCAACCCTTGTCCGTGACATTCCGGTCGGATTTGCGGATTTCATCAAGTCTTTTGATCAGCATCTGGATAGTTTTCCTATTCTGCGGCCATGAAATGGCTCTGGGAAAGAACAGTGTGGAAGGCCTGCCGCAGAATGCTGAGGCCGGCCGCAAAAACATCATCCTCGATGGTAAGCGGCGCCAGCACTTTGACAACTTCATCTTCGGCGCCGCTGGTTTCAATGATCAGGCCTTTCTGGAACGCCGTCCGTGTGATGGCGGCCGCAATTTTTCCGGATCCGGCATCAATGCCCAACATCATGCCGCGGCCCTTGATTTTGAGCCGGCCATTGTGATCCGCGACAATCTGTTCAAGGGTATTGGCAAGCAAGTCCGCGCGCCGCTGCACATCGGCCGCGAAACTGTCCGTTCGCCAGAAATGCCGGAGCGCCGCCGTCGCGGTCACAAAGGCATGGCAGTTGCCGCGAAAAGTGCCGTTGTGCTCGCCGGGATTCCATTGGTCCAGTTCCGGACTGAAAAGGGTAAGCGCGAAAGGCAGCCCCATCCCGGAAAGTGATTTCGCCATGGTGACGATGTCCGGCTTGACGCCGGATTTTTCGAAACTGAAAAATCCGCCGGTGCGGCCGCATCCGGCCTGAATGTCATCAACGATCAGCAATGCGCCATGCGCCTTCGCGATGCGTGCGATCTTGCGCAGCCATTCTGGCGACGCCACGTTGAGACCGCCTTCGCCCTGAACAGTTTCAACCAGAATCGCGCAAGCCGGGTCCAGCCCGCTGGACGAATCATTGAGGCGCCGCTCCAGCATGTCGGCGGTGTCGATGTCATCGCCGAAATAGCCGTCGAACGGCTCATGGCTGACATGCGTAAGTGTGACGCCTGCGCCGCCGCGTTTGCTCTCGTTCCCGGTGCATGCGAGCGAGCCAAGCGTCATGCCATGAAATCCATTGGTGAAGGCGATGACATTGGAGCGTCCTGTCACCTTTCGGGCCAGCTTAAGCGCCGCTTCGACCGCATTGGTGCCGGTCGGTCCGGGGAACATCACCTTATATTTCAGGCTGCGGGGCTTCAGTATGGTTGCCTCCAGTTCCTCAAGGAATGCCTGCTTCGCGTTCGTATGCATGTCCAGGCTGTGGGTCACGCCGTCAGCATTGATATAATCGAGCAGCGCCTGCTTCAGGACCGGGTGGTTATGTCCATAATTGAGGCTGCTGCAGCCGGATAGAAAATCAAGATAGCGGCCGCCCTTGCTGTCATACATCCATGGCCCTTCGGCACGCACGAACTGGCGCGGTATCGCGCGGCAATAGCTTCGCACATTTGATTCCAGGCGTTCATAGACTGATATATCGGGTTTCGCATTCGAAGGCGCCGGTGAAACTATCATGACATTTTCCTCTCTCTGGTAATATCAGGGCGTATTTTGGGACACCCTGATCGGCCCGATAGAAATCAACTCTTCGGACTCATGTGCGCCGCCAAAGTGGACGTCGCTCCTGAAATGCGGGCGAGCTTGCAGCACCGCCCGGTGATGGTTTGCAAAGCCCTCAAACATTCTGCGGGAGGCTGTGTTGGAGGGGGTGACGGTGGTGATCAGACGTGTGGCGCCGCGCACCCCGGGAAGCAGGAAAAGCTCATTAAGCAAACGTTGGCCAAGGCCCTGGCCGCGCGCGGATTCGTGAACAGCGACCTGCCAGACGAACATGCTGCCGGGCTCTTGCGGCGGGCGGTATCCCGAAATCCAACCGGCAATGCCGCCGGTATGTTCAGCCAGAATGCAGGTGCTGGCGAAATGTGTACACTGCAATAGATTGCAGTATAACGAATTGGAATCGAGGGGTGGGCACGACGCAATCAGCCGCGAAATGGCGGGACCATCGTTCGCTGTGGGAGTGCGGAAAACAAGCGTCTCTATCGGCTGATCCAATGTTCCTGTATCGGAAAGGCGCACAACACCCTCCTCTGTTAGTTGGCTATTCGACGTAATTTATTTTCTTATTTAAATATTTTATTATACAAAATATATTCTGGTGCTTGTATGGATGCAGTCTTTCACTTCGGAAAGGAAATTGCAAGGAGAAAGCCGTAAATACGCGATATTTTATTTGAAAATTGAACTATGTTTTTGATTTTTCGGATAAAAATATATTTCAATATGTGAAATATTTTTACTGTTTTAAGTTTTATAACGGGATTTTTATGATGGTAAATTACAAGCACCGAACGGAATCCGTGTTGCGCGCAATCAGGAGCCTGATCCGTGCGGTGGAATTGGGAGGCAAGCGGCTGGCCGCGGCCACGGGCCTCACGCCCTCTCAACTTGTGGTATTGCAGGAGGTGGCCCGGCACGAAAAAACAACAGCAGGCGCGATTTCCACAGCTGTGCGCTTTGGACACGCGACGGTGACCAATATTGTCGACAGGCTCGAGCAGAATGGTCTGGTTGTCCGCAGGCGCGGCGAACAGGACCGGCGTCAGGTTTGGGTCACGATTACCGCCAAAGGGCGTTCTGTATTGTCGGCGGCGCCAGATATGCTGCAAGACACGTTCCAGGCAAGTTATGAGGCGTTGCCCGACTGGGAACAGGCAATGATCGCCGCCATGCTTGAACGGCTGACGGCGTTACTGAATGCCGATACAAGTGACGCCGCGCCAGTGATAGATGCGGGTAAAATTGACCGCCCGGGTCCCTCAGCCGGTTGACCCGGCTAATCATCTTGGAGAAAATTATCACTTACTTTTCACTGCCGCCGGATTCACAGCCCTTTGCTGCTACCGCACTGGCCGTCCTACTGCTTGTTGCAGTTATGATTGTCGCAAACTGGATCACCAAACGCATCATTGTACAGATCCTCATGCGGGTACTCGCGCGCTTGTCTGTCTTCGCCTCAACACCGTTATTGGGCGTCATAATAAAACGGCTATCCAATATTGTGCCCGCGCTCGTCATTCAACTGGGTGTGATCCTGGTGCCTGACATTCCGGAGCAGCTGGTCATCGCAGTTCAAAATGTTGCCGCAGCGTTCATCATTCTGGCAATCACGCTGGCGATGGGTGCAGGCCTGACCCTCGTGAATTATATTTATGAGCAGCGCCCTGATGCTGGAAACCAGCCTATCAAGGGATTTTTGGAAGTCGGCAAGATAATCATATACGGCGTTGCGGCGATATTAATAATAGCAACACTGATCGACCGCTCTCCAGTACTTCTCATTTCGGGTCTGGGCGCCATGGCGGCGATTCTGCTTCTGGTGTTCAAGGACACCATCCTCTCTCTCGTCGCATCCGTTCAACTTAATTCCAATGACATGCTTCGTGTGGGTGACTGGATTGAAATGCCGCAGCTTAATGCGGATGGCGACGTAATCGATATCGCCCTGCACACGGTAAAGGTACAGAACTGGGACAAGACAATCACCACCATTCCAACTTACAGGTTGATTGCCGAATCCTATAAAAATTGGCGCGGGATGTTCGAATCCGGGGGACGGCGGATACAGCGGTCATTGCTTATTGATCAGCGCGGCATACACTTTCTGTCCCCTGAACAATGGGACGCCATGCACCGCATTGAGCTGCTGGCCCACTATCTGGAAAGCAAGGAAAATGAGCTGCTTGAATGGAACGCCGAACCCCTGAACATCAGCCAGAATGACGTCAACAAACGCCGCACAACCAATATCGGAACTTTTCGCGCCTATGTGATCGCCTATCTTAAGTCGCATCCGGGCATTGCGCAGGACAAGACGCTGCTGATCCGGCAACTCGCTCCAACACAAACCGGCCTGCCGATCCAGATTTATTGTTTCTCCAAAACCACTGAATGGAATGCGTACGAAGCGATCCAGGCCGATATGTTCGATCATCTTCTAGCGATCTTGCCAGAGTTCGGCCTCAGGCTGTTTCAGGATCCGACCTCGCTGGATTTTCGTAACGTCAGCGGTACGGGTGATTGACAGGGCCGGCGTTTTATTATCTGAAATGCCGGCATAGCCCGCTCGCACCCTAAAAATATGATTTGGGACATAGATCATTCTATGCCGCCGTATTTTGCGTGATTACGGTGCTCATGCAGCGCATTTGCCGGAGTTTAATATTGACCACGGAACAGGCTGTAATAAGCGCCATTCTTGCGGCCACGATTGCTGCATTTCTGTGGGGCCGCTGGCGCCATGATATGGTGGCGTTAGGCGCCTTGCTGGCCTGTGTGCTTGCGGGCGTGGTGTCGGCGGCGGAAGCTTTTACCGGATTTGGCCATCCCGCTGTCATTACTGTCGCATGTGTTCTTGTGCTTATGCAGTGCCTGGCCTGGTGCTGATCCTCGTCGTCACAATGACTTTATCAGATTTTATGAACAATACCGCTACGGCGGCGCTGATGTGCCCGATCGCCATCGGCACGGCAAATCAGCTGGGCGTAAATGCGGATCCATTTCTGATGGCCGTTGCGGTGGGTGCGTCCTGCGCCTTTCTCACGCCCATTGGACACCAGAACAATACCCTGATCCTTGGGCCGGGGGGGTTCCGCTTCGGAGATTACTGGCGCCTGGGTTTGCCATTGGAGATCCTTGTGCTGGCTGTCAGCATACCGATGATCCTGCTGGTATGGCCGCTTTGAATACTTATCCGGCGCTATTTGGCGGGAGGTTCATCTTTAATTCAGTTCTGCCCTCAATGACCGCAGAAGCAACGTCATTCTGATGCGTTGTGACGTCGACCTTCAGGGGTGACTTGAAGTGCAGATCGCGCTGCGGGAACGGTATCTCTATATTGTTGGCCTTGAACTTGTCCCAAATGCGCAACAGCACTTCGCTTTTGACATTTGTGACGCCATTGCGCGCATCTCTGATCCAGAAGCGTTGTTCAAGTTCCACCGCATTGTCCCCAAACCCTTTAAGCAGGCATACCGGCGCCGGCTCGGCAAGTACGCGCGGAGATTCCTTGGCGGCTTCAATACATAGCGCTATCGCCTTGTGAACGTCGGCCTGGTAGGAAATACCGACGGGCACCTTTAACCGGACCTGGTTATTGCTGTATGACCAGTTGATAACCTGCTGGGTGAGTAAATCTTCGTTTGGGATCAGATATTCTATGCCGTCGCGCGTCAGCACGGAAACAAAGCGCGCGCCCAGCGTGTTGACCCAGCCATAGGTTTCACCAACAGAGATTACATCGCCCAGCTTTATCGAACGTTCCACCAGGATGGTGATGCCGCTTACGAAATTCGCAACCGCCTTTTGCAGGCCAAAACCAATGCCAATCCCTATGGCGCCGCTAAAAACTGCAAACACCGTCAGATCAATGCCGACGGCGTATAACGCCACCAGGACCGCCGCGGTAACCACGAAGATCTTGAACAGCTTTACGATCAGCACCTGCATTGAGGGTGACAGGCTAAGCGATGACATCACGCGCTGTTCCAGAAACCGTTCGGCAACAATCGCCAGCCATAACATTACACTCAACGACAGCAACGCATTGATCACGGTCATGGCCGAGATGCGCAACCCGCCTAAATTAAACGCCTGACTGTCCAGCAGTTGGACGGTTGGGGTAAGCAACCCGACAATGTTCAGCGCCGCGATCGTCCACGCTATCCCCGCGATAATCCGTGATATCGCCGCATTGCGGACAAATGATGTGCTAAAGCGAATAACGATCCAGGCGGCGATCAGGTTAACAGCCGTCCGTATGAACTGGTTCGGCAAATCGAAGTAACTGAAGACTGCAAGCGCCAGCCATTGCAAAATAAGCCAGAGGATCGGCAGCGCTATGGGAAAGAGTGTAACCGCTATCCAGCGCTGTGGTGTTGATATCCATCGCAAGGGCGCATCGAAACGCGGTGTTTTGGCAAGCTCGCTGAGCAGGATCTGCGCGTACTTTGAAATAAGCCGCGCCGCCAGAAACAATAAACCGATGACCAGCAATTGGCCTAATGAGGCGATACTCAGCGCAAGCGCATTTTCCACAAGCCAGTTTCGTGAAAGTATGAACTGGTCATAATAGAACTGAATGTCGAACAATTGTTCCATCGGGGATCCTTGTGTGCCCGCTGAGCCGACGCTTTAATATGCAGCATATCCTTGCAGCAGCGTAAAAACCAGAATGCGCAGAACGCAGAACTATGAATGGTTTTTTAACGACGCCGCGTCGCATGCATTCATGATTGATGCGTGGCAGTTTGGCCCCGCCCCAGAAACACGATAAGCAGTGCGAGACCGATTACTGCGGATACGAACGACGCCACCAGAATGCCAAGTTTTGCAGCTGTTAGCAGCCCCTCGTCTAACGCAAGTCCGGCAATGAACAACGCCATCGTGAAACCAATGCCGGAGAGAGCGCCGGCCGCCGCAATCACTGACCAGCGGAGTTCGTCTGGACGCGTTGCAATCCCCAGCCGTACCGCCATCCAGCTAGCTGCAACGATGCCGATAGGCTTGCCAAGGACAAGACCGGCAATCACCGCGAGCACGAGTGGATTACTGAACCCGGCGGCCGTAACCGGTATGCCTGCATTGGCAAACGCAAATACCGGCATGATCCCAAAGGCCACCCACGGGTGAAGGGCCGTTTCAAGACGCTCAAGAGGTGACAGCGTCTCGCGTGCGGCAACCGCGACGGTGTGCAGCAGGCCATGATGATCCTGAGTGTCGGCTTCCGCTCCGGCTGCGCTTTCGCCACGCAGATAGGCGTTTACCCGGTGCGTAATCGCCTGAAACCGGTAAGAGCCGACCCAGGCGTACGCCGGCGTGAGAAGCCCGAGGACAACGCCAACAATGGTGGGATGAACGCCGGATGCAAAGACCGCAAGCCAGGTCAGGATGCCGGCGAGGTAATAAATTGCGATGCTTCGTACGCCCAGATATCGAAGGCTCAGTATGCTGGCAACGCCAAATACACCAAGACCAAGCGCCACGAGATCAAGATTGGCGGTGTAGCCAATCGCGATCACAAGAATAGCACCTATGTCGTCGATAATTGCGAGTGACAGCACAAAGATGCGCAGGCTGCGCGGTACGCGGTCTCCCAGAACCGCGAGGCAGCCCACAACAAAGGCAATATCCGTTGCCATGACGACCCCCCATCCGCTCTCGCCGGGCTCGCCAAGCTGTAAAGACAAATAGAGGCCCACCGGCACAAGCATTCCCCCCAGCGCGGCGGCGACCGGCAATGCGGCCACACGTAGGTCTTTAAGCTCGCCAAGAAGAAGTTCACGCTTGATCTCAAGGCCGACGACAAAGAAAAAAAGTGTCATGAGCCCATCATTGATCACATGCTTTAAGGAGTGAGCAATCTCCAGTGATCCAATGCGGACGCCAACAGGCGTGTTCCAGAATGTGAGATAAGATTCAGCCCAGGCGGAGTTGGCGAGGAAAAGTGCAGCAACGGTGGCCGCCAGCAGTACGACGCCGCTCATGGCCTCGACCTGCAGGAAGTTTGTAATAGGCTCAACCAGCCTGGTTACCCGTTGCTCCGGCAGATGAGCCGGGACGGGTAAGATGAGTTTGCTATCGGGCATTGATTTTCATACGGATTTTACATGTTCGCCCGGCACCATTCATTAGAGTGTGACTATACCACAGAAAGCAGGAAATTACTAGCCCGTGACGGATCCACACACAACTTGACCAGAAGGTGTTCGCTGGGGCGCGGATACTTTTGCGCACAGAATTTCGCGCCTAAAGTTGAACGGAAGCCGAAAAGCTGGGTGCATGGGAACACGATATAATACATTATGCTTGGCATGAAATTTATAAATACCCTGCTTGTCTGCCTTGCAATACAGACATCCGTTTTTACCTTATTCTGCGCTGAAGCGATTGCTAAGGCTCGCGATGTTAGATATGCCGCCATCATTCAAAGCAAAGCCTCTTCAAAAGAACTGCAAACCTTATTAAGCGGCCTGCAAAAAACGCTTGAAGCGCACGTAGAGCAGGAAATTCCGGATACGGACTATCTGCGCTATCGTTTTGAAAAGGATCGCGTGTTTCTGAAAAAGTCTCTTCACGCGGCAGGCTATTATAAGGCCGTAATAGACGCCGGTTTTGATGAAACGACAGGGGCCGCAACTTTCGGGGTCGATGCCGGCGCGCAATATCAGTTTGGCAATATTGAACTGATCGTAAATGCGCGGGGTGACAGGGAAGGCAAGGCCATCAGCCTTCCTGAGATTGAAAAACTGAATGCGAAACCAGGCGCCCCGGCGCTGGCGGCTGCGGTGCTGGCCGATGAGCAAAGCATAGCGGCATGGGTTGATGAAAATAATTGTCTTTTTGAACATCACACGTCGCACCAGGCCATACTCAATCACAACGAACAACGCCTGGACATTGAATATCACATTCTGGCCGGGCCCGACGCAAGGATCGGCGAAATCCGGTTTAGCGGACAGGAAACCGTTGCGGATCTTCATTTGCGCAGACGGGTCACTCTGAAGACGGGGGACTGCTTCACGCGATCAGAAATAAATCGCGCCAATGTAGCGCTTCTGCGATCGGGGCTGCTGGCCAAATCGGACCCGGTACTTGCCGGCGCCCCCGCCCCGGACGGGATGGTTCCGGTGACGTTTTCGGTTACTGAAAGGGCGCATCGCTCCATCAAGGGCGGCGCCAGTTACAGCACGGACATCGGCCCCGGCATAAGCGCCGGGTGGGAACACCGCAATTTTCTGGCGCACGGTGAAAAATTCACGGTCGATCTGTCCCTGGCCACGCAGGAACGCAGGCTGGACACGCAACTGGTAAAGCCATTTTTCCTGCGAACCGACCAGCGGCTAAAATTCGGCAATATCATCAAGCAGGAAGATAACGACGCCTTCGAAACCACAGGGCTGAATTTTTCAGCAGGCATAGACCGTGATTTTAGCAATAAATGGCTGCTGGGAGCTGGTCTCGTGTACGGTTTTGAGCAAATCCGGGACCAGAACAGCAAGGATAATTTTGCGCTGTTTTCCATTCCGCTGTTTGCATTTCAGGACAGGCGCGATGATCTGCTTAATCCACAAAGCGGATGGACATTGCGCTTTGACACCGCGCCGTCGATTGACACATTGGAGCCCTCAACATCATTTCTGAAAAACCGCATCAGTGGAAGCTATTATCAGCCGCTCTCCTCAGCGGGGCGATCCGTGCTGGCCGTGCGGATCGCCGCCGGCAGCATTGCGGGGGCAACGACAGATCAGGTGCCTGCTACTGACCGGTTTTATACGGGCGGCGGCGGATCAATCCGGGGCTATGGCTTTCAGCTTGCAGGCCCGCTGGATGCGGGCAGGGATCCGCTGGGCGGGCGATCTTTTACCGAACTGTCCACGGAATTGCGTCAGCGCATTGGCGAGGACTATGGCGTGGTTGCGTTCCTTGATGGCGGCAATAGCTTTGACGCCATCTATCCCGATTTCAAAGGCGGCCTTCGCTGGGGGGCGGGTCTGGGCGCAAGATATTACACGGATTTCGGTCCCATCAGAGCGGACATTGCCGTCCCTCTGAACCGGCGGTCCGGTGTTGATGACGCATTCCAGGTTTATTTCAGCTTTGGGCAGGCTTTCTGATGGCGCGTCAATTTAACATGCCAGGCTATCTGATATGGCCGCTAAGAATTACGTCCGGTGTGATAACACTGCTGCTGTTCGCACTGGGCGGAGGGCTGTGGTGGCTATCCACCGATTCCGGGCGCGGCTATGTCGAAAATATCGTTCAGAACGAACTGTCTGCGGCCATCGGCTATCAGATACAAACGCGATCTCTCCGTATACGGTTTCCATTGACCGCCGCAATATCCAGAATATCCCTGGCCGACCCAGAGGGGGTTTGGCTGGAGGCTGAAAATGTTTCTATCCACTTGCTGCCTGCACCCAATATTCTGCGTCATCTTGTAATCCGTAAAATTGATGCGGACACGCTCCGCCTGCTGCGCTCGCCTGAAGGCCCCGCCACCAGTGGCGATGGTAATGGCGCAGGCATGGATGTTTCTGTTCTTGGCGTTGGAATTAGGCAAGCCTTGCTTGCCAGTAAAGCAACAGGCCTCCCGCAAGATGTAATCGGCACGGTGTCGGGATCAATCGGATTAGCCGCCAGCGCCGGGGGACTGGCCTTTCAGGTGAATTCTCATATCAGTCAGGCAGCGCCCGGGCTTGATGCGGGTGATTTTTCTGCGTCAGGACTGTATCTACTGAAAGATAGCCGCGTTGATTTTGAAACGCTGCAATTTTCAAATCCGAAATTTGCCGCCAGCGCCAGCGGCAGCATTAATCTCGCTTCTCGCGAAATAAAGGCGGAATTGAAAGCGGACCAGTTGAAACTTGAGCAATGGCGCGAGGGTGTCACTGGCGCCGCCACCCTTGATGCGTCAATCGCCGGAACGGTTGAAAGCCCAATTATCAACGCCATGATACGCACCCAGGATGTTGCGTACAAGCAAACGCCTGTTCCTGCCGCCACCACTTCAGCAACAATTTCCAGACAGGAAAATACATGGCTGGGCAGCATACACATTGACGCGGCGGATGATGGAGAAGCCCGCGCAAATTACAGATTGTCTGAAACCACCCTGGATCTGAAAGATATTGCCGCCCGGTATTTTAAAAGCGAAATAACGGGCAATCTTCAAATTGATCTGGAGACCTTTCTTGCCGGCGGAATATTGCTGGCAAAAATACCCGAAATACAGCAATTTTCCCTGTATTTTCCTGAACCGGTCAATGGCCGCGCCAATATCTCGGCAACGCTATCCTCCAGGCTGGAAAAACAGGCCGCCACGCTGGTGTTTGATCTTCAGAACATCAAGGTCCGGGGTGCGGCACTATCCGCCGCCACTGTAGAGATGGATTTCTCCAATCTTGCAACAGCAGAACCTGACAACATTAAATCAAATCTCACCAACGCCCAGTATGCAGATATAACCATTAACCGGGCCGTTCTGGAGGCTTCCCGGAAAGGCCAACACTGGCAGGCAACATTTATTGGCGACGGAAATGCCGGCAGGCCGTTCAGTATAAATACCAGCGGCGAATTGAGCGTGACCACCGCAACAGGCGTTGTTGCCAAGCTAACTGCCTTCACGGGCGCTTATGGCAAAATCGCTTTCGATAGCCTTGCCCCGATAGCGCTTTTTGCGGGCAAGGACCGCCAGAGCGTGTCTGCGCCCGCGCTGAAAATCGGCAGTGGCGAACTGACGCTGGAAGCTGCGCTGAAGAATAAAGCGGTTAGCGCAACCGCTACGGGGAAAAATATTCTGATTTCTCAATTTGGCTCAGACCTGCCGGCCGAAATCGAAGATTCCCAACTGGCGTTCGCGCTGAAAATGAATGGCAGCCACAATGGCCCGCGCGTGGAACTGGATGCAAATCTCACGGGCGCAAGGTTTTTTGACACCTCTCCGGAATCACTCATAAACGCCAAAGCAATATTACAAAATGGAAAGATGGATATCCGCATCGTTACAGATAACACGTCGCCGCTGCGCTCGAACATCAACGCCCGCTTGCCAGTGAATTTCAGTCTTGACCCTTTCATAATGTCACTTGAAGAGAATTCACCCATCGATGGCGATGCCGACATCGCACTGAACATAACCGCGCTATCCACAATGCTTCTGCCGCCGGAACATGTGTTGAAGGGGACGATGCGCGCCAAGCTGGCTCTATCTGGCAGCATTGCTGCGCCCCAAATAAATGGACAGATAAAACTGGATCAGGGTGCGTATAATTTTTTACCATTGGGCGTAAGCCTGCAAAAAATCAGTGCAACAATTACTGCGGATAATCAGTCTTTTACGCTGATGCAGTTTCACGCCGAAGACGCCAAAGCCAACAGCTTAACGGCGGCGGGAAAGGCGGATTTTACATCGGTCAATGCATACGCCTATGATATGCGCATCGGCGCCAAACATCTGGCCCTGATCAATCATCCCAGCGCGCGTGGCGTAATTTCCGGTGATCTAACTATGAAAGGTGACACACAATCAGGCGTCATTGCAGGCCAGATCAAGAGTGAGACCCTTAATATATTTTTGCCGGACCGGTTTGTTGGCGATGTGCCGGTGCTGAACATTGTCGCAACCATCCCAGATTCCGCCAAACCTGAAAAGCCCCAAACCGGCGCGATAGCGGATAAAAGCCCCATAGTGCTGGATGTAACTCTGCAAGCCGAAAACAAAGTATTTGTTAGAGGCTGGGGAATAGATGCCGAATTGAAAGGGCAACTGCATTTAACGGGAAATATTCTCGACCCCGCAATCCGGGGCAAATTCACCACCCTGCGTGGCCGCTATGAAGAGTTTGGCAGGCGGTTCAAGCTACAACAGGCGGAACTGCTGTTTGAAGGCGACATCCCACCATCGCCCTATCTGAATGTCATCGCAGCAACAACAGAATCGGGTGTGGAAATAAGGCCGGTAATCACCGGGCCCATACGCGAACCTGCCCTAAAAATAGAATCCACCCCTGCCATGCCGCAGGACGAGGCCTTGTCCATCCTGCTGTTTGGAAAAAATTCTACCAAAATCAGCCCGGTTCAGGCCGTTCAACTTGCGAACAGCCTGCGCAAACTATCTGGTAAAGGCGGCGGAGGCTTTGATCCGGCGGGTACGGTCAGAAATCTGCTGGGTGTGGATGATTTCAACATAAATGGCGGCGTTGAAAATGGCGCCGGCGCATCCGTTGGAATTGGAAAATACATCGGCGACAACATTTACCTTGAAGTCGAGAGCGGCGCGCAAACCGGCAACGGCAAGGCGCGTATCGAGGTGCAGGTGGCGCCAAACATCTCAGTTGAAAGCAGCACTGGCGCAACTGGTGACAACAATGTCGGGGTGAACTGGAAACATGATTATTAATTCAGATGAGCATGATGTCGACGGGAAGCGTCGAGACGCGCTGAAGAGCCGGCCCGGCCTTGAACTAAGGTCCATTTCGAACAACTGCCCGTAGACCCGCCTTGAAACGCCTACCGAGCATTCTCTGGGCGCCGACGCCAGCCGGGAGAACGCCCGCTGAATGCATTGTTGAGCGACCTGCCAAACCCATAGGAAACGCTGGCCTTCGCGAAGCCGAACCAATTCGGCCGAGGTTCGCTCGGTTTGAGACGGAGGGCCATTCAGAGACCGAAAATGAGGACTGCGCCAGTCTCCGAGATTCGGTCGCATCGGCTAACCCCCTTTGAAACAAAAAGAAAAAAGGCCCACATCGGGGCCTCGGTTTCGGTTCGCGACTTGAAAATGGCGGATGGGGTGAGATTCGAACTCACGGAGGCCGTGAAGCCTCGCCGGTTTTCAAGACCGGTGCCTTAAACCACTCGGCCACCCATCCATCGCGTCTTGTCGTGCGCGGCCTTCATACATGGTCAGCCTCCTATGGGCAAGCGTACTTGCGTCCGGCCCCGGCCCGTGGCACAAGCGATTTATGGCAGAATATGGAAGATTCGGGTATTGCAGGAGCGTGCATGCGGCGCATCGTTGGGCTAATCTCGCTGGTCATGCTGGTGCTGGCGGCATGTGCGGATGAACGTTCCGTGCAGGCCGGGGCGTCCGTTGCGCCACGCCAGAAAAATCAGGCGGTAAAGCCTGCCACAGCGCCGTCCAGTCCGGGCTTTGCCAAATGGCTCGCCGAATTCAAGAAGGAAGCTGCCGGGCAGGGTATCCGTCCGGCCATCATCGAAGCGGCCCTGCGTGATGTGCAGCCGGTGGAAAAGGTGGTTTCCCGTGACCGGAACCAGGCGGAGTTCACGCTTGCATTTGCAACCTATCGTGACCGGGTGTTGACACCGGCGAATATTGCGGCGGGACAGCGCAAGCTGGCGCAGCATGGCCCGTTGCTGACGGCGGTTGCCGCGAAATATGGGGTGCAGCCGCGATTTATTCTTGCCATCTGGGGGATCGAAACCCGCTATGGCGCGGTAAAACCCACGATGCCGGTAATGCCCGCGCTGGCGACACTGGCCTATGACGGGCGCAGATCGGCGTTCTTTCGCAATGAGATGATGCAGGCGTTGCGCATGCTGGATGCGGGATATGCGGATGTGCCTGATCTGATGGGGTCCTGGGCGGGGGCCATGGGCCAGCCGCAATTCATGCCGTCCAGCTATATGAAATTTGCACAGGACTGGGACGGGGACGGCAGGCGGGATATCTGGAATAATCCCGGTGATGTGTTTGCCTCAATTGCGTATTATCTTGCCAGCAATGGCTGGTCGGACGCGCAGACATGGGGACGTCAGGTAAAGCTTTCTTCTGAAGTCAGTCAGGCGTTGCCACAGATGCAACGTATGGGAAAATCCGGCTGCCGCGCCATGGATAAATTGAGTGTGGCGCGTTCGTTGAAAGAATGGCAGGCACGGGGCGTACGCCGTGCCGACGGAACGGATCTGCCTGCGCTGGATTTGCAGGCTGCGCTGGCATTACCCGAAGCGGCGACCGGACCAGCGTTTATTGTATATGGAAATTACGAAGCCATTCTGCGTTATAACTGCGCGCATTATTATGCGCTGACGGTTGGCGCCTTGTCTGATCGGATTGGGGGCGGCTGATCCTATGAGTGTTTTTCGCTTATCTCAGTGTTTTGCGGCCCTGGCCGCGCTGTCACTGGTGCTTGCCGGGTGTGCGGGCAAACCGCCGCCGCCTGCACCCAAGCCTGTTTATAAAGTTGGTCAACCCTACAAGGTTGCGGGCGTGTGGTACTATCCGCGTGAACAGCCTGATTACGACGAAACCGGCCTGGCATCCTGGTACGGACCGGGTTTTCATGGCAAGCCGACAGCGAATGGCGAAATCTATGATATGAATGCGCTGACGGCGGCGCACAAGACCTTGCCCATGCCGGTGAATGTGCGGGTGACCAATCTGGAAAATGGCCGCTCGATCGTGCTAAAGGTCAATGACCGGGGGCCGTTTGTTAATGGCCGCATCATTGACGTGTCGCGGCGCGGCGCGCAATTGCTGGGTTTCAGTGGGGCTGGAACGGCGCCCGTGCGTGTGCAGATACTGGACGGCGGTGGCGCGGGTGCATTTGTAGCGGCACGACCCCATACCAGCGCGGAAGAGAAAACGATGGTTGCCGCCGCGCCATCATCGGGGGTCAGCAGTCAGGTATTGCCCGGCAGCGTCGTGGATAACAGGGTAAAGTCTGCGGCACGGGCAAAAGCGCAGCCCACGCCGCTTGAAATTGGCAAGGAGCCGGTTGCCGTTGCAGAATCGAAGACCGAGCCGCAAGTTGAGTTACGTCCGGTCCCAGCCAGCCGCAATATGTATGTGCAGGTGGGTTCCTTTCGTGAACGGGTGAATGCAGAACGCTTGCGGGGCCGTCTGTTGCGCGCGGAACCAGGCTTTCAGATCAGCCCCATAACTGTCGAGGGAAAGGCTTTCTATCGTGTTCGGACGGGGCCGCTGGCGACGGTTGAAATTGCGGATGCGACACTGGCGCGGGTCATTGCTGCGGGCCAGCAGGGCGCGCAGATTGTTGTGGATTAATTGGGGTTATTGGATGGGTGGCGGCATGCGTAAACATCTTTTTCTGATTCTGTTATTTGCAATTGGCGCTGTGACGCCAGTGGCGGCGCAGCAGGCCCTTGAGACGGCGGCGCGCGAAGCAATCCTGGTGGATGTCGAAACAGGCGCGGTGCTGTTTGAAAAAAATGCCGATACCCCGATGCATCCTGCTTCCATGAGCAAGCTTATGACGATCGCCATGCTGTTTGACAGACTGGCCGATGGCAGCGTGAAAATGGAAGACACATTCCCGGTTTCCGAAAGCGCATGGCGCATTCAGGGATCAAAAATGTTCGTCGAATTGGGGACGCGCATTCCGGTCGCAGATTTGTTGCGGGGCATTATCGTGCAGTCCGGCAATGACGCCTGCGTGGTGGTCGCCGAAGGTCTTGGCGGTGATGAGAAAAACTTCGCCCGCATGATGACCGAACGGGCGCGCGAAATCGGCATGACTCATTCGGAGTTTCGTAACGCGTCGGGCTGGCCCGACCCCGAACATTTGATGACGGCGCGCGATCTGGCCACGTTGGCGGCCTATCTGGTCAATACACACAAGCAATATTACAGCATTTTTTCCGAGATGGATTTTACCTGGCACGGCATCAGGCAGGGTAACCGGAACCCGCTGCTATATTCCTATCCCGGCGCGGATGGCCTGAAAACCGGGCATACGGAAGAGGCGGGCTATGGCCTTACCGGATCGGCGGAACGTAACGGGCGGCGTTTGATTGTGGTTGTCACGGGGCTGGAAAGCGACAAGCGCCGGGGCATAGAAGCCGAACGGTTGCTGACACTGGGCTTTAATGATTTTGAGACCTATACGCTGCTGAGCGCAGGCCAGAAACTGGAGGATGCGGATGTCTGGCTGGGTGAGGCGGATAAAATTCCGTTGGTCGCCGGCAAGGATATTCGCGTAACCCTTCCACGGGCGGCGCGCAAATCGATGCAGGCAAAACTTGTTTATCAGGCGCCGTTGGCTGCGCCGGTGGTCAAGGGGGCACAAGTGGGGGCTGTGACGTTCACCGCGACTGGAATGCAGCCTGTAACTGTGCCAGTTGTGGCTGGAGAAGCTGTCGAAAAGCTGGGATTTTTTGGAAAAATTCCGGCGGCGTTCAATTATCTTTTATGGGGGGCGTCCAGCGGTTAATCCGTAGGCGGAATAATAATATGGCCCCATCTCGCGGAAAGTTTATAACCCTGGAGGGCGGTGAGGGGACCGGTAAATCAACCCAGGCGCGCTTGCTGCAATCAGCCTTGCAGCAACGTGGGCTGGAGGTGGTGCTAACACGCGAACCGGGCGGTGCGCCGGGCGCGGAGTTCATTCGAAAATTACTGGTTGAGGGAGACGCCGCGCGCTGGGATGCGATGAGCGAAGCCCTGCTTCTGTTTGCAGCGCGGCGCGTGCATTTGCGTGAAACCATTGTTCCCGCGCTTGACCGTGGCGATTGGGTGATCTGCGATCGTTTCACCGATTCTACATTTGCGTATCAGGGGGACGCGGGGGGGCTTGGGCGCGCGACGATTGAACGATTGGCGGCGATTGCGCTGGATGCAGACAGTCCGGTTCCGGATGTGACGCTGGTGCTTGATATACCCGTTGCGCAGGGGCTGGCGCGGGCGCAAGCGCGTGGTGATGTGGAAAACCGCTTTGAAAGTCTGGGTGCGGCGTTTCATCAACGGCTGCGTGACAGTTTTTTGCAGATTGCCAGGCGCGAACCGGCGCGCTGCATTCTGATTGATGCGGCGCCCGCGCCAGAAGCGGTGGCGCGCGCGATCATCGCGGCGCTCACGTCCCGGCTTGGGATTTAGCCGGAGCGCATCATGGCCAGACGCCCCACTAGCGATAGCGCCGACATCATCGAATCTGACCGGCTGGAAGGATTTCCGCATCCGCGTGAAGCGCCGGATATTGTTGGCCATCAAGAGGCAATGGCGGATGCGGCCGGCGCCATCATGTCTGGCCGGATGCATCACGCCTGGCTGATATCCGGCCCCAAAGGCATTGGCAAAGCCACTCTGGCCTATCGTATGGCGCGCACTTTGCTGAAACATGGCGCGGGGGCAGCGGTTCCACCGGATCTGGCGGTACCAATTGATGACCCGGTGTTTCGCAAGGTCATGGCGTTATCGCATCCCGACCTGCTGTTGTTACGACGTCCCGTTGATAAGACAGATCGCATTCAGGGCGTCATGCCGGTGGATGAAGTACGCAAGGCGTTTGATTTCTTTTCCCTGAGTGCGGGCGAAGGCGGCTGGCGCGTATGCATTGTGGATAGTGCGGATGATATGAACATCGCCGCCGCCAACGCCTTGCTGAAAATACTTGAAGAACCGCCGAGGCAGTCCATATTTCTGCTGATCAGCCATTCGCCGGGGCGCTTGTTGCCAACCATCCGGTCGCGTTGCCGTAAGCTGATGCTCAGTTCGCTGAATGACAGTGATCTGTTGCAGGTTGTTGCCGCGCATTTTCCGGAATTGAACAAGGATGAACTGCACCTTGCAGCACAGCTTGCGGAGGGGCGCCCCGGCAGTGCACTGGCCCTGGCACGCGACGGCGGGCTGGAGCTTTTCCGGGAAATGATCGCGCTGTTAATGGCGCTGCCACAACCTGATCTGGCGGCGCTGCATGCGCTGGGGGACCGCCTGTCCCGTGTCAATGCCGGGCAAAGCTATGAAACCATGATGGAAATGTTGACCACATGGTTAGCGCGAATGGTTCGTCTGGGTGCGGCCGGCGCCATGCCGCCCGATCGCGTGGCGGGCGAGGGGGCGTTGATGCAGCGCTTGCTGGCTGCAGCGCCCCTTGATCAATGGGCGCAGGTATGGGAAAACATCAATAGTCTTTTGCGGCGCGCGGATAGCGTAAATCTCAGCCGTAAACAGGTGATTTTGAGCATTTTTTCACGTCTGGCCCAAACGGCGCAACGCCGTTAGGCCCTGTAATCTGGAACCATGAACCTTGGCCAAGCGTTTTTATATTACGACGGCGATATCCTATCCCAATGGGCCGCCGCATATTGGCCATGCCTATGAGGCGATAGCGACCGATGTGCTGGCGCGCTTCAAGCGTCTGGATGGCTATGAAGTCATGTTTCTGACGGGCACGGATGAGTATGGTCAGAAAATGGAACAGACCGCGCGCAAGGAAGGCGTCACGCCGGGTGAATTGGCAGACCGGAATTCACCGCGCTTTCGCGAAATGGTCAGGCGGCTGAATTGCAGCAATGATGACTTCATCGGCACGCGCGAGCCGCGCCATCATAAGGCTGTCACACATTTGTGGCGGCAAATGGCGGCAAATGGGGATATTTATCTTGGCAAATATGCCGGATGGTATTCCGTGCGCGACGAGGCGTTCTATGGCGAGGACGAATTAACCGAGGCGGCGGATGGCGCGAAGCTTGCGCCCACCGGTACGCCAGTGTCGTGGGTGGAAGAGGAAAGCTACTTTTTCCGCCTGTCGGCCTATGGGGACAGACTACTGGCGCATTATGATGCGCATCCCGATTTTATTCTGCCGCATACGCGCCGCAATGAGGTGGTAAGTTTCGTAAAATCCGGGTTGAAGGATCTGTCCATATCACGCACCAGTTTTGACTGGGGCATACCAGTGCCTGATGACGCGAAGCATGTGATGTATGTCTGGCTGGACGCGCTGACCAATTATATTTCCGCCATCGGTTATCCCGATGGTGAAAAGTTTGAAAAATTCTGGCCTGCGGATGTGCATATTATAGGCAAGGACATAGTGCGTTTTCACGCCATCTATTGGCCGGCGTTTTTGATGTCAGCGGGGGTACCGTTGCCCAGGCGGGTGTTTGGCCATGGGTTTTTGCAAAGCCAGGGCGAGAAAATGTCGAAGTCGCTTGGCAATGTGGTCAGCCCGCTGGATCTGGTGGAACGTTATGGGCTGGATCAGGTGCGCTATTTTTTCATGCGCGAAGTGCCGTTCGGCAGCGACGGAAACTATTCCCATGAATCGCTGGTCAACCGCACCAATGCCGATCTGGCCAATGATCTGGGCAATCTGGCGCAACGCTCGTTGTCGATGATCGCGAAAAACTGCGGCGGCGCCGTTCCGATTCCCGGTGCATTTAGCGAGGCCGACAACGCCATGCTGCGTGAGGCTGATGCGATGCTGGACAAGGCGCGCGCCCATATGGGGATGCAGGCCATTCATCTGGCGCTGGCGGAGGTATGGAAAATTGTCGCCGACGCCAACCGCTATTTCGCGGATCAGGCGCCCTGGGCGCTGGCCAAATCCGATCCCGCGCGCATGCAAACGGTGTTGTATGTGACAGCGGAGGTCGTGCGGCAGGTGTGCATTCTGGCGCAACCGGTGATCCCGCAAAGTGCTGCGGCCTTGCTGGATCAGTTGGCGATAGCGTCGGATGAGCGCAATTTTGCGGCGTTGGGTGAGGCCCACCGGCTGGTGTCCCGCACGGCATTGCCCGCGCCAACCGGCGTTTTTCCGCGTTATGTTGAGAAGGTTTGAGCCGGATGCTGGTCGATAGCCATTGCCATCTGGATTTCCCGGATTTCGCCGGGGAAATGGACACTGTGGTGCGCCGCGCCAGGCTGGCGGGCATTGGCATGATGCTGACCATCTGTACACGGATTAGCGAATTTGAACGCATCCGCGCCGTGGCGGATCAATATGACCATATTTACTGTTCGGTCGGCATTCACCCGCATGAGGCGGATAATGAACCCGCCGCCGATTGCGCGCGCATCGTATCTTTGACCGGGCATCCCAAGGTGATCGGCATTGGTGAAACCGGGCTGGATTATTTTTATGAACATGGTTCGCGCGCGGCGCAGAAAATATCCTTCCGCGCACATATTGCAGCGGCGCGTGAAACAGGCCTGCCGCTGATTGTCCATGCCCGCGACGCAGATAGCGACACAATAGAAATTTTGCAGGATGAAGCGGGGAAGGGGGCCTTTCCCGGCGTCATTCACTGTTTTACGGCGGGGCCGGAACTGGCGCGGGCCGCTCTTGATCTGGGCCTGTATATTTCGCTGTCGGGGATTGTGACCTTCAAAAGCGCACGGGACTTGCGCGAAACCGTGCGCATGATTCCGTCTGACCGGCTGCTGATCGAAACTGATGCGCCGTTTCTGGCGCCCATGCCGCATCGGGGCAAGCGCAACGAGCCGGCCTTTGTGGCCGATACGGCGCGCTATCTGGCGGAGTTTTTTGACGAGACGCGCGAGGCTTTCGCCGCCCGCACCACGGATAATTTTTTCGCACTGTTCACCAAAGCGGACCGCGCCAATGCCCGGACATAAAGTCACTATCCTGGGCAGCGGGTCATCGGGCGGCGTGCCGCGCATTGGCGGCGACTGGGGCGTATGCGACCCGCAAGAGCCGCGCAACCGCCGCCTGCGCTGTTCCATACTGGTGCAGCGCGGTGATACGACGGCTCTGATCGACACCTCGCCCGATATGCGTGAACAATTGCTGGTGGCAAAGGTCAGCCATCTGCACGGCGTACTCTATACCCATTCCCATGCCGATCAGGCGAACGGCATTGATGATCTGCGCATGGTGGTGATGAATATGCGCAAGCGCGTTAATGTGTATGCGGATGAAGTTACCTTTGATGAGCTGAATGCGCGTTTTGGCTATTGCTTTTCCCAGGCGGAAGGCAGTTCCTATCCCGCAATCCTGAACGGCCATCTGATCAAGGACGTGGCGCGTGTTGAAGGGCCGGGCGGCGTCATTGAGGCCGCGCCATTCGAGGTCGATCATGGCGGCGCGCATTGCGTGGGCTATCGTTTTGGAAACTTCGCCTATACGCCGGATGTGGTTGGATTATCGGAAGCGGCCTTCGCCGCGATTGGCGGCGCGCAATGCTGGATCGTCGATGCGCTGCGCTACACCCCGCATCCGACGCACGCGCATCTGGCGCGCACCCTGGAATGGATCGCGCGCGCGAAACCAAAACTCGCCGTGCTCACTAACCTGCATATCGACATGGACTATCAAACCCTGCTGCGCGAACTGCCCGAGGGCGTCGTTCCCGCCTATGACGGCATGGTGCTGGAGTTTTAGATCCTTATCCCCCTGTCGTTTCGTCATTGCGAGGAGCGAAGCGACGTGGCAATCCAGAGTCTCACGGAAAAGCCTGTGTTTGTGACTCTGGATTGCCACGCTTCGCTCGCAATGACGGCGGGGCTGGGCTTCAATCTATTTGGAGGGGCGCATTTACCCCACTCACACATACGTACTCCCCTTCATGCCCGTATCCAGATCCTGGCGTAGTTTCACGTTGACCAGTGCGGGCTTGCCCGAGGCGAAGGCGCGTTCCAGCGCCGGCCGGATTTCTTCGGGGCGTTCGCAATGTTCGCCATAACCGCCCATCGCCTCGACGATTTTGTCATAGCGGGTATAGTTCAGCGTGGTGGCGACCATGCGGTTGGCGCCGTAACTGGCGGCTTGCGGGCGCGCCATCTGGCCCCAGGCGGCGTCATTTCCGACAATGCCGACGATGGGCAGGTTGAAGCGCACGGCGGTGTCATATTCAAAACCGTTAAGTCCGAACGAGCCATCGCCATAAATGATCAGCACACGTTTGTCGGGCTTTGACGCCTGTGCGGCCAGCGCGAAGGGCATGCCAACGCCCAGCGTGCCGAGCGGACCCGGATCCATCCAGCCATTTTCGCCCGGAACCGGCAGCACCTTGGAGGCCTGCGCGACAATATCGCCGCCATCGCCGATCAAGATCACTTCCTTATCGTAACTGCCCAGAAAGTCGCGCACCTCGCGGCACATGCGCAGCGGATCGACCGGGCTTTCATCGGAGTTCAGACCCTTTTCATTTTCCGCTTCCAGCTTCGCCTCGATGGGTTTGAGTTCATCCAGCCAGCCGGAGAAATCCAGATGCAGTTTTTCGCGGTCCATCATCTTTACGATGGATTCAAACGATGATCCCAGATTGCCCACAACCCCCACATCCGCCGACCGGTTGGTGCCGATCAGCGTATTGTCGATATCAAGCTGAATGATCTTGGCGTTTTTGGGAATGGAATTGCCAAAGGCCAGACGGAAATCCAGCAACACGCCCGCGCAGATGAACACGTCGCAATTCTTCATGGCGTCCTTGCGCGAACGGTTCAACAGATAGTTGGACCCCGGCGGCACCGTGCCGCGCCCCATGCCATTGACATAGGTGGGAATATTGGTGCGTGCCAGAAAATCATTCATTGGACCGGAAGCGTTCGACCATTTGACGCTGGTGCCCGCCAACATCACCGGCCGCTTGGCCTTGGACAGAATCTCTAGCGCCCGCCGGCAATCATCTTCATCCGGCAGCATTTTGGGGGCAGGGCGATAGGTCGGGAACCGCACCGACTCAAAGCTTTCGACTGTCCCCATCAGCACATCCATGGGAATTTCCAGGAAGGACGGCCCCGGATTGCCAGACACCGCATGGCGCACGCCCATTTCGATATAATCCGGAATGCGCTTGGTGTCGTAACAGGCGTCGGCCCATTTGGTGATGGGGCGCATCACGCTGACATGATCCATTTCCTGCAAGGATCCCTTGCGCGCCGCGCCGAAGGGGCCTTGCCCGCCGATCACCAGAATGGGTGAATTGGCGCGCCAGGCATTGGCGACACCAGTGACGCCATCGGTCACGCCGGGCCCCGCTGTCAGCACCGCGCAGCCAATGCTGCCGGGGTTTAGCCTGCTCCAGGAATCGGCGGCATGGACGGCGGCCTGTTCGTGGCGCACATCGATGATGCGGATGCCTTCGTCCAGACAGCCATCATAGATGGCCATCACATGCCCGCCGCTAAGGGTGAACACGCATTCCACCCCCGCCTGTTTGAGTGCGCGCGCCGCCAATTTACCGCCATGAATTGCCGCCATGTGATTCTTCCCCGATTATGGTTATGCTTGACGGCTAGAATAGAAGGCGGAGGCAGGGCAATGCAATCGTCCAATTCAATAAAACAGGAGAACAGGCCATGTTGCTTGATAAAAATCACAGCTGTTTGATCATAGTGGACATTCAGGAGCGCCTGGCGCCTGCCATGTTTGACGGCGGGGCCGAGGCCATCCGCAATGCCGCAATTCTGTTGCAGGCCGCCAAACGCCTGGGGGTGCCAGTGCTGGTGTCCGAGCAATATCCGCGCGGACTGGGCCGCACCGTGCCGCAACTGGCGGAATATATGCCCGCCGACGGCCCGGTGGAAAAGCTCGAATTCGCCTGCCCCAGCAATGCGGGGTTCGCGGACAGGCTTAATCTATTAGGTAAGAAACAGGCTGTAATAGCTGGTATGGAAGCGCATATTTGTGTTCTGCAAACTGCATTGAAACTGCGCGCGCAGGGGCTGGCGGTGTTCGTCGCCGCCGATGCGGTGGCGTCGCGTAAACAATCCAGCATGGACCACGCCTTTGCCCGTATTGAGGATGCGGGCGGCGCCATCATCACCACCGAAATGGCGGTGTTTGAATGGCTGGAGCAGGCCGGGACGGATGATTTCAAGATTTTGTCGAAGCTGATCCAGTAAACGCCACGAGGTTGCCAATTGCGAAAAGCCGGTAAAATGGATATGTAGAAAGGTGGAAAAATTTCTACCAGGCTGGAATTATATCCCCCAACATCAAAGACCCGGAAGCGAATCGTCTGGCCCAGGCCGTCGCCAAAGCCACCGGCGAAACCATGGCCCGCGCCGTGACAGTGGCCCTGCGGGAGCGTCTGGAGCGTCTGCAAGATAGTAAAAACAAGGTCTTAGCCGAGGAGTTGCTTGCCATTGGCCGAAGCTGCGCCGCACTCCTGACCGAGAGGCCAGCCGATCACGGTGAAAGCTGGCTATACGACGAGCACGGACTGCCCAAGTGATGGCCAGGGTTAGCTGTCATGTCTCAACGGGTTGTTCACGGGAAGAAGGGCTATAGGTGTGCCGCGCGTAAATCTGGTGGCGGCGGTGCGCGACATTCTGGCGCGGGAACATCATCAAGTTTAACGCGGCACTTGCATTTAATCGTCGCCAAATTGGGTTGCGCGCAGATTGCACCGGAACCACAACAAGCAAATGGAGGTAGTCATTACATATTTGTCCATTGCAAATGACCTGCAGCCCTGGATTGCCACTTCTATCGCCTTGGCCATTCTGATCGCGGTTATGGTGATCGCCAATTGGATATCCAAACGCATCATCGTGCGTATCGTGATGCGGTTGTTGGCGCGCATGTCTCTTTACGGTGAAACACCGGCGCTCGGTGCGGTTGTCACGCGGCTATCCAATATTGTGCCGGCGCTTGTCATACAACTGGGCATTGTTCTGGTGTCCGGTATTCCGATGCCGGTGTTTATTGTAGTCCAGAACGTGGCCGCTGCCTTTATCATCATGACAATCGGGCTGGCAATCGGTGCGGCGCTAAACTTTGCCAATTACGTTTACGAGCGGCGCCCCGAGGCCCGAAATCGGCCCATCAAGGGTTTTTTGGAGGTCACAAAAATAATCGTTTATGGCGTGGCGGTGATATTGATCATCGCGGCGCTCATTGACCGCTCGCCAGTGCTTTTGTTCTCTGGTTTGGGCGCCATGGCGGCCATACTGCTTCTGGTGTTCAAAGACACTCTCCTGTCACTTGTCGCATCGGTGCAGCTCAGTTCCAATGATATGCTTCGCGTCGGCGACTGGATAGAAATGCCACAATTCAATGCCGATGGCGACGTAATCGATATCGCGCTGCATACGGTGAAGGTCCAGAACTGGGACAAGACAATCACCACAATTCCAACCTATCGCCTGATTGAAGGGTCTTTCAAGAACTGGCGTGGCATGTTTGAGTCAGGCGGCCGGCGGATAAGCCGGTCGTTGCTTATTGATCAGCGCAGCATACGCTTTCTTACCTCCGGACAGTGGGACGCGATGCGCCGCTTTGCGCTGTTGTGCCCCTATCTGGAAAGCAAGGAAAAGGAGCTGCGCGAGTGGAACGCGAAAAACCCGGACGCCAGTAAAAATGATGTCAACAAGCGCCGCCCGACCAACATCGGAACCTTTCGCGCCTATGTCATGGCCTATCTGAACGCGCATCCGTGCATTGCGCAGGACAAGACGCTGCTGGTCCGGCAACTTGCGCCAACACAGACCGGTTTGCCGATCCAGATTTACTGCTTCACCACTACCACGGCGTGGGACGGCTATGAGTCCATACAGGCGGATATCTTCGATCACCTTCTCGCGATCTTACCGGAGTTTGGCCTCAGGCTTTTCCAGGACCCGACGTCGCTGGATTTTCGTAACTTCGGTGACGTAGAGGCGGCACGTGAGTAAGTGGAACGGGATTCAGCGATCTCGTATAGTCCCCATGCAACGCCGCGAAATTCCATTGGAGTTAAACCATGACGCCTGAACAAGCGATTGTCAGCGCGATTCTTGTTGCTACGATTGCCGCATTTATATGGGACCGCTGGCGCCATGATATGGTGGCGCTGGCGGGGCTATTGGCCTGTGTAGCCGCGGGAGTGGTGCCAACCGAAGAAGCTTTCTCGGGCTTCGGTCATCCCGCCGTTATTACGGTCGGATGTGTGCTTGTACTTAGCCGCGGTTTGCAAACCTCTGGCGTCGTGGATATTCTGGCGCAACGTGTGTTGCCGCAATCTGCCGGGGTGGTGCTGACACTTGTGGCGCTGACCTCGCTGGCGGCGGTGCTATCGGCATTCATGAACAATGTAGGCGCGATGGCGCTGTTGATGCCGGTCGCCCTTCAAATCGCCTCCCGATTGAAAGTTCCGGCGGGAAAGATATTGATGCCGCTATCATTCGGATCGATTTTGGGTGGGATGACAACGCTTATTGGCACGCCGCCCAATCTCATTGTTTCCAGTTTCCGGACCAGGAACGGCGCCGAAGAAGGTTTTGGGATGTTTGATTTTACGCCGGTAGGGCTTGGGATCGCCGCAATCGGCGTCGCTTTTGTCACGTTGATTGGATGGCGGCTGGTTCCCACCCGCGAACGCGCCGGGGTGGAAGGTTTCGTGACGGGGACTTACTTAACCGAGGCCCGTATACCTGAAAAAAGCAAGGCTGCCGGTATGTCCCTGCGCGAGATTGAAGCCGCACTGGAGGAAGCGGACGCCCAGGTTGTTGGATTGATCCACAATGAAGTGCGTATACCAGCCCCAAACCCCTACCGGGAGGCAAGGGCCGGAGATATCCTGGTAATCGAAGCCGAACCAGAAGCGCTTGCCGCAGTTTTGTCCACGCTGGGCCTGACTCTGGTTGGTGATATTCTTAAAGATGAAGAAGTTACTGGCGACGGCAACAAGGACCAGGAGCCTGTAACGCCTGAATATATTGAAGCCCGAAAGATAATTCAGTCGGAAAACGTGACACTGATGGAACTGGCGGTGATGCCCAATTCATATCTGGCGGAACGTTCGGTAACTGATGTCCGTCTTCGTGCGCGTTACGGTATTAATCTGCTTGCCATATCGCGCCAGGGGCGGCGTTCGATGTCCCGGCTGCGCACGACAAACATCATGGAGGGCGATGTCTTGTTGATGCAGGGAACGCCAGAGGCGCTCTCGGAATTCGCGGCCCAGTTTGGCTGCGTACCGCTGGCGGAACGCGGCATTCGCCTTCCCGATAGGAGCCTGACAGTTAAGGCCACCGGGATTATGCTGTTAGCGGTCAGCGGTGCGGCGTTCGGGCTTTTCCCCGCGGCGATCATGTTCGCGGCAGGAGTTCTGGCGTCGATGGCGCTGGGTGTGGTGTCGCCGCGCGTTGTTTATGACGCCGTCGACTGGCCGGTAATTATCCTGCTCGCGGCGCTGATCCCGGTGGGCGGCGCAGTGGAAAGTACGGGGGCCGCCGCTGTTATTGCCGATCTGTTACTGCATGAGATCGCACAGGGCTATCCGGTCACCACATTGGTGTTAATCCTGATCGTTACCATGACGCTTTCCGACTTTATGAATAACGCCGCCACGGCGGCGGTGATGTGTCCGATCGCCATTGGCGCTGCGAACCAGTTGGGCTTGAACGCGGATCCGTTTCTGATGGCCGTGGCGGTGGGCGCATCCTGTGCGTTCCTCACCCCCATAGGCCACCAGAACAACACGCTGATACTTGGGCCCGGGGGCTTTCGCTTTGGAGATTACTGGCGTCTGGGCCTGCCGCTTGAGATCCTCGTTATAGCCATCAGCGTACCGATGATCCTGCTGGTATGGCCGCTGTAAGGGGGTAAATTCTATTTTGCCGCGACATTCTCAGCACCGGCGCCGTCAACGGTTTGCATGGCGGTGCGATCATTTTGTGGTCCAGTTTCGCCGTCTTTCGGCGATGATATGATGTGAATGTCGCGCTGTGGGAACGGCATGGAGATATTGTTGGCCTGAAATTTGTCCCAAACGCGCAGCAGCACGTCGCTTTTTACATTGGAGAAGCCATTGCGGGGATCGCGAATCCAGAAACGTAATTCAAAATCCACGGAACTGTCCCCGAATCCCATCAGCAAACAGACAGGTTTTGGCTCATCAATGACGCGGGGCGATTCGGCCGCGGCCTCCAGACATAATGCGATCACCTGGCGCAGATTGGAGCTATAGGCAACGCCGAATGGCGCCTTTAGCCGTACGCGGTCGTCACTGTGTGACCAGTTGACCACCTGTTGCGTAATCAAATCCTCATTAGGGATCAGATACTCCACGCCGTCGCGTGTTAGCACGGAAACAAACCGGGCGCCGAGGCTATTGACCCAGCCATAGGTATCACCAACGGTAATCACGTCCCCCAGTTTGATGGAGTTTTCCAGCAGAATTGTGATGCCGCTAACAAAGTTGGCCACCGCCTTCTGCAGGCCAAACCCGATGCCGATGCCAATGGCCCCGCTGAAAACCGCAAAAATGGTCAGATCAATGCCGACCGCATACAGCGCCAGCATGACGGCAATGGCCACAACGAAGATCTTGAACAGCTTTACAATCAGCACCTGCATAGACGGCGACAGGCTGAGGGACGCCATCACCCGGTGTTCGAGGAACCGCCCGGCCATTGCCGCCAGCCACAATGTTATTGTCAGCGACAGCAATGTATTGATGACGGTCAAGCCGGAGACACGCAATGCGCCCACAGTGAACGCCTTGCTGTCCAGTAGCTCCAGCGTAGGCGTTAACAGGCCGACGATGTTCAGCGCTGCGATTGTCCATGCGATTACAGAGATAAGCCGTGATACCGTCTCGTTACGGACAAACGATGTGCTGAAGCGAATAACGATCCAGGCGGTAGTCAGGCTCGCGGCGGTCAGGATGAGTTGGTTCGGCAGTTCGAAATAATTTACGACGCCAAGCGTCAGCCATTGCAGAAAAAGCCATAGAATCGGCCGTACCAGCGGCGTAATCGTCGCGGCTATCCAGCGCAGTGGCGTTTCTATCCACTGCAATGGCGGTTCGAAACGCGGTAATTCAGGCACCTGGTCAAGCCGTCCGCGCAGATAGGTTGCCACAGGTTGGACCGCGATAAACAACAGTCCAATGACCAGCAGTTGACCGAACGTGGCAATGCTGAGCGCCAGCGCGTTTTCCACCAGCCAGTTGCGCGCAAGCGTGAATTGATCAATGTAGAACTGGAGATTAAAGGCTTTTTCCATCAGAAACCTGTGATTCCCGGCCGGGCCTGTGTATTGCCGCGAAGCATAACGGCATGAGTTGAAAAAATAACTGTCTTTTTGAGCAACGCACGTCGCATCAGGCTATTGTTAACCACAATGACCAGCGCGTGGATATCACCTATCATGTTCTGGCCGGGCCAGAAGCGACCATCGGCGAAATCGGATTTAGCGGGAACGAATCCATAGCCGGTCTTCACTTGCGCAAACGTGTCTCTCTCGAGCGGGGAGACTACTTCAGTTGAAAGCGTCACCGGCGCAACCGGGGAAAACAGTGTTGGAATAAACTGAAAGCAAGACTATCAGCTGTCATGTCTCAACGGGTATGATGCTGGGCGCATTTTATGGGCTGGGTGCGGTTCCTGGCCGGGCGGGAAAGAGGATATTGCGGCGATCCCCACAAGATCATACATTCGGTCACGGTAACGTTTGACCGGCGTATATAATTTAATATGAGGGTGGCCCAATGATAGAGCATCATATCGACATTAAAACCAAAGACGGCATGATGAACAGCTTCGTCACCCATCCGGAAGAAGGCGGGCCGCATCCGGTGGTCTTGTTTCTGATGGATGCGCCGGGCAAGCGCGAAGAACTGCATGATATGGCGCGGCGCATCGCCACGGCCGGATATTATGTGGTCCTGCCCAATCTCTATTACCGCACAACGCCCGAATTTGACATGAGCCGGGATCCCGGTGGCGGCAAGCGCATGTTTGAACTGATGCGCTCGCTTACCAATGATCTGGTGATGCAGGATGTGGGCGCCATGCTGGCCTATGCCGATACACAGCCGGCAGCGCGCAAAGGCAAGGTGGGCGTGGTTGGCTATTGCATGAGCGGCCCCTTCGCCTTTATGGCGGCGTCGCGCCATGCGGACCGGGTGGCGGTTTCAGCAAGCATATATGGCGTCAGTCTGATCACGGACCAGAAGGATAGCCCGCATCTGTTCGCCAGGGACATCAAGGGCGAGATGTATTTTGGCTGCGCGGAACATGATGGTTACGCACCAAAGGAACAGATTGACGCGCTTGAAAAGCATCTGTCGGGACTAAATATAAATTACCGGATCGAATGGTATCCCGGGGCGGATCATGGCTTTGCCTTTCCGAGCCGGACGGGCATGTATGACAAGCCATCGGCGGAGCGTCACTGGGAACGGCTGTTCGATATGTTTGGCAGGAATCTGAAACCATAAGCTCAGGGAGGGTTCGAAATGCCCTTTGATGCAACACCAGGCGGTGGCGGTGGCGGCGGCTGGGGCCAGTCATTGGCGGGAAAGTTACTCATCGCCATGCCAAATATGGGCGATCCGCGTTTCAGGCGCACAGTTATTTATCTGTGCGCGCATTCGCCTGACGGCGCGCTGGGGCTGATCATCAATAAACATGCAGGCGCGATTTCGTTTCCTGATCTGCTGGAGCAACTGGACATGAAATGCACGCCTGGTACGGAACATATCCGTATTCAACTGGGTGGACCTGTTGAAACCGGGCGCGGATTTATTCTGCACACGGATGACTATTTTCTGAAAGGCGTCACCATGCCGGTTAAGGAGCATGTGGGCCTGACCACCAGTATGGATATTCTGCGCGACATGGCGGAGGGCAGGGGGCCACGAAAAGTTCTGGTGGCGCTGGGCTATTCCGGCTGGGGGCCTGGGCAGTTGGAATATGAAATTCAGGCCAACGCCTGGCTGCATTGCAACGCCGATATGGATCTGATTTTTTCCGCCGGCCTGGAAGGCAAATGGGACGCGGCGCTGGCCAAGCTTGGTATTAATCCCGGCAATCTGTCCGGCGCATCCGGGCGGGCATAGGCGTAAATGAAGCTGCTTTGCTACAAACTGGTTCCCAACCCGCCAGCCATGGTCCCCGCCAGCCCAACGCGGGACTGGATGGACGCTTCGCCGGATCGTTTTGCATATCGCTGTCTGCCACTCAATATCGCCAATGGCTATGGCTGGGAAATTCTCAGCCCGGCGTCGTTCGAGATTGCCTGGAATGGCCAGCCTGAAAAAGAGGCCATTCAAATTCGCGCGCTGGATAATTTCGCGCATATTGAACATCTGGTTTTATCGCATTTCTCCATGGGGGTGGTCACATTCCATGTGGGCTATATGTTTCGCACCCCGCCGGGTTGGGATCTGCTGGCGACGGCGCCGATGAACCGGCCCAAACATGGTATCTATGCATTGTCAGGCATCATTGAAACGGACTGGCTGCCATTTCCATTCACGATGAACTGGAAAATGACGGCGCCGGGTATAGTGCGTTTTGAAAAGGGGGAACCCTTTTGCACCATCATCCCGATCCATCACGATATGCTGGAATCCTATCAGCCGGAAATGCGGGTATTGGATGCAGAACCGGAACTTAAGGCGGAATTTGACGCCTGGATGAAAAGCCGTACCGATTTTCTGGCCAATCTGGGCAAGCATGACCCCGAGACAATCAAGCAGGCCTGGCAGAAATATTATTTTCAGGGGCAGCGTTTGACCACGGATGAAAAGATAGAAACGCATAAAAGCAAATTGCGGCTTGCGGAGCTGGATGATCCGGACAGGAAGAACTGAAATTCCAACTTACCTCGCGCGGCGCAGTGTGCTACCGGTTCGGCCATGCCGGTAATTTTCTGGATCATCATCACAGCCATGGCGGTGGGCGCGACGGCCCTGATCGCCATACCACTATTGCGCGTACGCGAGGGCGGCGCGTCGCGTGGCGCGCATGCGCTTGAGGTATATCGGCAGCAACTGGCCGAACTCGATGGCGAACTGGCCCGCAATGTGATTTCCGACATCGAAGCGAAATCGGCGCGCCTGGAAATAGAGCGCCGCATGCTGCGCGCGGATGACGAGGATAACGCACTGGAAATAGCGGGTGCGGGGGGCCGGTCGAAAAATGGCCGCCGGGCGGGCGCGGCGGCTGTCGCGCTATTGCTGTCTGTTATTGCGTTTGGCGTCTATCTGACGATAGGCAGCCCAAATCTTACGCCGAACCGGAATTCAACACAGGTCACCGCTGCTGATCCCGAACATATGGATATGGTGGCGCTGACCGAAAAACTCGCCGCGCGCCTGGCTGCAAGCCCTGATGATATCCAGGGCTGGATGCTGCTGGGCCGGTCTTATGTGACGCTTGAAGATTTTCCCAGGGCCATTGCGGCCTATGCCAAGGCGGTGGCGCTGGCGGGCGACAAACCCGCGCCCATGGTGCTGGCGGAATATGCGGAAACCCTCGTGCAGGGCAATAATGGCCTGGTGGGGGACGATGCCCAGGCACAGTTTCGCAGGGTGCTGAAAATCATCCCGGCAGAGCCGCGTTCGCAGTTTTATCTGGGGCTGGCAAAGGCGCAGGCGGGAGACGCCGGGGGGGCGCTTGCAGACTGGGTAGCGCTGCTAAAACAGGCGGAACCCGGCGCGCCCTGGGCGGGCGCAGTGCGCGAACAGGCGCAGGAAGTGGCCAATTTGCTGAAAGTTGATCTGGAAAGTCTGCTGGCGGAACAGGCTGCTGCGCCATCGGCGACAAAGTCCAGGGCGCCATCCGGACCCGACGCCGGGGATATGGCCGCCGCCGCCGCAATGCCGGAAGGTGATCGCAAACAGATGATCGAGGGCATGGTGGCGCGCCTTGCCGCGCGGCAGGAGTCCACTGATAAAGACAATGTGGATGGCTGGTTGCAACTTTCGCGGGCTTATGAGGTTCTGGGCCGCAAAGCTGACAGTCTTGCGGCGCTTGGCCGGGCGGTAGAGGCCGGACCCGGGCGCATGGACGCGCTGTCGGCCTATGGCGAGGCGTTGCAGGCAGCGGGCGAGACCAGCCCCATTACTGCGCGTTTTGCCCAAACCATGCAGAAAATACTGACCGTTGAGCCAGAAAATAATCAGGCATTGTGGTTCATGGGGGTATTCTCGGCGCAAAATGGAGAAAAGGCCGCAGCGCGCGGCTATTGGGAAAAATTGCGCGGGAATTTACCGCCGGACAGCGATGAATACCGGTCAGTGTCCGACGCGCTGCAAGAATTGGGAAAACCTTGATCCATGTCAAGGAAGCGTAATAATAGTTTGTAACAAAGTACCAGATCGCGCAGATTATTTTTTCTATGCCATAGAAGACTGTACGCCCATGGATATTCATGGAAAAATGAATGCTTGGGGACGAATCATGAAATGCTTTCAGGGATATTTCCGTAAGGGCTGCTGATGCAGGAACGGGTAAAAGTCGCAATTGTCGGTTCAGGGCCGGCCGGTCTCAGCGCCGCAGGGCGGGCGGCCGCCATAGGTGTCTCGCATGTGCTGCTGGAACAGCGCGATCATGTCTCCGATACCATCTACAAATACCAGAAGGGCAAGCTGGTGATGGCGACGCCGGATGTGTTGCCGCTGCGCAGCGAACTCTCATTCCAGATCGGCATTCGCGAGGATATTCTTGGCACATGGGAAAAGCAGATCGCCGATCTGAAGGTAAATGTCCGTTTTAACTCCGAGGTCACCGCTATCAGCGGCGCCAAAGGCGATTTCACGCTGAAACTTTCGGATGGGACAAGAATCAACGCTGAATATGTTGTGTTTGCCATTGGTTTACAGGGCAACATCCGGTTGCTTGGCGTCCCGGGGCAGGACCGCGACTGGGTGCAGTATCAGCTCAATGATCCGGATGAATATTCCGATGAAACCATTGTTGTGGTGGGGGCGGGCGATGCGGGCATTGAAAATGCACTGGCGCTAACCAGGCAGAACAATGTCATTATCCTCAACCGGGGCAGTGAATTTGCCCGTGTCAAGCAGGGTAATCTGACGGCGATCACGACCGCCATAGAAAAAAAACAGATTGAATGTGTCTACAACGCCGATACGGTGCGGGTGGATGATGACGGCATTGTCGTAAAGACGCCGCAAGGCGAAACCAAAGTCAGGTGCGACCGGATTATCGCCCGCCTGGGGGCTTCGCCGCCGCGTAAATTTGTCGAAACCTGCGGCATCAAGTTTCCCAACTCCGATCCTTCCTCATTGCCCGAGCTTTCCGGTCAGTATGAATCGAATGTTCCCGGCCTGTATGTAATCGGGGCGCTGGCTGGATATCCGCTGATCAAACAGGCCATGAACCAGGGATATGAGGTTATTGAATATATTCAGGGCAATCAGCTCAAGCCTGCGGATGAACCGCTGCTGGAACAGAAATTCGCCAATATTCTGGGGAACAGGACGGTGTCCGAAGTTCTGGCGCTCATTCAGGAATCGGTGCCGCTATTGTCAGGGCTTACGACACTGCAATTACGTGAATTCCTGCTGGACAGTAATGTGCATGCGCCGCGCGGCGGGGACATTATCTTTGAGCGTAATGACTACACCAACAGTTTTTATTCCATCGTTGACGGTGAAGTGAATATTCAGGTCGACTCCGATGACGAAACCAGGATTGTCTCATTGGGAAAAGGCGCCTTTTTCGGTGAGATGGGCCTTTTGTCGGGCCGCCGGCGCACCGCAACGGTGATGGCAAGCAAGCCTTCGTTGCTGATCGAGACTCCGCGCCGGTCGATGATCAAGCTGATCAATTCGGTTGAATCCGTAAAGCGCGTCATGGATGAGGTCGCGGTCGGGCGTCAAATTCAGACATATATTGCACCGGGCATTCCCTTGTCCGATCTGGAAGATCTTATTCACACGGTTAAAGTAGAGAAATTTGAGCAGGGTGCCGTATTGTTCCGCGAAGGGGATGTAGGCGATTGCCTGTATCTTATCCAGCGCGGTTCGGTGACGGTTTCGCGTGAAGTGGGCGGCAAGGAAGCCGTCATCTCCTATGTTGCCGCAGGCAATTATGTTGGGGAAATGGCGCTGATCAGCAATGCGCCGCGCTCTGCAACGATCCGTGCGGCGGTTGCGGTTGAGGCCTTGCGTCTGGACGGTGTGCCGTTTCAGGCGCTGATGTCGCGCAATGAAGCTGTCCGGCGAACTATTGAGGCGCGCTATCGTGGCCGCATGCTGGAAAATATCGAAACCACCGAACAGCCCGAGGCAGGCGGTATCATCCAGTTTCTGGTCGAACAGGGGCTGGGTGAAGCAACTGACGTGCTGCTGATTGATGAGGCGCTGTGCGTGCGCTGTGATAATTGTGAAAAGGCCTGCGCCGAAACCCATCAGGGCACGTCACGCCTTAACCGCGAAGCAGGCCCAACCTATCAGACGCTTCACGTTCCGACATCGTGCAGGCATTGCGAGCATCCGCATTGCATGGTCGATTGTCCGCCCGACGCATTGCGCCGTAACGCCAATGGCGAGGTGTATATTACAGATAGCTGTATCGGCTGTGGAAACTGTGAGCGCAATTGCCCATATGGCGTTATTCATATGGCAGCGAAGCTGCCAAAGAAGCCGGGTCTTCTGCAATGGCTTTTATTTGGCCGGGGACCCGGTCCTGGACAGGCAGTCACTGGCAAGTGGGGGCCGGACAGCAATAAAAAAGAAGGCGGCGGGCCAAAGAAAGCGGTAAAATGTGACATGTGTAAAGATGTTTTGGGCGGACCGGCCTGTGTGCGGGCATGTCCCACCGGCGCGGCATTACGGGTGGAACCATCAGAATTTTTCAAAGTTGTATCGCAGGGATTATAAACACCAGATTGCGGATATGCCTTGAGGGGTTGCGGGGAAGTAAATGCATCAGTCCATCCTGGTATTCAGGGGTTTTAGATATCTAAAGTGGGCGGCAGCGATCGTTGCTCTTGCGCTGCTGCTCTATTGGATTCATGAACCTGATTATGGCGTCCCCAATGGCGGCACATGGCTTGGTTACGCCCTGGGCGGTTTTGGGGCTTTTCTGATCCTGTGGCTGATGTGGTTTGGCATTCGCAAGCGCCGTTACGGTGCGGGCGGGGCGCCGGTTGAGGACTGGTTGAGTGCGCATATTTATCTCGGCCTGGCGCTGATTATTATCGGCACCCTGCACACGGGGTTTCAGTTCGGCTGGAATGTCCATACGCTGGCTTATGTTCTTATGCTGCTTGTTATCCTGAGCGGCGTATTTGGGTTGTTTGTGTATATGCGTGTGCCGGAATTGATGACCAATAACCGGCGCGGCATGACGCTGGTGCAAATGATGCACGAAATTTCTGATCTGGATGCAGAATGCCGCGAGGCTGCGCTGACGCTTGGGGATGAAATTAATCAGATTGTTCTGAGCGCGGCGCAAAACACCCGCATTGGCGGGGGTGTGATCCGTCAACTTTCCGGCGACGATCCTGATTGCGCCACCAGGGATGCAAATCGTGCGGTACGCCATCTGGCGGACAATGCGCCGCCGGGACAGGCGGAAGGATTTCGCGCGCTTTTGGGCTTATTGGCGCGTAAGGAAGAACTGCTGGCCCGCGCCAGGCGCGATGTGCGGTACAAGTCGCTTCTGGATATCTGGCTTTATGTGCATGTGCCGCTGTCGTTTGCACTGCTTGGCGCCCTGATCGCGCATATTGTCGCTGTGTACTTTTACTGGTAGCGGCATATGGAAATTCTCGTCACATATCTTACACGGCGCCAAAAGGGAGGCGTTTCACGCAGAAGCGAGGAGCGCTCTGCTGAAACCGTTCACTTCGGGCGGAGCACCAATGCGGAAGTCTATCTTGCCGATCCACGCATACGTTTTGAACATGCGGTCATACATCAGCGTCCAGGTGGCCTGTTTGTCGAAGTTGAAAAGCTTTCCGATGTGCGCGTTAATGGGCAACCCACCCGAAGCAGGCCTGTCGTTATTGGTGATGTGATTGGCATCGGCCCGTTTGACGTAACACTTGCCGAACCGCCCGAAGGCAAGGATCTTGCCATTGAAGTGGAGTTGGTGCGGCCGCTGGGGGATGATTATGCCCAGCTTGCCAAACGCAGCACGGTTCGTCTGGTGGATCATGGTTTAAGCCGCAGACTCTGGTCCTGGTTTGGCATTCTCATCGTTTTGGCAATGTTTCTGGTAATGCCGGTTTTATTTTATTCGCAGCATACCGAGACGACAGCGGAAAAAACGGTTGGCGCGCGTTTTGATTCGGTTTGGGATAGTGGCCCAATTTCGACGCCGCACCGGTTCATATCTGATCAGTGCAATCTGTGCCACCAGAAGCCATTCGTTCAGGTTTTGGACGGAGCCTGCCTTTCCTGTCATGCCCCGATCACGAATCATTTTGATGTCGTCAAAGCAGAAATTGCCAGTATTCCGCAGTTCAAAGACCTGACCGCAAACACCTGCAATGGCTGTCACAGGGAACATAATGGGGATCAGGCCATTACCATCAATAAGGAAAGTTTTTGTACGGACTGTCACAGCGAAATTGAAAAAAACCTTCCCGGCGCGAACATCAAAAATGTAGGCAAATTTGATCAGAAGCATCCGGAATTCCGGCCCAATATTGTTTCAGATGCGGCCACTCGTACATTCAGGCGTGTTACACGGGATGACCCTGCGGCGCTGGTTGAGAATTCCGGGCTGAAATTTCCGCATGAACTGCACCTGAAAAAAGAAGGTATCCGGGGTCCGAAGGGTAAGGAGACGCTGGACTGTAATGGCTGTCATCAGCTTCCCAAAGGGGCGGCAAGTTTTGATCCTATCGGAATGGAGGGAACGTGCGAACGTTGCCATCAGCTGGTGTTTGACCCCAGACGCCCCGACCGGACATTGCCGCATGGCCAAGCGGACAATGCGCAAATGCTGATTCGTGAATTCTATAGTGATTATGGACTGCGCGGGGGCATGAACGACGCACAAGATCCGGCGCAGGAGACAGACAGGCGGCGTCCCGGAGAAAACACGGCTATTCCCTCGCAGCGGCAGACCGATCCCCGGGCATGGGCGGACCAGCAGGCGCAGCGGGTGGCGGATCAGTCTTTTGGCAAGACCATGTGCGGCAAATGCCACGAAGTTTCATCCGGCCCTGGAAATGGCCCTCTGAACTGGGCTGTCGTTCCGGCGATTGTGAACAAAAATTGGTTGCCGCGTGGCCGCTTTGATCATTCTGCGCATTCTGATATGTTGAAGTGCGATTCATGCCATGCTGCGGAAAACTCCAAAAAGGCAACTGATGTTCTACTGCCAAAGATTGCTGTTTGCCAGAATTGTCATGGCGGGGAAAGCGCCAGCAACAAGGTTCCGTCGACCTGTATTACATGCCATGATTTCCACCTGCCCGGCACACCCAGGATGGGGGAAGTAAAGGCGCATGGGAACCGGCAGGCAGATGAGGCGGCGGTGTTGCAGGGCGATATGCCGTTACCGGGAAAGAACTAGGTAATGTTGCCACAGGAAACATTCCGAAAAATCAGAACCGGATTTTGCGGTGCGGTGCTGTTTGTCTGTGCCGCATCTGGGGTTTCAGCACAGGAATTGACCACAACAGGCGTTCAACTGGCGCCAGTTGTCCTGTCCGGGTTGCTTAACGGGGTCGTGGAAAGGCAGGTTGCCCTGGGCGGTGACAGTGCGGAATCCACGCATGTCGTTGTGCAGCTTTCAGGAAGTCCGCCCCTGATGCGCGACCGGCAGGGCTTGTACCGGCTCTGGGATATTGATCCCGCCCATCTTATTGACAACGGTTTTCCGCAGTCTGAAGGCCGGATTAACTTCAAAATATTAAATCAGGATCTGTCATCGCTCAACTTTCCCATCAGGGTTACGGTCTATTACCGGGCCAATGGGGAGCTGAAATTTGGTTATTTTGATGTCATGCGGACAAATTGACACCATGAAAAAGAATCAGCGAATGACGGCAAAGGCTTTCATAACGGGTCTGATTGCGATCGGCTCAATTCTGGCTGGCAGCCGTTCGGCCGGTGCGCAGAGTTTGTCCGGACCTGATATTTATCGTGTCGTTTCCCAGGCGGCGCAGGAAGCGTCTGTGCGTGGCCGTCCTGCCACCATTGCTGTGACCGACCGGGTTGGCAATGTGTTGGCGGTTTATCAGATGCCCGGTGCCCCTTCCACTGTTGCGGTGACATCCGGGCGCACGATACGTACTGGCATTGATGGCCTTGCGGGGCTAGTGCCTTCGACGCTGGCGGCAATATCAAAGGCCGTTACCGGGGCATATCTGTCTTCATCGGGCAATGCATTCAGTACACGCACCGCAAGCCAGATCGTGCAGCAAAATTTCAATCCCGGTGAAGTCCTTGCTCCTGGCGGGCCACTGTTCGGGGTGCAGTTCAGCCAGCTTCCCTGTTCGGATCTCAATCGCCGTTTCTTTAATGGCGCCAGCCCAGTGCCGCCGGATCAATTTCGTGGGCCCAAGCGTTCACCTCTTGGCCTGTCCGCTGATCCGGGGGGCTTGCCCCTGTATATTGGCGGCGCTGTTGTCGGTGGCATAGGCGTAGCGGCGGATGGCGTCTATGGTCTGGACGCTGACGTTAGCAATATTGATGCGGATCTGGATGAAATCATCGCCATTGCGGGTTCATCGGGTTTCGCGCCACCTGCGGATATTCTGGCCAGCAGAATAACTGTAGAAGGCAAGACGCTGCGTTATACGGATGCGAGTGTGCGTTCACTTGCTTCCAACCCGGCGCTGGCGCCCCTGGTTGCGCCGACCGGTTTTATTGCGGTTACCGGTTATACGGATGTGGGTATCTTTGCAGGACAGGCCTATGGGACGTCGGGATCGGGTATTCGTCCGGTAAATGCGGCAAGTGATGGTCCGGGTTATGCAAATGTTGCGGCGATTGCGGGATTCGTGCCATTCTTGCTTACCAGCGGGGCGGATATGCCGTTCATTCCAATTGTCCCGGGGGCTGCAAATGCGGGTCAGAATCTGACCGCAACAGAGGTTCCGGCCATCCTTGGGCATGCACTGCGTGTTGCCGCCAGCGCGCGGGCGCAAATTCGTCGTCCTCTGCAAAGCTTTGCGCAGGTTACGGTGTCCATTGTGGATGCGGAAGGACAGGTTCTGGGCCAGGCGCGAACACCGGATGCGCCGATCTTCGGCATTGACGTGTCACTACAAAAAGCGCGCAGCGCGGCCTTCATGTCCAGACAGAACGCGGCGGCAAATCTGGAAAATCCTGCTGTCTTTCCCTCCATCCGGGTGGTGACGAATGCGATAAACGGCTTGATCCCAGGGCATGCGTATACCGTGCCTAATTATGCCGCCAATATGCGGGCTTTTGTGGGGCCGGGTTCTTTGTCTGACGGTATTGCCTATACGGATCGCGCCATTAGCAATCTGGCGCGGCCTTTTTATCCCGATGGGGTCAACACCAATGGCAACGGTCCGCTAAGCCGACCTGTAGCAAACTGGAGCCCGTTTTCAACCGGTCTGCAATTTGATCTGATTGTCGGCAATATTATCAACCACGTTTTGTTTGTGCGGAATCTCAATCTTGACGTGACCGGTGATGGGCGGGGGGATTTTGATCCGGATGGGAATGGCGCCGTCAATGACACCGGCCTTGGATGTACGCCGGTCGTATCGAACAGCTCGGGGTTGAATCCACTGGCCAATGGATTGCAGATTTTCGCGGGCAGTTCGCCGATCTATAAAAACGGGGTGCTGGTCGGCGCCATTGGGGTTTCCGGTGATGGCATTGATCAGGATGATATGGTGGCCTTTTTGGGGCTGCACAATGCCAGCATTGGTCTTGGCACGGGTGTGTCGCATGCGCCCGCTGCGATCCGTTCGGACCAATTGACGCCCGCTGGGGTGCGATTGCGGTATGTCTCTTGTCCGTATTCGCCGTTTATCAACTCACGTGAACAGCGCGCCTGTGAGGGGAAATAATATGCGCGGGGGAATAGCTGCACTCTTGCTGATTTTATCTGTTGCCCCCTGTTGGGCGCAGGGTAAAGCTGCGCCGCCAATTCCCGACGCGATACCTGTCGTCATTCCGCCTCTGGTTCCCGCTGGGCCGCCACTGGGAACACCATCGCCTGCTGCATTTTCAGGTTCTCCAAGCGCCTCTTCCCATCTGAACGCCGGGCCGCAATCTGTTGCTGTTGCCGCCAATACTCCGAATACGGAATATCAGCAGGTCGCACAGGTGCTGCGCCGTCCGCGTCCCGGCGAAGAACCGGTTGATGACACGGTGCGCGGTGATCCACGCGAACGCCAGGGCGCGCCCATCGCCACAGGGCGTGCGCGTTCTTATGAAGAATTGCAAACCCGTGGCGACATCGTTCCGGTGCCTGATCGCTGGCGCATTCTGGAAGGGCTCGGCATCAAGGGGAAATGGTATGACCCTTACAACAACAATGTCCTGAAAGGCGACAAGCCTATATTTGGAAAGGACGGCTTTGTTCTTCTCAACGTCATTTCTGATACCGTTTACGAACCGCGCGCATTTCCGGTTCCTGTTGGCTTTGCGACGACATCGCGACCGGGAACGAATGATCTGTTTGGTAAGCCCGATCAATATGTCTTCAACCAGAATCTGATTACCAATCTGACGCTGATCAAAGGCAATACGGCGTTCAAGCCGCCAGACCTTGAACTGCGCATTACCCCGGTATTTAACTATAATTATGCCAAGGTCAAAGAACTGGGGCTGCTGCGGCGCAATCCGGAACAGGGTAAGTCGCGTTCGGATAATCATGTTGGAATGCAGGAATTATTTCTGGATTACCATATCCGCAATGTGTCGGAGCGCTATGATTTTGACTCGATCCGTGTCGGCATTCAGCCCTTCAACGCAGATTTCCGTGGCTTTATGTTTCTGGATAACCAGCCTGGCGTGCGCCTGTTCGGCACACGCAACAATAATATATTCCAGTACAATCTGGCATGGTTCCGGCGGCTTGAAAAGGACACGAATAGCGGCCTGAATGATCTGGGAAAGAAAGTCCGCGACGATGATGTGTTTGTCGGCAACCTTTTCTGGCAGGATTTTCCGGTGCTGGGTTTCACCAGCCAGATAACCGCGATCTATAACCGGAATACGGAAAAGAAATTTTTCTACGACAAGAACGGCTTTTTGCAGCGCCCCGCCTCTGCCGGGCTGGAGCGTCCGCGTGATTACAAGGTGGGCTATTTTGGCTATAATGGCGATGGCCATTTTGGCCTTTTGAACCTTACCGTGTCGGGCTATTATGCCTATGGCGAAGAAGATGGTTCACTGTTCACGGATGAGAAAAGTGACATCCGCGCTTATTTTCTGGCGGCGGAACCCTCGGTTGATTATAGCTGGACCCGCCTGCGCGGTTCGTTCCTGTATGCCAGCGGCGACAAAGACCCGTTCGATGAAAAATCCAAAGGCTTTTCGTCCATCTTTGAGAACCCGCAATTCGCAGGCGCCGACACCAGTTTCTGGATTCGTCAGAATATTCCGCTTATAGGCGGTGGCGGCGTGGCGCTTTCACAGCGCAATGGGGTGCTGCCGGATTTGCGTTCGTCAAGGGAACATGGCCAATCAAATTTCGTTAATCCGGGGCTGCGGCTGCTGGGCGGTGGCGCCGATTTCGATGTGCTGCCGCAACTGCGTCTGTCCACCAATATCAACCATCTGAATTTCAATGAAACGGATGTGCTGGAGGTGATGCGCAACGAAGGTGAAATTCGCAACGGTATCGGCTGGGACATGTCGGCATCGGCAATTTACCGGCCAATGATGAGCCAGAATGTGGTGATGCGGCTATCTTATGCAGCGCTGCTGCCGGGCAAGGGGTTCAAGGATTTGTATCATACAGATAATGAGCATTTCTATACGCTGCTCGCAAATATTACATTGGCTTATTGATGCGTGTTTTTTTCCGATTACTGATGCTTGTGGTTGGCCTGACTTTGCCGGGCGCCGGCGCCGTCTATGCATCTGGCGAAGAAAAGCCTCGCGAGATTACCTATAACGCAACGCCGCCTGCACCCGCATCGCAAAGTCAGGAGGAGGCGGCAGCGAAAAGCGCAGGCTGTCAAAGCTGTCACACATCAAGTGATGCAGCCAGCATGCACACAAGTCCGGGCGTAATCCTGGGATGCGTGGATTGCCATGGCGGCAGTGCAGAAGTGCGCAAACCCGATGGTGCGAATAAGGGCGATGCGGCCTATTTTGC
>DAIOWE010000003.1:46176-59570 GCA_036758605.1 Pseudomonadota bacterium | reverse complement strand
GGGTGTCACCTATGTCTTAAGTACAATCTGTTACCTATGTGTCCGGGCCGGACACCCTGCGCTATGGCGTCCCCTAGGGGACTCGAACCCCTGTTTTCGCCGTGAGAGGGCGACGTCCTAGGCCACTAGACGAAGGGGACCGTGGCTGGGTCATACAGATTGTAACAATATCTCGTCAAGCCCGCTTGATCAGGGCGCGTTATCTGCGCAGGCCCTATATGGGACCACCGCTATTTGGGAAATCCTGGAACACCTTCCTCGCGTTGCACACCCAGCGTGTTCAGCGCCATGGCCAGCATATTATATTGGCCGACGGTAAACACGACATCCATGATCTGTTGCGTACTCAGATGCTTCGTCAGTGCATCCCATGTCGCGTCCTCGATGATCGCATCGTCCAGCAATTCATCGGTTGCCTGTAGCAGAGCGCTTTCCAGCGCGTTCCAGCCAGCGGCTTTCGGGCCTTCCTTGATGCGCAAATGATCGGCGTGAACGAGGCCCGCCGGCGCGCTCATCAGCACATGCTGGCCCCATTCATATTCCGACTGGGTCAGCCATCCCACCCGCATGATCAGCATTTCACGGTGGCGCGGCTCAAGCGAGGATGTCCCCATAATATGCCCTGCAAAGCCATTCCAGGAGTTCAGCAGGTTCATATTCCGCATCAGGGTTTTCAGTACATTGAAAACAATGCCGTAGCGCTGCTTCATGGGTGCAACTATTTTAAGCTGTTCCTCCGTCAATTCGGATTCCGGCAATGGCGTGATACGCGGTTTTGACAGGCGCATGTAATTTCCCTCCCTGTGTTATTATTAACGCCAGCATGCCATGAAAATGACGTTTGCCGCACCAAAAATATCCGCCTCTTGCCGATTGGCTGGCACGGGGATAAACAGGGGATTGTATCTATTCTCATGCTGGAAATCACATGCCGCCAAAGTCCAACCCGCTTAATCTCAATATGCTACAACTGAAAACCCTGACACTGTTGCAGGAACTGGCGCGTCACCCCGAGGCTGGAACAGCGCTGGAAGATGGCAGCTTTCAGATCAGCCGGCTGCCCCGGCCCCACGGCGATCATTTTCATATCGGCCAGGCCGCTGTGCGCGCCTCGGATGCGACCGGATTATCGAATGAAATGGTCTGGAAGGCGCTGGAGCGCAAATCGCTGGCGCAATCGGCCTATCCACAATCCATTACATTAAGCCCGGCGGGCATCGCCTATGACACAGGATTGCGCCACAAGATTTTACATGGGACGGATCACTAGACAGCAGCAGTTCGCGGGCCGGTCTCAGCCTATATGCTCGCTGACCCGGTTGCGGCCATCATTCTTGGCGCGGTACAGCGCGTCGTCGGCCCGCTTTAAAATAGTCTCTGGCGTATCACCATTTCCAATCAGACTGGTAACGCCTATGCTGGTGGTCATCGCCACCGGGTTCACGCCGCCAACGTCAAAAGAAAATGTTTCTGTGTACTGACGAATTCGTTCTGCGACCAGTGATGCGATCGCCATGTCCGTTTCTGGCATGATGACAACAAATTCCTCGCCGCCGAACCGGCAGGCCAGGTCAATGCCACGGATATTGCGTGAAATCCCAGCTGAAAACTGCTTCAAAATCCTGTCGCCTGCATCATGGCCATGCGCATCGTTGATATTTTTGAAGAAATCGATATCGATCATCAGCAGCGATATTGGCCGGTCTTCCTGCTTTGCGCGCTGCGTCAGTATCTGAAGATGGGTTTCCATATAGCGCCGGTTATATAATCCGGTCAAAGCGTCCGTAACTGCCATCTGCAAACTAAGATGCAGATTGTGGCGCAGCTTTTCTTCGTATCTGTGCCAGCGCAACTGTGTGCGCACCCGTGCGAACAGCTCATTGCTTTCAATTGGGCGCACGAGATAATCATTAATGCCCATATCAAGCCCGCGCGCCAGACGGCTATCCTCGGGATCCTCAACGATGATCAGCAGCGGGACGGTTCTGGTTTCTTCCGCCGTACGGAACTGTGAACATAGTCGCAGGCCATCATAATTACGCATGGACAGGCTGACGATGATCAAATCAAAAGCCCCGCCCCTGGCAAGCCGCAAGGCCTCAGTAGAATCATCCACGGCCCGGGCCTCGTGCCCCCCTTCATTAAGCGCGCCGCTAATGCGCGCACTGGAGCGCGCCTGATCATCCACAATCAGGATGCGTCCCTTAATGTCACCGCCATCTTCCCAGTTGGGCAAATCCATCAAGCCAAGATTCTGTCCCGTGATATCACGCGCGCGCAATTCATCGGTCATCATTTTCAACCGGATCAGGCTTCGAACACGCGGGAAAAGCGGATTGTTCCTTATGGGCTTGCTGATAAAATCATCGGCGCCGGCCAACAGGCCCTGCACCCGGTCAGACGGCTGATCCAGCGCCGTGATCATAATAACCGGTATATGGCGAAGCCGACTGTTTTCCTTCAGCTTGCGGCATGCCGTAAAGCCATCCATTACGGGCATCATCACATCAAGCAAGATAATATCCGGCATCTCGGCCTCGGCGATTTCTATCGCCTGCTGGCCGTTGACCGCAGTAATGACTTCGTAATATTCCGCGCTCAGTTTAGCTTCGAGCAGCTTTACATTCGCTGGAACATCATCAACTACCAATACCCGGGCAGTCATTCACGCATCTCTATTCATCCTAGGAAACGGCGAATAGTCGCCAAAAAATCTATGACCGAGATCGGTTTCGCGATATAAGCCTCACATCCTCCATCCTTGATGCGCGTCTCGTCCCCTTTCATGGCGAAGGCCGTGATGGCAATAACCGGGATATGAACTGTATCGTCATTTTCCTTGAGCCATTTGGTTACTTCAAGGCCGGACACACCCGGCAGCTGAATATCCATCAAAATCAGATCAGGTTTATGCTTTTGGGCCAGATCCAAAGCTTCCATACCATCCGATGTCTGGATGGTGGAATAGCCATGCGCCACGAGCAGATCATGAAAAAGCTTCATGTTCAGCTTATTATCTTCGCAGATCAGGACTGTCTTGGTCATCTGTATTAAACACCCGCATTCCTTGGCTCATCTATGACTTACCATCATAACAAGCGTACACTTATCAAAGTTTTGTGTAACTTCTTCACTTCAGGCGCGGTCCTCAAACCACATTTACCTGGAAATTTAACAATTAACTGTGTCTGATATGTTAACTTCCCCCACCCGGGAAGTTACTCCAGATTACAGGAATGAATACAGAAAATAAGTAAGATTCTAGTTAATTTTAATTGCACAGAGGCAAAATGAAACAAGATTGGGCCGAGGCTCTGGCTTTACAGGCATTAACATATATTGTTGCAGAATCAACGCTTTGCGGGCGTTTTCTTGACTTGACCGGCATGGACCCCGCCGATGTGCGAGCCAGTGTCACAGATACCGCTTTTCTGGGCGCCGTCCTGGACTTTCTGCTTGGCCATGAGCCCAGCCTGCTGGAATTTTGTACTGCTGCTGATATCGATCCGCAATACCCCGCCCGTGCGCGTGTCCTGCTTTTGGGCGATACCGCGCCGGATTGGAGCTGAGCCAGATGGAACCACATGTCCGCAGCCAGCTGGAAGACCTGGTGCTGGACCCACAGCGCCCCCTGATCGTGACCGATGCAGATGAGGTGGTTGCCTATTTTATCGCAGGCCTGGAACGGTTCCTGCATCGAAACGGCCATTGGCTTGATCTGAAAAGTTTTGCAATCACTGGCAATATTCGCAGGCAGGGCAGTAACGAGGCCAGCACACAGGCACAGGTAAAAGATCTGTTGGCCGCGTTTTTTAACACGGACACGGAACTGCTTGATCCCGTAGATGGTGCGGCCGAGGCGTTGCAGGCGCTGAATGCGCGTGCACAAATCATTGTTCTCAGTAATGTGCCGCCGTCCGCACATGCCGCGCGCCAGCGCTGGCTGCGCAGGCACGGGATGGATTATCCGCTGGTCGCCAATGCCGGTTCAAAAGGTCTTCCGCTGCGTTATCTTGAGGAACAGATAAACGCGCCGGTATTTTTTCTGGATGATTTACCCCCGCATCTGGATGCAGTGGCCGAACAGGCCCGCAGCGTATCTCTGTTGCATTTTATCGCTGACAAACGTCTGGCCGCACTGGTTGGGCCTGCCCAGAACTGTCATCTACATACCAGCGACTGGCCTGACGCGCGCGCTTTCATCGAGACGAAACTGGACCTGCTCGGATTTTAACAGTCGGGGCGCTTGTATGTATCGATACGCTGCAGGGATGCAAACAGTGCAAATGCGCCATAATCCAGGATTAAATCGGCGCTGACCCCGTTATCATATAATTTGAAAGCCATCTCGAACTCTGGCAGGCCCTCATTATCCTGCAATCCATAATAGGATACCTGCACGGGCCACCATGTCAGGCCCGAAATTGCCTTTAGTACCGATTTATGTTCGCCGGGATTTTTTGACGGCTCCTGCGCTTGTTGTGCAGCAATGTTTGTCCCCGCGCCAATCGATGAGACAACCTGATAATAGTCAGATTCGGACGTGCCATCGAACACCTGGCGGGCCAGATTTTTCTTCCCGGCGCGCGCAGCGTCCAGCAATGCCTGCATATAACCGCTGGGGAATAGAACACCTGGTGGCAATTTTATCTCTTTTTCGTCGGGCTTGCGTATGGTCGCCGCCCCCTGCCCCAATGCGGTGGGATATTCAGCAATACCGTCATATTCGGCTACCAGTTTGTTATCCAGCCGCTGGCGCATCGAAAACCGGAAACGCAGACCGTCCTGCGACTCCCAGGATGAAGCTGAAATATCACTCAGGGACATCTCGCCCGCTTCGTCGAGCATGTCTGTTACGATGCGCTGTTCCGAGATAAGGCCGTCACAGGTTTCCTGCCATTCCGAAACCATGCGGCCGTCAACGCTGGAAACCTGCCCACGATTGTGCCCCGGCGCAAGCGACACCTTGTAAATGGCCCGGTGCGACAGCATGGGCGGATGAACGGCCAGCGCCTCGACCGCCACAGCATTGCCAACCCCCCCCCCAACAGACGTCATCAGCACCGCCAGCAGCCCCGTTGCCAGGCCCCCAATCCAGATATTCTTCATGCAATTATTTCCCGGCGCTGCACTTTGGCAAACATAATCAAGACTTAAGCTTATAGAGATTCGCAGATTGCGACACTGGCCTTCGCATGAAAGCCACAAAAAAGATCATCCAATAAGACATTTCCGCGTGAGATACGGAAATATTTTCCCATCAGGGGGAGTTTATTACCGGGCAACGCAGAGTTCAGCGCCTTTTTTGGTAGTTTTCCTGGAATTTTTTCTGGCACGAAGCATGCATTTCAAGCCTGGATTAAAATATTGGGGAAGCAAACCGCTACTTCAGGAAAACCAAAATGAGCCAGACTTTAGTCAAGCAGCCACATCAGCATCCCTCACACGGGCTTGCCACCGGTACGGCACAGCAATTGCGCAAACTGTGTGAAATCCAGAACTATGCCCAAGAGCCGGGAGGCAGCGCCTTCATCACCCAGGTGCTCAATCTTGCGGCACAGGCCGAACAGCGCCTGGCCGAACAGGAAGCCCGCATCCACCATCTGGAATCCCTGACAAGTACGGACGAGCTTACCGGGCTGCTGAACCGGCGCGGCTTTATGGAGGGATTGAGCCGCGCCCTGCAATCGGCGCGCCGCTATAACGAGGAAGGCGTCCTGTCCTTTATTGACCTTGATGGCTTCAAGGCGATCAACGACACCTATGGGCATCAGGCAGGCGATATGGTGCTGCGCCGGGTTGGGGAGTTGCTGCTGAGCAATGTGCGCAAGACCGATCTTGTCGCACGGTTTGGCGGCGACGAATATGCTGTGCTGTTTATTCATGCCGTAAAACAGGTCGGGCGCAAGCGCGCGGAAATATTGCGGCAAATTCTCAATGGCAGCAATCTGACCTATGATGGTATTTCTATTCCGATCCGGGCCAGCATTGGTTCCGCAGATTATGCTGGCTGGTCACAGCCTGAAGACCTGCTGCTCAAGGCTGATCGCGCCATGTATCGCGAGAAAAACCGCCGCTCGCGTAATCTGAACCTGATCAGCCGACGCGAACATTAACCGGCTGGCATTTGCTGCGTGATGCAGTGAATGCCGCCGCCGCCCTGAACAATATCCAGGGCAGGTAACTGCACGATCATGCGGCCGGGAAATGCCGCCGCAAGTGTCTGCTGCGCTGGCGCATCAGCCGGATCGTCAAACGCGGGCATGATCAGCCCGCCATTCGTCAGATAAAAATTCACATAGGATAGCGTCAGGCGATCGCCGCGATTATCCAGACGTGCGCGGGGCGCGGGTAATTCCACGATCTCCAGCTGCATTCCGCGCGCATCACGCGCGGCCTTCAGACGCGCGCGATTATCTGCAACAATGGCATAATTGGCGTCCGCCGGATCGTCGCACCCCTGCAGGATTACGCGACCGGGGGCGGCAAAACAGACGACATTGTCGATATGACCATCCGTTTCATCGCCACTAAGCCCCTGTTCCAGCCAGATCACCTTGTGCACACCGAGCATATCTTTCAGAACCGCTTCAACGTCTATGCGGCTCATGGCCGGATTACGGTTGGGATTTAGCAGGCATTGCTCTGTCGTGACCAGGGTTCCCGCACCATCGACATGCAGCGCGCCCCCTTCAGCGAATAGCGGGGCCGCATGGCATGCAAGCCCCAGATCACGCAACAGCGCCGTCGCAATACCCGCATCCCTGTCATGGGGAACATATTTACCGCCCCAGCCATTAAAGCGCCATTGCACCCCGGCAAGCCCGCCCTGCCCGTCGCGCACAAAGGTGGGGCCCGTATCGCGCATCCAGGAATCGTCAATTTCATGGGAGATGACCGTAACATCCGCCCCGCAGATAGCAGCCGCCGCCCCCATATGTTCGGGACGCGCAATCATTGTGACCGGCTCAAACCGCGTGATCGCCCGCGCCACTGTGGCATAAGCAAGCCGCGCCCGTTCCATCGCTGGCGGACTGCCCCACAATTTGTCACGGCAGGGCCAGGCCATGAAGGTGCGCTGATGTGGCTCCCACTCTGCGGGCATGGTAGGGGCAGAACTTGTCATGCTGTTATTTTCAATCCAGTGGTATCATGGTTAAATAATGCAGGAGTCTTTGAATGACCAATATCATAGCGCAGCGCCTGGCAGAATTGGGAATTGAACTGCCAACCCCCCGGCCACCGGCGGCAAATTATACGCCTTATGTGATCAGCGGCAATCTGGTGTTTATTTCCGGCCAGGTGCCTGTGGGGCCACAGGGACTGGAATTTCGCGGCAAATGCGGCGCGGCCTTTAATGTTGCGCAGGCTCAGCAGGCCGCGCGATTATGCGCCCTGAATATGCTGGCGCATCTGCGCGAAGCCTGCGCTGGCAATCTGGATCAGGTGCGGCAATGTGTGCGCATCGAAGGTTTCGTCAATGCCACGCCGGAATTCGGCGAACATCCCGCCGTCATTAATGGCGCGTCGGATTTGATCGCCGATGTGTTTGGCGCAAAAGGCGTCCATGCACGCTTTGCGGTGGGATGTAACAGCCTGCCTTTCGATGTGGCCGTTGAAATAGCAGGCATTTTCGCCATTGAGTCAGCCCGGTAAGACCATGACCGAATGGTTGACCAAATATCTCTATAGCCATCGCGGCCTGTTTGATAATCGCGGCGCTGCGCCTGAAAACAGCCTGGCGGCGTTTCAGGCCTCCGTCCAGAACGGCTATGGCATGGAACTGGATGTGCAGGCCGCAGGGGACGGTGCGCCAATCGTATTTCACGATTTCACGCTGGACCGCATGACCAGCGTACAGGGCCCAACCGCAAGCATGGACCATCGGGCGCTGGGCAAGCTGCGTCTTCTTGGTAGCAATGAAACCATTCCAACATTTGCCGATACGCTGGATGCCGTGGGGGGGCGTACACCGCTGCTGATTGAAATAAAAGTACCAAAGGCCGGTCGCATCGGTCCGCTGGAGGCCCACATCGCTGAATTGCTGGCGCAGTATGATGGCCCGTTCGCCGTGCAGTCCTTCAATCCGGCAAGCGTCGCCTGGTTTGTGGAAAACGCCCCTGCATTTGTCCGTGGCCAGATTGCACAGAATTTTGTTTCAAGGCCAGAACCCGGCATGCCCTGGCGGCAGCGCCTGGCCTGGGGTAAATTATGGAGCTGCGAAACAAGCCAGCCGCATTTCGTGTCCTACAATGTCCGGGATCTGCCTGGACCGCCAACCCGCGCCGTGCGACGCCAGCGCATTCCGCTGATATGCTGGACAGTACGCACGCCACAGCAAGTAGCCATCGCCAAGCACTATACGGACAGTTTTATTTTTGAGGGATTTCATGCCTGACAAAAACGGGCAGATTCGCGTCCGCATCATCGAAAACATTGATGCGATCAGTGCCGCGCAATGGGACGCCTGCGCCAACCCGGCCGGGCTGCCGCACGGCGAAGAAATTCCCGGCAATCCGTTTTTGTCGCATGCTTTTTTGGGGGCGCTGGAAAAATCCGGGTCGGCATCGGATCGGGCCGGTTGGGCGCCGCGCCATATTTTGCTGGAAACGCCGGATGGCGCACTTCTTGGCGCCATGCCGATGTATCTCAAATCGCATTCTTATGGCGAATATGTATTCGATCATGCCTGGGCCGACGCCTTTCACCGTGCGGGCGGGCAATATTATCCCAAGCTGCAGGTCTGTGTGCCGTTCACCCCCGCCCCCGGCCGCCGCATTCTTATTCGCCCGCACGCCAACGCCGCGCAGCATCGCGCGCTGCTGATCCAGTCCAGCATAGAAATTGCCAGTAAATCAGGTGTTTCATCGCTGCACGTCACGTTTCTGGAAAAAGAGGAATGGGAAACGCTTGGCGCATCCGGTTTTCTGCAGCGCACGGATTATCAGTTCCATTGGCTGAATCAGGGCTATCAGAATTTTGATGATTTTCTGAACAGCCTGAATTCGCGCAAGCGTAAACAGATCCGCAAAGAACGCCGCGAGGCCACAGCGAACGGCATTGCGATAGAAATGCTGACCGGCGATGCGATCAGGGAAACGCATTGGGACGCCTTTTACCGCTTCTATCTGAATACCGGTCGCAACAAATGGGGACAACCCTATCTGACGCGGGAATTTTTCAGCCTGATCGGCGCATCCATGCCTGATAAAATTGCGCTGGTTATATGCAGCCGCGAGGGGCGGCCCATTGCGGGGGCCATCAATTTTATTGGCGGCGAAGCCCTGTTCGGGCGCAACTGGGGATGTATCGAAGAGCATCCGTTCCTGCATTTCGAGGCCTGCTATTATCAGGCCATCGAATTCGCCATTGCGCACCGTCTATCGCGTGTGGAAGCTGGCGCACAGGGTGCGCACAAGCTGGCGCGCGGATATTTACCGAACCTGACCTACAGCGCCCACTGGATTAAAGACCCGCGCCTGCGCGACGCGATACGTCATTTTCTGGCGCAGGAACGCGCGCATGTCATTTCGGATTCGCATATGCTGACCGGGCATTCCCCGTTCCGGAAAAATACCGAGGAGGAGCAAGAAGAATGAGCAGCGATCCCAACTGTATATTTTGCAAGATTCTGCGCGGCGAGATGGGCGCGGTAAAAGTGCATGAAGATCAGGACACCCTGTCCTTCATGGATGTGATGCCGCAATCGCCCGGCCATTGCCTGATCATCCCAAAGCGCCATGCGGCCAATATCCATGAGATCAGCGCCGATGAGGCCGCCATTCTGATTCGTGCCACCCATCGCATCGCCCAGGCCGTCAGAACCGCGCTGAAGCCGGACGGCGTTGGCCTGTACCAGTTTAATGGCAGTGCGGCGGGACAGACCGTGTTCCATGTTCATTTCCATGTCATTCCCCGCCATACGGGCGATGAACTTGCCCTGCATGCGCGCAATATGGTCGATAAATCGGTCCTGCAGCCGTTTGCCGACAAAATAGCCGCCGCCCTGTCATAATTGCGAGGCACTTCCCAGACGGGCCCGGTCAGGCTACAAAGCGGGGACAAATGATTTGGGAGACCCCATGCCGGCGCTGATTCTTGTGCTTAACGGCCCGAACTTGAACCTGCTTGGTACGCGCGAGCCAGAGATTTATGGCACGACGACCCTTGACGATATTCATCTGCTGATGAACAAGTCTGCAGCGGCGCATGGCTGGCAACTGGATTTTCGTCAGTCAAACCATGAAGGCGAACTGGTGGACTGGATTCAATGGGCGCGCAATAATGCCGATGCCATCATCATCAATGCCGGGGCCTATACCCATACATCGGTTGCAATCCTGGACGCCTTGCGCGCCGTCGACAAACCCATTGTTGAGGTGCATCTATCGAATCTGTTTCAGCGCGAGACATTTCGTCATCACTCCTACATTACCCCTGCGGCATTGGGCCTGATTTGCGGCTTTGGCGCGCGGGGATATATATTGGCGCTGGACGCGCTCGCAGACGTCCTGAGTTAACGGAAAAAAGCATGAACAAAAATAAAATCGACCGGGACATGATCCGCGCACTTGCGGAGCTTCTCGATGAAACCAGACTGACCGAAATCGAAATCGAGCATGAAGGATTGCGGGTGCGCGTGGCGCGTCAGCCCGGCGCCGCAGTGCCGGTACAGTATGCCGCACCGGCGATATCCCATGCAGCCCAGCCTGTAATTGCGGAAAGCCTGGGCGCGCACCCCGGCGCCGTCACATCACCCATGGTTGGCACGGTCTATCTGGCGCCGGAACCGGGGGCCACCCCCTTCATTGCGGTAGGCGATGCAGTGGAAACCGGCCAGACGCTGTTCATTGTCGAGGCCATGAAAACCATGAACCCGATTGCCGCGCCGAAATCCGGCAAGGTGGCGCGGATTCTGGTCAAGGATGGACAGCCGGTGGAATTCGGCGAACCCCTGGTTATCATTGAATGACACGCAGGCTAAAAATAGTTTGGGCCAGCACATGATCAAAAAATTACTGATCGCCAATCGCGGCGAAATTGCATTGCGTATCCATCGTGCCTGCAAGGAGATGGGGATTGCGACGGTCGCGGTGCACTCGACGGCGGATTCGGAGGCCATGCATGTGCGGCTGGCCGATGAAAGCGTGTGCATTGGTCCGCCCGCCGCTGCAAAGTCCTATCTCAATATTCCAGCCATCGTTACCGCGTGTGAAATTACCGGCGCGGACGCCGTGCATCCCGGCTATGGCTTTCTTTCCGAAAATGCGAATTTTGCCGAAATACTGGCGGCGCACAAGATTACGTTTGTGGGGCCGCGCACGGAACATATTCGCACCATGGGCGACAAGATCGCCGCCAAGCAGGCCATGATTGCCGCTGGAATTCCGGTGGTGCCTGGTTCCCCCGGCGCTGTAAACGATAGCGATGCAGCGGAAATTGCCGCCAGGATCGGCTATCCGGTTCTATGCAAGGCGGCCGCGGGTGGCGGCGGGCGCGGCATGAAGGTGGCCACAGATGCAGGCATGCTGGCGGAGGCGCTGGCCACTGCGCGTAACGAGGCGCGTGCAGCCTTTGGCGATGACGCCATGTATCTGGAAAAATATCTGGGCCATCCACGCCATATTGAAATTCAGATCATGGCGGATTCGCACGGCAATGTAGTGCATCTGGGCGAACGTGACTGCTCGCTGCAACGGCGGCATCAAAAAGTTCTTGAAGAGTCGCCATCGCCTGCACTGAACGACGCCGCACGCCGCGAGATCGGCCGCATCGTGACAAAGGCCATGGAGAAAATTGGCTATCTGGGCGCAGGTACGATTGAATTTCTGTACGAGAACGGCGCATTTTATTTTATCGAAATGAACACCCGTCTACAGGTTGAACACCCCGTGACCGAGATGGTGACCGGCATCGATCTGGTGCGCGAGCAAATTCGTGTCGCCAGCGGAATGCCGCTTGGTTTCAAACAGGAAGATGTTGTTCTGCGTGGCCACGCCATTGAATGCCGAATCAATGCCGAACACCCCAGAACCTTTGTCCCCAGTCCTGGCGCCATAAAGAATTTCCATGTGCCTGGCGGACTTGGCGTGCGCGTCGATTCCGCCGCCTATGCGGGCTATCGGATACCGCCTTATTATGACAGCATGATCGGCAAGCTGATCGTGCATGGTCGCGACCGGCATGAATGCCTGATGCGTCTGGGCCGCGCGCTGGACGAGTTCGTCATTGATGGCGTCGAAACGACACTGGATTTGCATCGCGCCCTGCTGGAGGAGCCGGATTTTATAAATGGCGAATATGATATTCACTGGCTTGAGACCCGTCTCGCTAACCGCTGAGAAGATCATGTGTTAAATGCCTGAACTGACGCCGGAACTGCTGCTGCGCGCCTATGCTCACGGATATTTTCCCATGGCTGAAAGCCGGGACGATCCGGAGCTGTTCTGGCTTGATCCTGAAATGCGCGGCATTTTGCCGCTGGACAGATTTCATGTATCGCGCAGACTGGCCCGCACCATACGCGCGGACCATTTTGTGGTGCGCGTCGATACCGCTTTCGAACAGGTCATGCGTGCGTGTGCGGCGCCACGGCCAGGGCATGAAGATAGCTGGATCAATGAACAGATCATCCGCCTCTACACTGCCCTGTTCGAACAGGGCCATGCCCATTGCGTTGAATGCTGGATAGACGAGCAGCTTGTCGGCGGTGTTTACGGCGTGCAAATCGGGGCGGCATTTTTTGGCGAAAGCATGTTCAGCCTTGTGCGCGACGCCAGCAAAGTCGCCCTGACGCATCTTGCGGGCCGCCTGTGCGCGGGCGGCTTTCAACTGCTGGATACCCAATTCCTGACACCGCATCTGGGCAGTTTCGGGGGCGTCGAAATTCCGCGCATCCGCTATCAGCAGTTATTGCGCCGGGCCATCAACAGCAGTGGCGATTTTTATGCCATGCCCGCCCCCTGTAGCGGCGCTCATGTTCTGCAATCAATCACCCAGACATCGTAAATTGGGTGTTCCAGCGCCGAAAGTGCGGGACTTGACGCAAACATCCAGCCCGAAAATATAGGTTGTCCCCTGGCCTTGCCGCTGCTGGCAGCCGCCGCGGCGCCAAAATCGGCGATCTCCAGATAGGCGCTGGTTTCGGGCGTTTCTTCGGGCGGGCGTTTGTGGCAGGTGCGGGCTGTAATCTGCAACGCGCCAAACAGGGTTGGCGCATCCACCGGCGCATCAAAGGACATGATCCGCCCAGTGATCTTGTCCAGTCCGTTCAGACGCACGGTCTTGGCCCGCCGTTCTTCTTCGGTTTCAGCCACCGCCGGTTGCGCGCCCGTTGGTGGAACCTGTGACCATGGCGCAACGCCGCCAAGTTCCTCTTCCAGACTGGGCACTTC
>DAIOWE010000003.1:0-46076 GCA_036758605.1 Pseudomonadota bacterium | reverse complement strand
GAACCTGTGACCATGGCGCAACGCCGCCAAGTTCCTCTTCCAGACTGGGCACTTCCAGCGTTTCAGGCGTGGAGTCCGGGGGAATAATCACTTGCGCCCGGCCAGAAGCAGGGCACAACAAAACAGACGCCATAAGAAGTAATTTTAGTTTCATGACCAAGTCTCTCCGAAATTATTTTATTCGGCACACCAAGCAACGTCATTGCGAGCGAAGCGTGGCAATCCAGAATCCCAAACACAGGCTTTTCCGTGAGACTCTGGATTGCCACGCTTCGCTCGCAATGACGCGGTTGGCGTCAAGCTGAAACGGATACTCTAGGCCACCAGATGCGCCGCAAACCGCAGCCGGACATAATCCGCCGTCCAGTTGCCCTGTGAATCACGCAAGGACGGCGCCAGCAGGTCGATAATTTCCTGACGAACCGCAGCACGCTTTTCGCCGGGTAATGATTGAAAAAATGGCGCCCGGAACGTATCCAGCCAGCCCTCAATGCCGGTTGGCAGCGGCGTAGGGCGGGGTATTAATTCGATCGTGTCAACGTGAAATCCACCGCGCGTCAGCCTGTCCGCATATTCCGCAGGCGTCGGGTAAAACCACGGCGAAACCTGGCTTTCATCCAGACCATGTCTGCGGGCCGTGGCGCGCAGGGCCACCACGATGGCCGCCACATTGCCATGCCCGCCAAACTCCCCCACAAAGCGCCCGCTGGGGCGCAATGCCTTTGCGACAGAACCAATCACCGCATCGGGTTTCGATATCCAGTGCAACACTGCATTGGTGAAAACCGCATCAAAACAGTTTGTGAAAGGCAGCGACGTCGCATCGCCCCGCACGGCGGAAAGGCCCGCAGCGCGCGCCGCCGCCACAAGAGAGGGGCTGGGGTCTATGCCTGTAATGATTGCGCCGCTGGCTGCAATGGTGAGGCTCAGCGCCCCATCCCCGCAGCCGAGATCAAGTATCTCCTCTCCGGGCCTGGGGTTGAGCAGATCAACTACGGGCCGCGCCAGATCGGCCACAAACCGGGCGTTGCGCGCATAGGATTCCGCTTGCCATTGCTGGCTGGCGGCGCAAGCCGGTGCGTCGGATGCTGTCATTTTTTCTCTTCGGTCTTACCGGTTGCCGAGAATATGGCCTGGCCAATCAGGCTCATGATATCAATGGAGCCCTGGGTAAAGCGAATCTCGCCGCCGTTTTCCAGAAGATCTTCGCTGCCGCCCGCTTCCAGCGACATATAGGTGGCGCCGAGCAACCCCTCGCTGGTGATCTTGACTGACGAATCATCGGGCAGTTGCACCTTCCGGTCAATATCCATCTCGATCACGGCCTGATAGGTTGCCGGATCAAGCCGCTGATCGACCACTGTGCCTATTTTGATACCCGACATGCGCACATCGCTACCCGTCGTCAGCCCGTCAACCCGGTCAAATTTGGCAATAAGTCTGAAGCCGCCATCGCTGTTGATACTACTGGTCGAATAGCCAAAAGCCAGAAAGATGCCCGCAACCGCCAGTACCGCAGCGCCGATCAATGTTTCAACAATATTTCCACCCATGATTATGCTTCCGGTTTCCAGGCTTCATAGGCGCCCGCAGCTTTTGGGTTGCCGGCGCCCTTCAGGATGCTGCCCATGGGACGGTAGGCATTTGGCGTGCCCGTTTGATTCGACAGATGGGGCTTCTCGTACTTCTTGCGCCTGTGTGTTGATTCGCCGGGCAATTCATCCACCGTATGGTGCAGCCAGCCATGCCATTCCGGCGGTATGCGGGAGGCGTCCACCTCGCCGTTATAGATCACCCAGCGGCGGTCCCGCTTGCGTTCGCGGTAATAGATGTTGCCCTGAGAATCGGTGCCGACCCGCACCCCCTTGCGCCAGGTCCACAGCCGCGTTCCCGCGCTCTGCCCATCCCACCAGGTAAAAAGCTGTTTGATTAGCAGGCTCATTACATTCCTCTCAGGTGATAGCAGGAGCGGGATTCCTTTTAATCGCAACGGCCCCCTCCACCATCATTGCGAGCCGCGTAAACGGCATGGCGATCCAGTGGCCAAAATCGCAGGCTTGCGCGTGTGACTCCTGGATTGCTTCACTTCGTTCGCAATGACGAAGGGGGTGTTGCGATTCAATCAGTAACGATCCAGCTCCCGAATAATAGCGTAATTCGACGCGAATATGACACCCGCTGTGTCCATCGTCCAGCCCGGTGCTGCATCATTATTATTTTGGGGACCGGACAGAAATTATTTTTACATCGCCGATCCGATCAGTTTTTACATTCAGTTTTATACATAACTATCTGATTTAATTTTATATTTTTTCATATTGGTAATTAAAGTAAAAGTTATGCACAGCCTATTATCTTGTGGAAATTCATTTTTTATCCACAAAATGTTGTTGCGCATTTTTTCCTATCCCCTAGTCTTGGTGGTCCCTGGGGAGTGGGACACCAGATGTAGTATTGAGACCAAAGCAGCGGGAGGACAATTTCCAGCTTTTGTTTCGTCGACATCACCACCCGATCCAGACCAACGTAAACATAGATAGTAAGTCGGGGCAGATAATATGCGCGTCAAGCGTCACTACACGGTCGAAGGCAAGTCACCCTACGATAGCATCGCGTTCCGCACAGCGAATAGCGAGATCCGTAATCCCGACGGATCGATTGTATTCCGTTTGGAAGATATCCGCGTCCCGGCCAGTTGGAGCCAGGTGGCCTGTGACGTTCTGGCGCAAAAATATTTCCGTAAAGCCGGGGTTCCTGTTGAGCTTCGTCCTGTCGAGGAAGCCGATGTGCCGGCCTGGTTATGGCGCCACACCGCAGACGACACCGTAATGGAGCACATCGACCCGACCAAGCGCTTTGGCCCCGAAAGGCAGGCAACACAGGTATTTGACCGTCTGGCGGGCGCGTGGACCTATTGGGGCTGGAAGGGCGGCTATTTCGATGGGCAGGACGATGCACGCGCCTTTTATGATGAGCATCGCTATATGCTGGCCAGCCAGATGTGCGCGCCCAATAGCCCGCAATGGTTCAACACCGGCCTCCATTGGGCCTATGGCATTGATGGACCGGCGCAAGGCCATTTCTATGTGGATCACACCACCGGCGAGGTGCAGCGCTCGCTCAGCGCCTATGAGCGCCCGCAACCCCATGCCTGTTTCATTCAGAGCGTCAGTGACGATCTGGTGAATGAAGGCGGCATTATGGATCTGTGGGTGCGTGAGGCGCGCCTGTTCAAATATGGTTCGGGCACGGGTTCCAACTTTTCAGCCCTGCGCGGCGAGAACGAATCGCTTTCGGGTGGCGGAAAATCATCCGGCCTGATGAGCTTTTTGCGCATCGGCGACCGCGCTGCGGGCGCCATCAAATCCGGCGGCACCACACGGCGCGCCGCGAAAATGGTGATCGTGGATGTGGATCACCCGGACATTGAGACCTTCATCGACTGGAAAATGCTCGAAGAGCAAAAAGTCGCGGCGCTGGTTTCCGGTTCCAAATTACTGGACAAGCATCTGAACGCCATTATCCGCGCCTGCGTCAATTGCAGCAGCGACGGGGATGAATGTTTTGATCCCAAAAAGAACCCCGCATTGCGTCAGGAAATCCGCAACGCCCGCGCCATGATGGTGCCCGAAAATTATATTCAGCGTTCGATTCAGTTTGCCCGTCAGGGCCATAAGCGAATTGATTTCCCAACCTTTGACACCGACTGGGATTCCGAAGCCTATCTGACTGTCTCGGGACAAAACTCCAATAATTCCGTACGGGTAACAGACGCGTTTCTGAAAGCAGTTGAAGAAGATGGGGAATGGTCCCTGACCCGGCGTACCGATGGCGTTGTGACCAAAACCCTGCCCGCGCGCAAGCTGTGGGATCGCATTGGCGAGGCCGCGTGGGCGTCCGCCGATCCGGGGTTGCAGTTCCACACCACCATCAATGACTGGCATACCTGCCCCAAAAGCGGACCGATCCGCGCTTCCAATCCATGCTCGGAATATATGTTCCTGGACGACACCGCCTGCAATCTGGCCTCGCTCAATCTGATGCGTTTCCAGGATGGCGCTGGCGCGTTTGATGTGGCGGGCTTTTCGCATGCGGCGTCGCTATGGACCATCGTGTTGGAAATTTCCGTGATGATGGCGCAGTTCCCATCGCAGAAAATCGCCGAACTGTCCTATAAATATCGCACCCTTGGGCTTGGATTTGCCAATCTTGGCGGGTTGCTGATGGGCATGGGGCTTGGCTATGACAGCGCTGAGGGGCGCGCCATTGCCGGGGGAATTTCCGCGCTGATGACCGGCGTTTCCTATGAAACCTCGGCCTTGATGGCGCGCGAGCTTGGCGCCTTTCCTGGGTATGAGAAAAATGCGGATGCGATGCTGCGGGTGATGCGCAATCATCAACGCGCGGCGCATGGTGAAACCTGCGGCTATGAAGAATTGCAGACCCTGCCTGTGCCGCTGGACGCCGCCAGTTGCCCCGACACGGCGCTGATCGCCGCCGCACGGGCGGCCTGGGACCGCGCCGTGATATTGGGCAAGGTGCATGGCTATCGCAATGCGCAGGCCAGCGTGATTGCACCAACCGGCACCATCGGCCTGGTCATGGATTGCGACACCACCGGGATAGAGCCGGATTTCGCCCTGGTGAAATTCAAGAAACTGGCGGGCGGCGGATATTTCAAGATCATCAACCAGACCGTACCGCCCGCATTGCAGGTGCTGGGCTATACGCAAGCCGAAATTGACGCCATTATCGATTATGCCGTTGGCCGTGGCACATTGAACGGGGCACCCGGGATCAATCACGATACGCTGCGCGCGCGCGGGTTTGGCGACGTGCAACTGGAAGCCATCGAGGCCGGGCTGGCGTCTGCTTTTGACATCAAGTTCGTCTTTAACAAATGGTCGCTAGGCGAGGATTTCTGCACCGGCGTTCTGGGGCTTTCCCTGGAACAACTGGAAGACATGAACTTCAATCTACTGACAGCGCTGGGCTTCACCCAGGCCGATATGGATGCCGCAAACCTGTATTGCTGCGGCACCATGACGCTGGAAGGCGCGCCGGGTCTCAAAGACGAACATCTGCCGGTGTTTGACTGCGCCAATCCATGCGGGCGCATCGGCAAGCGCTATCTGAGTGTGGATAGCCATATCGAAATGATGGCGGCCTGCCAGCCGTTTATTTCCGGCGCCATCTCCAAGACCATCAATATGCCTAATGACGCCACCATTGCGGAATGTTCCGGCGCCTATATGAAATCCTGGCGTCTGGGCATCAAGGCCAACGCGCTATATCGCGACGGCTCCAAACTGAGCCAGCCGCTGAATGCCCAAATTCTGGATAATGACGCCTCTGTCGCCCAGGAAACGGCGCAATCCGTTATTGAGGCGCCAGCCGCCATGCGTGCGCAGCTTGTCGCAGAACAACTGGCCAACCGCACCATGGAGATCGAAAAGAAGAACGCAGAACGCCGCCGTTTGCCGCATCGCCGCAAGGGCTATACACAAAAGGCGACCGTCGGCGGACACAAGGTCTATCTGCGCACCGGCGAATATGAAGATGGCAAGCTGGGTGAAATCTTCATCGACATGCACAAGGAAGGCGCCGCGTTCCGAAGCCTGATGAACAATTACGCCATCGCCATTTCCATCGGCCTGCAATATGGCGTGCCACTGGAAGAATTTGTCGACGCATTTACCTTCACCCGCTTTGAACCGGCGGGCATGGTACAGGGCAATGATGTGATCAAAAGCGCCACATCGATTGTCGATTATGTGTTCCGGGAACTGGCGATCTCTTATCTGGGTCGCGGCGATCTGGCGCATGTGGAACCCAACGAATACCGCTTTGATGCGATGGGATCAGGCATCGAAGAAGTGACCGGCCAGGTGCAGAAAGTTACCAGCACCGGCTTTGTGCGCAGCCGTCTTGTCGTACTGCCCGGCGGTGCCGAGCGGCCAGCGATTGTTGAGCAGGAAGAAGCCGCGGCCAGCCTGCTAAGCGAAATGCGCACCGGCACGGGCCCCATGATCACAACCGAAAGCTTCGCCATGAGCACGTCCGTAAGCAGCGGGGGCAGCACGACACAAACCAGCCTGCTGATGGAAGCGCGGGTCAAGGGATATGAGGGCGAAAGCTGTGGCGAGTGCGGCAATTTCACACTGGTGCGTAATGGCACCTGCATGAAGTGCAACACCTGCGGCGCCACCAGCGGCTGCTCGTGAAGGAATGGTTTGTAAGAAATTAGGGAATATCGCCAGTTAGTTGCGTTGCGTACCTCCGAATAGTCATCGGAGTCTTCCCTGCTGAAAACTGGGGCCGCGCCAGGATACTGGTTTTGCGGCCCCCTCTTTTTTATGCACTTTTAACCCGGTATTCATCTTGTTCATTCAGTCTTTACCGATGCAGGATGGGACGCCCCAAAATTCGGGACTTCAGGCCTTCGTCGCGCGCGACGAGGAGGAGCGCCAAAGGATTTACCGTTTCCGCTACAGGGTGAAGGTCGAGGAATTTGGCGACGAACCCCCTTATGCAGACCATCGCGCCAAACGGGTGTGCGATCCGCTGGATGCATCGGGCAAGCAAATCTATGTCGCCCAGTCTGGCGCCCATGAAATTGTTGCAACCGCGCGCCTGAATACCGGGCTGGCCGACAACAATCTTTCCGAGATTACCCAGCTTGACGGCTTTGGTCCGTTCCGGGAATTCAGTATCGACGCGCTTTCGCTTAGCGGCCAATTGGTGATTAGCCCTAAATGGACCAACAGCAGGGCCGCGTCACTGGCGTTAAGCGCCGTCTATAAAATTGCCCGCCAGAATGGCAGCCGTTTTGATTTCACCCAATGCGCGCCCGCACTGTTGCCACTGTATCAACGTCTCGGCTATCGCCGGTTTCGTGAAAATTTCATGGATGAAGTGCTTGGCTATCAGGTGCCACTGGTGATGGTGACAGAAGATTTTCAGCATCTTGGGCGGGTTAACTCTCCGCTGCTTCAGATCGCCCGGGGGATGGTAAATCCAACCGAGACAGGCAACTGGTTCTCGCGCACTTTTCCCGATTACGCACATGCCCCGGTTGAAGCCGCGATGGCGGATGATGAGTTCTGGCATTTCCTGGCCCGCAAGTTAAATCAATCGCCAACTGCGGGTATCCCGCTGCTGGAGGGCTTAAGCTACCCCGAGGCTATGTCTTTTATTCGCGCCGGATCGGTTCTGCATTGCCGGACAAACATGCCTATCGTGAAGGCCGGCCAGATGGGCCGGGAAATGTTTGTCATTTTATCGGGCGAAGTCCGGGTTCTGGCAGGCCCGGATAAGGCCGAAGTAGCGCGCCTCAAACGCGGAGACATTTTCGGCGAACTGGCCTATCTGTCAGAAGTACCGCGAACCGCGGATGTGGTCACAACACAGGATGCCGAGTTGCTGGTGCTAAGCCAGGAACTCGTGCGCCGCATCATGGAAAAGATGCCCGCCATCGCGGCGCGCGTATTGTTTAACCTGTCGCTGATTCTGTGCGCGCGGCTTGGCCAGTCCACCCGCGATTTGGTGACCGCCACTTCGCAGCCCCCGGCAATTGACGTGGATGGGCCTGGTCCCCCAGGCCTTATCCCCAGCCGCACCCTTCGGCGCTAATCACTTATCCATTTCTATTTCGTTATGATAATAATTGTTCGTTGGAGCCATTCCCGTTTTGATTGAAGCAAGGGGTTCAATCCTAATATGTAAAATGGCTCTGGAAGCGGCGAGCGTCACAAGATCTTCCCGCATGAATAACAAACAGAGAATGACATTGAAGATTGCCATAATCGGAAGCGGGGCTGCTGCGGTGGGAGTATTACGGGCCATTGAGGAATGGCGCCCGCAAGCAGAGGTAACAGTTTTTGATCAGGCTGAAGACCCAACCGGGCCCTTCTTTACGGATCAGGAACCGGCCCATCGGAGCAGTGCCTATCACCGCGATTTATACCGGCATATGCGGCGGACCATTGGCCTGAAATTTCCACCGCCAAAGACCAATTTTGGGTTGGAGCCAGCAAAACGCCGGATACCAGATTGGGGGAATGTCTGGGAAAGTGAAATGCGGGGCGGCTTGACGAATTTCTGGGGGGCCTCATCCTTACCTTTCACCGATGATGATTTACATGGCTGGCCAATCAAGGCCGCAGATCTGTCGCCCTATTACAGCCGGATCGCGGAAATGATAGGAATCAGTGGCGGGTACGATCCGCTTGGAACATATTTAGGCAATGATTTTGTGAACCGGCCCCCCATTACGCGGCCTCCAGTGTTCGACAAGTTGCAAAACGCAATAAATGATCCGGCCGCTGCAATGCCCTTTCGCGTCGCGGCAGGGACCGGTCGCCTGGCGCTGGAAACGCGAAAGGATCGATCAAACCGATGCATATATTCTGGCGCCTGCATGACAGGTTGTTCGTCTGATTCAATCTACAGCGCACGGCGTGATATTGAGCGATATGCGCGGTCGGGCCTAATTCAATCATTCATACGCGGAACCGTGTTGGCTGTGCATTCAAATCCACTGCGGCTGAAAGTGAAAACCGAATCTGGCGAGCAGGAGCATGGGCCATTTGACAGGGTCTTTACCTGCGCCGGGTGCATAGGAAGCACAGAGATCGTGATGCGCAGCCTGGGTCTCAGATCGGGACCGCTTGTCACTGATAACAGCGTTTATACATTTCCCATCATCTATACAGGGTTGCCCCTGAAACAGCCGCAAGATGACCAGCATTTCGCAATGACGAATTTATTGGCGTACTGCATTCCCGGGCATATGGATGGTCGCGTGGCGATGATACAGGTGTACCCCTCAATAGATTTTTTATGGCGGTACTATTTTCCGGTCTGGTTTTGGCCTTTGTTTCAGCCTATTGGAAATTTGTTGCGGCGGCGGGTTCTTTGGGGGCGGGTCTTTTTACACGGAGACTATTCCCAACAATATGCCTTGAAGCTTTTGGAATCTGATCAGCTTGCGCTATCTCTGACGCGGCGGCCGAAGGCGCTAACTGAAGTGCCCGGCTTGTGGCGCAGCATACGAAAGACAATCGGAAGAAAAGGGTTTTTTATCCCGCCGCTTGCCAAAATCCGCCACGCCACCAGTTCGCATTACGCAGGCTCGCTTCCCCTGGGCGAAGGGCCAATCGGCGTCAATGGGGCGTTTCTGCCGGGCGCATATATCTGCGATTCCGCTGGTTTCACCAACGCCCCCGCCCCCTCGCTTACTTTTACAATTATGGCCAATGCGTGCCGGATAGCGCATCGCGCACTTCAGTATTGATTTCCCGTATGGAAATAGCGCCGTAGCACCGCAATGTTTTTTTCCGCCTCGCTTGGTTTATAGCCGGGATAGGTTGGCAGCAGCAAAACCTGCTCCGCCGTCCGCTTTGCCTGCGGGCAGTCACGCGCGAAATCGCTAAAACAATCCATTTCAGCCGTGTTGCGAATGTGCTGAATAACGCAATCCCTACCGTGCTGCATAAGATATTTCACCACCGCCAGACGATTTTCGACCTGCACCGGGAAAGACAGATAAATATGCGAGCCGTCGTCACGCATCGGCGGCAAACGGATTCCCGGAATATCCTTCAGGCCTTCATGATAGATTTTGGCGATTGCCAGCCGCTTGCGTGTATTTGAATCCACCTCGTCAATTTGATCATCAATCAGCCGCGCCTGCATCGGCGTAATATTTACAGCATACGCGGAAGGCATCGTTTCTCTGCGCACCGGATTGTCTTCTGTATCGAACTGTTTGTTGACCGAATTTACATCATGCAAGGCGCCATAACGAAACAGCCAGAAAGTGAAGAGGGAGAATACAGGCGGAGATGTCAGAATATCGCCAACCAGGCAATGGGCGATCCGCTTCATTAATATACTGAAATCGACAAATGGAAGTGATGACATTTTGGCCCGGACAGCATCGTTCAGGTCACGCCGGCTGGTAACCACCATCCCACCGTAAAACGCATTGATGTTTTTGGCCCGGCCAAAGCTGAAAAACCCCGCATCGCCGAAACTGCCCGCACGGCGGCCCCCCAGTTGCGCGCCAAACGCCTGACAGGCATCTTCGAGCAACGGCACACCGCGTGATTTGCAAATTGCGGAAATGCGTTCAATATCGCAAATCAGCCCATGCAGATGGGTCACCATCACCGCGCCGGTTTGCGCATCAATCAGGCGTTCCACTTCATCTGCGGATATGTTGCAGCTATCCGTTTCCAAATCCGCAAACACCGGCACGCCACCCGCGCAGATTACCATATTCACGACATCATACAGCGTATAGGGCGACATGATCACCTTCTGCCCCGGCTTTAACAGTGCGGACAGCAGCATATAGATGCCCACCCGCCCCTGCGGCATGGCGATGGCATGATCAACGCCTGTAAATTTTGCGGCGCGCTGCTCCACCTCGGCGACAGAATTGCCTTTCAGCAAATTTCCCAAAAGTAAATCGCGGGCAGCTGAAACATAATTAGCGCCAGAGTGATAGAAGCGGAAACGCGGTTGCGGCGGCATGAACATTGCTGGACACCTTAAAGGCTAGCGGGGTTATGACAGATTTCTAAGCAAAAGACCTTAATAAAGAATTGGGTTTGAAAGCAGGTGAAACTAATTAACCAAAATACAAGGATATATTGGTAAAATAAAGACCTGCAGAAACTTACATGCGTAACACCTCGAAAACTCTTATCACTTGATATCAGTGGCTCAGTTTGAAAAAATGCACAGCTTAACAACATGTAACGGGGAAACGACTCGATGATCATAGGAGAGGTGCTATTAACCCCATCAGACTACAGGCAACTGGCTACATTACACAGCATAAATCTTTCTTAATCCGGCGTCCTCTAAAATAGGATATCAGGGGCGTCGTGGTAGATATTACACGGTGTATAAAGGAGGTACCATGAACCCTGTTGAAAGGATTTCACAGGACCTGCATTTATTAGGGCTGGAAAAAGGCGATACAGTTCTCGTTCGGGCCGCAGCAAAGGCCCTCAAGATTGATCGCAGTCTGGGTAGTCCTGCTCGGTTTCTTTACGAAGCCGTGAAAAACGTTGTGGGAAAAGATGGAACAATCGTTGGGCTGTCTTTTACGCGCCAGGATCCGATCTGGCACAAGCCTGATGACTATACATTTGACCGTTCCGCCAGGACCACAAGCGGAGCATTTACCCAGATGATGGTCGATATGCCGGACTCCCAGCGCAGCCAACATCCGACAAGCTCGTTTGTCGCTACCGGCGCGCGCGCGGAAGAAATCATCGCCGGTCATGACGAGAAAACGCTCAGCTTTCATCCGGTGAAAAAAATAATTGAATTAAATGGCAAGATGCTGATTGTGGGTTGCGTCGCGGCGAGCCCTGGGTTTTCAACTGTTCATTTGGCCCAGGAGGATTTGGGGCTTTCGACCAGGACTCTATTGTCAGGTCTTGCGGGCGCCTATTTTTTAAACAATGCAGGTGAGCGGCAGTGGTTTAGCCGTAAGGATGTTCCGGGATGTTCCAAGGGGTTCTGGAAGGCGTATGACGAATATGTTCGCGAGGGCGTCTTGTTCACGGGGGACGTTTGTGGCGCTTATTCAGCACTTGGTTCTGCACGGGATTGCCATGCTGTCGACCTTAAAATTCTTGCGCGCAATCCAAGAGAGCTTCTGTGCGATGATCCGGGCTGTTTTATGTGCGCAACCCGGACCTACAATGTACGTGCATGGCCCAGGTTCGCCATTTATGGTACGAGAGAGGTTGTGAAAATACTTCAGCAGACGGCCAAACGGACACCGGTGGCTGGAACCTGAGCGTTATTTTACAGCTGCCACTAACTGTTAATCTGCCTAGTTTAGATAGGCTGGACTCACTCGATTCGATAACGATATATGGAGATCGCCAATGGACCGCCTACACGAGTATTTGTTGCGCGGCATACAGATGGTTGTGGGGTCGGCGATTTTTGATATTCCAATTTTGCTGACAATCAGGCAAATAACGTACAACTCCCTGTTTAATACAGGAAAGGGATGTTCCTTTCTCAGAAATGTTTCATTTAATCGCCCGCATATGGTGCGCACCGGCGAGTTGCGGATTGGTAACGAAGTGCATTTCAACCATTCAATCGAGATCGACTATAGTGGCGGTGTGACGATAGAGGACGATGTATGGTTCAGTCAGAATATTCTCATTGAGACTCATGAGCATATTTACGAAGCCGGAAAACGGAAAGGTCAGTGGCAGAGGCGCACTTCGCCCCTAGTGATACGGCAGGGCGCGTGGATTGGCGCCAACGTGACAATCCTGGCGCAGGTAGAAGAAATTGGCGCCAATTCTATTATCGGCGCAGGCAGCGTGGTCACCAAGAATGTTGCCGCTAACAGCATCGTTGGGGGAAATCCTGCCCGGAAGATCAAATCCCTGGACGTGATGGCGAACAAGGTTCAAGTGGGCGGGTAGATGGTATTCATTTGTAATCATATCCTCTCATGAAGCGACGGTTGGTTAGGCTGGCGGGATACGCCCTGTTGGCACTGAGTGTCGTATTTCTAGGCCAGCGTTTTTATTCAAACTTCAGCAACTTGACAGCAATTCAGTTGGGGTGGCCGTTTTACGTCGCGCTGGCTATTGCTTGCATCAGCTATGGCGTTTTATTACTTTTTGCGGTGGCCGCCCTAAAGATCATCCTCAAGGGGCTCGGCGCGCCAGATCCGAGTTTTACCCATGTGCTGGTATTTCATGGCCGCACGAACATTGCCAAATATCTTCCGGGAAATATTTTTCATTTTGTCGGGCGCCAGATGATAGCGAAAAGCTTTGGCTGGTCACAGGCTACCGTAGGGATTTCGTCTCTCATCGAAACTGGATTAGTGGCGTTGGGCGCCGGCTTGTCCATTCTTCTATTCGCATGCGTGTCAGATATTGCACCAGTATCCAAATTGTGGCCTGGCATTAATCCACTGGCCTTGTTAGCCGCAGCCGTTATCGGTATTGCCATTCTGTGGTTGATTTGCGCGCATGCGGTTCGCATCCCATTATTGGCGCGCTATGCGAGCGCCACGCACATCTATAATTTTTCGCGAAGCATCAATCCATTACTGGCTTTGTTGGTCTTTACTTTTTTTTTCCTGGCCGGGGGCACGATTTTTTGGAGCCTAAAGGCTGCATTAACTGGCGGGTTGCCCTGGCACCTTATTGCATCGATGGGATTCGCCTATAGCGCATCCTGGCTTATTGGGAATGTTTCTCCCGGCGCCCCTGGCGGTATTGGGGTTCGCGAGGCGATGCTGGTGCTGCTGCTTGGCGGCATCATCAGTGAGGCGGAAGCCCTGATGCTTGCGGCGGGTATGCGGATTGTGACGATTTTTGGTGATTTTTTCCTGTTCGGCCTGGCGGCAATGTTTAAGCCGGAGACGCTACAGTCCACAAAGTAGGAAGTTTATCTCTACTCGATGGTTTTTATGTTTGATTTTTTATCAAGCTCCATTCGCCTGACACGCTCCAGCGTCATTTCAATCAACTGGCGATTATGTCCAATCAAATCGGCAAGAAGCGCCGCCAGAAATGAAATAAAACCCAGTGTAAGAAAAACGCCCCCAAGGATGATGGACTGTAAATGTCCATCGCCCTCGCCAATGGCGTAAAAAAACAAAAACCGGACAACGGGAATAAGACCCATCAGGCTGGTGATCAGTCCAATATAGAAAAAAGCCCGCAATGGCTGATACATCGCATACATACGGATGATCGTCGTCACTTGCCGCTGGATAAAGTCAGGTATGCTTTTGAACAGACGCGACTCCCGGGTTTTGGCGTTGGTGCCAATGGGAACAGAAACCACCGCCAAATGTTTCTTGCCTGCCTGAATAAGGGTTTCGATCGTGTAACTGTAAGAAGACACGACATTCATCTTGATGGCCGCCTCCCGGCTGAACGCGCGAAATCCGCTCACTGCATCGGTTACCTCTGTTTCCGAAAGGCGGCGCACGAAGCTGCTTCCCACCTTTTGAAGCAGCTTTTTCAGGGGGGAAAAGTGGGCCACAGTGTCCGTCTGCCGATCACCCACGACAATATCCGCCTGACCTGCAAGTATGGGCGCAACCAGCTTGGGAATATCCGCGCCGGCATATTGATTATCGCCATCTGTATTGACGATAATATCTGCGCCAAACGTCAGGCATGCCTCAAGCCCGGCACGGAAGGTCCGGGCCAGCCCCTTGTTCTGTTTGTTGCGGACAATATGCTCAATGCCCAACTCGCGGGCGACCTCGACCGTGCGGTCTGTCGAGCCATCATCGATGATCAGAATTTCAACCTTGTCAATGCCGGTAATCTGACGCGGAATATCCCGCACGGTTTGCGGCAGCGTGGTTTCTTCGTTGTAACAGGGGATCTGAACAATCAGCTTCATGATGCCGGACACTCCATATGATACGAATAAGCGAAAGTGGTTTTGCGCATATCTGGCTGATTTCCCATCACTGGCGCAGAATTCACATTGATAATCAAGCGATGATAATCGGGCGGTGATAATCGGACGATCCCACCCCCGCAATGTTTATAACTGTTTGAAACATCACCCCATATTTAAATTTTGATTTATCGCGGCTTCTGTCCGGGACTGTTCGTGTCATTTGCGGCTTCACGAATCGGCAAAACGGCCTAAAGTAGGATTTAATATAAAGTCTGGCATGCCTGATAACATCAAATAATTTCGGGGCGTCATGAGCACACAAAAATACATTATCCAACGAACGGCGTTCTTCGCCTGCTTCTTTATTTTATTGGGGGTAATAGTTTCCACACAATATCTTGGGCATGCCTATTTAACCGAACTCCGGTCTGACGCGAATGGACATTACGTCACCACGCTCATGGCCCATGATTACATCAAGGCAGGATTTCCGGGTAACCCGGTGGCATTCGCGGTAGACTATTTCATTCACTATCCGAGCATCCGGATAGGTAATAACCCGCCGACTTTTTACGCTCTGTCAAGCCTATGGGCGCTGATCACTGCGGATACCATCCAGGCGGCTCTGGTTTTGTCAGCCATACTGGGCGCAATATACTGTCTGTTGGCGTTTGTTTGGTCTTCCCGTGTGCTTGGCGTAATCGCTGGCCTTCTTATTGCTGTAACCGTTGCATTACTCCCAACATTTATAAACGTGGCGGGAAGTTTTTTAATTGATATTCCGATCGGGATTTTTTCATTAGCCGCTGCGATTAATTATGTAGCCTTTATTCACAAGGGAACTTTGAGACCGGCGATATTATTCAGTCTCTTTGCAGTGTTGGCTCTGGCAATTAAACTAAGTGCGCTGTTTCTCGCGATAATGGTGCTTCTTGCAATTCTTATCAGTGGAAAATTTTCGTTATTAAGAAATAAATATTTCTGGCTACCATCTCTGATCGTCGCGATATCCCTGCTGCCGTGGTATCTGTACACTTTGGAAACATCAACGGGCGGCGCCACAGAGCGGGATATGGCTTATCCGTTGGTTTCATTGATTGGCTATCTGGAAATCATTGTAAATAACATCACGATCCCGGGCGCTATGCTTTTTGTTGCCGGTTTAATATCCCGCCTAAGATTTATTCGTAGTCATCGCGATTCAGAAGAAGCTGCACATTGGTCAGTCATTATTGCGCTTTTTTGGGCGGTGATCGTTTTCCAAATAATCACGCCCGCAAATATATTAGAGCGATACATGATAACCGCGCTTACACCCGCCTTGATGATCGTGTGGGCGGGTGCAATCGTTACCGGGCGTTATATTTCTGAAGCGTTTGGGCGCCGCCAGATATTGCCGGAAAGGCTGAGAAATAAATTTCCCGAAATGACCGTGGGCGCGCTTCTGGTGATGATATTGGCGTCGTCATTCCCGGTCGAACCGCAAACCGGAAACCAGATGGCGCAAACGGCGCAGAAAGTTTACCCCGCACTTCTGCCTAATAATCCATCCGTACTGATTGCTTCTGACGGCACTCGCGAGTCGAGTTTTATTGCCCAAATGGCGCAATTGGACCAGGCGCGCCCAACCGCCATTACAATACGCGGAGCCCGATTATTGGGTAAGGAAGAAGGCTTTATGAATGTCGATTATATGCCGAAATTCGCATCCCCCGAAGAAGTGCTGGCGGAATTAGAGCGGCTTTCCATCGCAATGGTGGTTCTGGACAGGTCCGAAAAGGCTCAGGAATGGCTGCATAACAGGCATATTGCCTGGCTTATAGATAACAGGCCGGATTTATGGATTAAAATATCGCCACATGACAATCCTGCAGGCGATGGCGACATATCGATATACATATTGAAGAGTTCCGGGCAGAAAAATGTAGATATGCCCTTACTCACCGAAACATTTCGACCCAATTCGGGTGGCTTTGGCAAAAAATAACATTTAGGCAGTCGGCCTAAAGCATTTCCTGATAAGGAATTTGTACGATCCGCTTCATCAAAATATCTTTCACTCAACGCCATGCATATCAGCTGGTTTGCTGGTATCACTGGCGGGTACGCGATAGGCGCTCAGCGGCATGTTCGGATAGTTGAGTTTGGCGTAAATTTTTTCCGGAATAAATTGTTTCAGACCCGTCTTTTCAAGAATGATTCCGCTGATTTTCCGGCCTGGATCGTCATGCCAGATCTGGGTCCAGTCCTGCCTGGGGCGGAACGCAGCGGGATCATATTTCTCCTTATCCACCTTGCCCGCCGCCACATTCGTTGGGTTATACAGAAACAAGGCCCCTGGAGGCGGGGGGTCGCTGCTCACGGCTTCCGGGGGAAGATGTTTGAGTTTTAGCAGCGTAATGGCCAGCGTGGCGGTTCTCTTATCCGTATAAACGGTTTCACCGCGTTCTGCGATCAGTTTGGCTACCGCCCTTTCACCGTATAGAAAATTTCTGTTTTCAACGTAAATACCCAGAATGTTGGCGATAATGACACCCCCAACAACGGCAATCAAAACTTTTCGTGAAACGACATCCCAGTAATTGGCGCTCCATATCCCTGTCAATATTACCGCAATGACGGCCGACACCATGAAATACCGCGGTATCTCGCGCAGGCTCAATCCAAAGGCAATCACCAGGAACCATACCACAGCAACAAGAGACAGAAACCGGGCCAAATCCCGATGTGTGCGATCAACCTTCTGTGCAAAGCATAGCCAAACGGCAATCGGCACAGCAACCCAAAAAACAAGGCCGAATTCCTGGTTAAACAGAATGCTCAGGAAAGGATCCACAAGCCAATGCGCAGAAACATTACCCGGGACGCTGGACACCGCCTCGCCGACACCAGGCAATATCACATTATTAACGACCTGAGATGCATGATCCTTTACTCCGGTTGCCTGCCTAAATAAATCAATCTCGTAGCGGTAAAACGGATTGCCGGTCATTACCGTCATATAGGCCATTTCAACTGAAACCACAGAAACAGCGCCGGCCGCCATGACTAAATAGTCCCGTCGCAGATAGCGAGATCCGGCAAGAAACATCAGGCCGTAACTGAGTATGAGACCGGCGCTGGTTTCACGGGTTACCCAGCCCAGACCAACGGCGACCCCCGCACAAAACAAAATACGAAGAGGCGTGGTGCTTTCCTTCGCCCACCAAAACAGGAAAATCGACAGAAGTACAAAAAAAGCTTCTGTGATATCATTTGACGCCGTTGTAGCGTGAGCATTCATTAGCGGCGTCAAAACAAGCAGCACACAAGCGGCCAACGCGGCGCGGCGTCCAGCAAACCTGTTCAAAAAAACATAAACGGCAACGAGAATAAGCAAAAGATAGATGATTGCAGGCAAAATTAACTGAAACTCGCCAAAGCCAAATAGTGCATAACTCGCTGCAATGCCCAGAACATGTGGATGCCGCAGCGCCCAGACTGTGTCACCAACATAGAACCCATCTGTAAGCCAGCGCATTGCTGCCTCTGAGGAAGCTCTATCGTCGGCGGCGATAAACCCTACCCATGCGAATGCCAATATAGCCGCTGTTAAAATGGCGATAAGCGTTAAATCTATAAATTTAGTCATAGAACCCCCAAGATAATACTATTAAATAGCAACATCCACATGTACATCTTGCGCTACATGTAACACTATACAGCCCCAACTCTATATCTCATCTGGCGTTATTTGCGACGGCCTGTTCCTGTATTTCCCCTGCTTCATGAAACATTGGGTAAGACCGGCGATAAGACCGGAACATCGACCTGCTCCCCAAGTTTGAGTCACCCGGAAGTAGAGTCCTTTCATCAATCTACGGAACCATGCCCGGTGTGGCAATGCCGGGCAGTACTAATTTTTCTTCTTTTCCACTGCGGGCGGCAGGGCAATGCGAATATGCAATTCGCGCAACTGTTCCGGGGAAACTTCTGCGGGTGCATTCATCAGCAAATCCTGTGCCTGCTGGTTCATCGGGAACAGAATGACCTCGCGGATATTCGGTTCGTCCGCTAGCAGCATCACGATGCGGTCCACCCCCGGCGCAATGCCGCCATGCGGTGGCGCGCCATATTTGAAGGCGGAAATCATGCCGCCAAACCGGCTATCCACTGTGGCGGTGTCATAGCCTGCAATGGCGAACGCCTTGTACATGATGTCGGGGCGGTGGTTACGCACCGCGCCCGAGGATAGCTCCGTGCCATTACAGACAATGTCGTACTGATAAGCCTTGATGTTAAGCGGATCGGCGCTGTCCAGCGCTTCCAGCCCGCCCTGCGGCATGGAAAACGGATTATGCGCAAAATCTATCTTGCCGGTCTTTTCATCCAGTTCGAACATCGGAAAGTCGACAATCCAGCAAAAGCGGAAAACATCCTTCTCGCAAATCTCCAACTGTTCGCCAATGCGCATGCGCGCCGCACCGGCCAATGCCGCCGCCTGATTGGGTTTGTCGCAGGCAAAGAAGATGGCGTCGCCAGCCTTGGCCTTGGCCCGCGCCGCCATCTGCGCCAGAATATCGCCAGGAATGAACTTGGCGATGGGGCCACGCCCCACCAGCACGCCCGCCTCTTCTTCCAGAATGACATAGCCAAGCCCCGGCGCCCCCATATCGGTGCGCGCCCATTCGTTCAACTTATCGAAGAAACTGCGCGGTTGCGCCGCAGCGCCAGGGGCGGGGATCGCACGCACCACGCCGCCCGCAGCGATCGGTTTCTTGAATGCGTTAAACGTGACCGCATCCAGCGCAAAAAATTCCGTCAGATCGCAGATTTCAATCGGGTTGCGCAAATCCGGTTTGTCGCTGCCATATTTCAGCATGGATTCGGAATAGGGGATGCGCGGAAAAGGACGCGGCGGCACATTGCGGCCATCGGCAAATTCCTCGAACACCCCGTGCAAGACCGGCTCTACGGCGGCGAATATGTCTTCCTGGGTGACAAATGACATTTCAATATCGAGCTGATAGAACTCGCCCGGCGAACGGTCGGCGCGGGCGTCTTCATCGCGAAAGCAGGGCGCAATCTGGAAATAGCGGTCAAAGCCCGCCACCATGATCAATTGCTTGAATTGCTGCGGGGCCTGGGGAAGTGCGTAGAACTGTCCGGGATGCATGCGGCTGGGCACCAGAAAGTCGCGTGCGCCTTCCGGGCTGCTTGCGGTCAGGATCGGCGTCTGGAATTCGGTGAAGCCCTGCTCTTCCATGCGGCGGCGCAGACTTGCGATCACCCGGCTGCGCAGCATGATATTGCGGTGCAGCTTTTCCCGGCGCAAATCCAGGAAGCGGTTACGTAAACGGATTTCTTCCGGGTAATTCTGTTCCCCAAATACAGGCATCGGCAATTCCTGCGCCTGCGAGATCAGGGCAAAATCCTTGATGGCCAGCTCAACCGCGCCTGTCGGCAGATTGGCGTTGACGGTGTCGGCGCCACGGGCGACCACAGTTCCGGTAAGGGTAACCACCCATTCCGGGCGCACCTGCTCGACCGCTGCAAAGACCGGGGATGACGGATCCAGTACGCATTGGGTCAAACCATAATGGTCACGCAAATCGATAAATATCAACCCGCCATGATCACGCTTGCGGTGCACCCAACCGGACAGGCGTACGGTGCTTCCAACATGTTCGGGGCGTAATTCGTTGCAGGTATGGGTGCGGTATTGGTGCATAGCCTTTTTTCCTCATAAACCGGGGGGAGAAGCGCACACAAGCCCGCTAATTGTCAAGTGTGCTGGCCGTTTTTGCGCGACGAAACGGGCCTGATCCAGTATAGCTAGGCTTATGAAAGTAATCACAGACACGCATGAACTGACGGCCTGTTGCGCACGGCTGGCCCAGGCCCCCTATATTACCGTCGATACCGAATTTCTGCGGGAAAAGACCTTCTGGCCAAAGCTTTGCCTTGTGCAGATTGCCGGGCCGGAGGATGAGCTGATCATCGACCCGCTGGCGCCGGGCATGGATCTGTCGCCGCTCTATGATCTGATGGCCAATACGGCAGTGCTGAAGGTGTTTCATGCGGCGCGCCAGGATGTGGAGATCTTCCACCATGATGGCGGGGTCATCCCCAGGCCCATGTTTGACACACAGGTAGCGGCCATGGTGTGCGGTTTTGGTGATTCTGTCGGCTATGACACGCTGGTTCGCAAGATCAGCAGGGTTCATATTGATAAAAGCTCGCGCTTTAGCGACTGGTCGGTGCGGCCATTGAGCGAGCGTCAGTTGAAATATGCCATGCAGGATGTTACGCATCTGCGCGGCGTGTATGAATGGCTGGCGCGCGAATTACACAAAAACCAGCGCGAGGCTTGGCTATCGGAAGAGATGGCCACGCTTACCGATCCCAAAACCTATGTGACGGAGCCGCGCGACGCCTGGCTGCGCATCAAGACACGCGGCGGCAACCGCCGCTTCCTGGGCATACTGCGCGAAATTGCCGCATGGCGCGAGACCGAGGCGCAGGCGCGTGACCTGCCCCGTGGTCGTGTGATCAAGGACGAGGCGCTCCTGGAAATCGCGGCGCATCCCCCGCACACGCTGGCCGAGATGGGCAAGATGCGCTCGGTCACCTCCGGCTTTGCGGATGGCAAGCTGGGCGCCTCCCTGCTGGCGGCGATTCGCCTGGGTGTAGAACTTCCGGAGGCGGACTTGCCGCCACTGCCGGAGCGTGACGCGCCCGGTCCATCGACCGGCGGCACCGTTGAATTGCTGAAAGTGTTGCTGAAGATCAAATGTGAACAGGATGGCGTGGCCAGCAAACTGGTCGCCAATAGTTCCGATCTGGATCGCATTGCGCTGGATGACAATGCCGATGTGCCAGCCATGCATGGCTGGCGGCGGGAAATGTTTGGTCTGGCGGCGCTGGATCTGAAACATGGCCGACTGGCGATCGCAATGAAGGGCAATAAAATTATCCTGGTTCCGGTTCCCGGTGTGGTTTAACGCCAGCCCGTAATACGCTTTATCAAAAAGAAATATAGCCGGTAGGGCAGCATGTTTAGCAGTTTCAACCCGTAGGTAAAGCGGCGCGGAAAGGTAATTTCAAAACGGCCTTCCTGAAGGCCCTGAAGGATGCGCTGCGCGGCCATGTCCGCTGATATCAGAAACGGCATGGGAAACGGATTGTCCGCCGTGGCGGGGGTATCGACAAATCCCGGGCAAACCACACTGATACCTATCCCGGCGCGATCCAGATCAAACTTCAGGCTTTCCGCCAGACTGATCAGCGCCGCCTTGGTCGGCCCATAGGCCGCCGCGCGCGGCAATCCGCCATAGCCGGTGACCGAGGATACGATCACCACATGTCCCCGACGGCGCACGATCAGGTCCGGCAGCAAGGGGGCCAGACAGTGCACCACGCCCATATAATTGACCTGCATGCTCTGCGCGAAAGGCGCGGGGTCAACATGTCCGCTGATCTCAACCGGCAGATAAATTCCGGCATTGAGGATGGACAGCGCCACGGGGCCAAGGTCGCGGCAGATCGCCGCATATGTTTCGGCGACATCCTGCGGGTTCGTCACATCAAGCGGGTAGGGATGAACCGAGCCGTTCAGCCCGGCCGTTTCCTGTATCAACGATACCAGGCCATCACGCCCGCGCGCGCTGACCGCAACGCGCCAGCCATCCCGCGCCAGCGCAACCGCAACCGCCCTGCCAATGCCGGAACTGGCCCCGGTCACCCAGGCGCAGCCGTCGGCAGGTTTTACTGGTACCAATTTGCCCATAAAATCCAATATAGTGACGGGATATTAATTCGCATCCACAAAACTTGTAAGGCGTGGATAAGGTCAGGGCATCATGCTAATTTTTTACTTTATCTTATCCAGATATATTACTGTAAAGGCAGCACATTTGTGACTGACGATAGTTTTTCCGCTGCACTGTTCGGGCCTGGGGATGTCGAGCTAATATCCTGCGATCGGGTATTTTCGGGATATTTCGCAGTAGATCGTTACCGTGTCCGGCATCGCCGCCATGACGGGGGATGGACCCAACCCGTTCAGCGGGAAGTCTTTATTTCAGGCGATGCGGTCGTTGTACTGCCCTATGACCCGGTACGGGATTGCGTCGTGCTGATTGAACAGTTTCGGGCTGGCCCCTATGCCAATGAGGGGGCAATAAACCCGCAAGGGGCCTGGCTGGTCGAGGCCATTGCAGGCCGCTTTGAACCTGGTGAGGTTCCCGAAGATGTGGCCCGGCGCGAAGCCATCGAGGAGGCCGGATGCCATTTGGGACAATTTTTTCCCATGGGCGCATTTTACCAAAGCCCGGGTTGCATCGCCGAGAAAATTCATTATTTCTGCGCAATCACAGATATAAAGGGGGTCGGTGGTGTGCATGGGCTGGATCACGAAGACGAGGATATCCGCGTCATCGTGATGAAGCGCGACGTGGCGTTACGCGGCATTGCCGAGGGGCGGATCAGCAATGTCACGCTTGCTTTTGCCCTGCAATGGCTGGAGCTTAACCGTATGCGCATCGTACAGGAATCGGGAAATCCACCTGCGTCACCCCTTGATTGATTCTGTGTTGCTGAGGATAATGGAAGAATGGAAATAAAAAACGGTCTGATCGATTCCATCGGCAACACCCCGCTTATCCGGCTGCGCAAGGCATCGGACGCAACGGGCTGTGACATTCTGGCCAAGGCGGAATTCATGAACCCCGGCCAGTCGGTCAAGGACCGGGCAGCACTTTATATCATCCGCGACGCTATCGATACTGGGCGCCTGAAACCTGGCGGCGTCATCGTGGAAGGTACGGCCGGTAATACTGGCATTGGCCTGGCGCTGGTCGGCAATGCATTGGGGTTCCGTACGGTCATCGTCATTCCTGACACACAGTCGCAGGAAAAGAAGGATATGATCCGGCTAACCGGCGCGAAACTAGTTGAGGTGCCTGCCGTTCCGTACCGCGATGAAAACAATTATGTTAAATATTCCGGTCGCTTGGCGGAAGAACTTAATGCAAAGGAACCGGCGGGCGCGATCTGGGCCAATCAATTTGACAATGTGGCCAATCGCAACGCTCATTACAAAGGAACCGGCCCGGAAATTTGGGACCAGACTGGCGGTAAAATCGATGGCTTTATCTGCTCGGTCGGAACCGGCGGCACGCTTGCGGGCGTATCGATGGCGTTAAAGGAGCGTAACAATAATATTGTTACCGCCTGCGCTGATCCGGATGGTTCGGCCATTCACAGCTGGATCAAAACCGGTGAGCTGAAAGCTGTAGGAGATTCGATCACAGAGGGTATCGGCCAGGGCCGCGTTACCGCCAATCTTGACGGTGCGCCAATCGATGAATCGTTCAATATTCCGGATAAGGAAGCCCTGCCGGTGATATATGACTTACTTCGCGCCGAAGGCTTGTGCATGGGCGGCTCGACCGGAATTAATGTGGCCGGGGCGATTCGTCTGGCGCAACAGATGGGCCCCGGTCATCGGATCGTCACGATCCTGTGCGATTTCGGCACCCGTTATCAAAGTAAACTGTTCAACCCTGAATTTCTTAGAACTAAAAATCTTCCCACCCCCGACTGGTTGTAATCCATCATGGCGCAAAACACTTCCAATGCACTCGTCACCACCGAATGGCTGGCGCAGCATCTGGACACACCCGATGTCCGGGTAGTCGACGGTTCCTGGTATCTGCCCGATGCGGGACGTGATGCAAAGGCCGAATATAAAGCCAGCCACATACCAGGGGCCGTCTTTTTTGATCTGGATGGCATTTCCAGTACGGATTCGCCGCTGCCGCATATGTTGCCTTCCCAGGAAAAATTCGCCAGCCGGGTTCGCAAGCTGGGGCTGGGCGATGGCAACAGGATTGTAGTGTATGACGGCGCGGGTATTTTCAGCGCTGCGCGGGTATGGTGGATGTTTCGCGTCATGGGTCATGAAGATGTCGCCGTACTGGATGGCGGCTTTGCCAAATGGCAGGCGGAAGGGCGGCCAGTGGAAGATATGCCGCCCATGCCGCGCGAACGGCATTTCACGGCGCGGCTGAACCGTTTCATTCTGCGCGATGTGGGACAGATGTTGGAAAATCTGCGCACGGGGGCGGAACAGGTTGTCGATGCGCGTGGCCCCGGACGTTTCAAGGGGGCAGAGCCGGAGCCGCGCCCTGGGGTGCGGCCGGGGCATATTCCAGGCGCCATCAATCTGCCTTACACGCGACTGCTGAACCCGGATGGCACCATGCTGCCAATGGAGGAACTGCGACGCGTCGTTCAGGAGGCTGGCATTGATATGTCCAAACCCATCGTCAATAGTTGCGGGTCCGGGGTCACGGCAGCCATTGTATTTCTGGCCTTGCACAGGCTGGGGCACAAGGCGGTCGCACTGTATGACGGGTCATGGGCGGAATGGGGGGGCAGGAATGACCTGCCTGTTGAGAAGTAGAAAAAGGCGCCAGGGCATTTTGTGAACGGATTGAAGCAACATCGTCATTGCGAGCCGAAGGCGCGGCAATCCAGGAGCCACACAGTAAAGCCTTCATTTGTGGCCCCTAGATTGCCACGTCGCTTCGCTCCTCGCAATGACGGAGCGGGGGTTGCGATTCAATCAGAAAACAAAGTGCCCTAGATGCCAAAAACGCTTCGCACCACCGTTACATTTCTGGAGATGCATAAAAAGCCGCTGCTGCTGCATGTCGCGCCACCCCTGCGAAACTATGCGCTGTTGCGCGCCGAAAAACCCCCCGTGCATTTTTACCGCTATCTGTATCACATGGTGGGCCGCGATTATGCCTGGGTGAACCGCAAGCGCATGCTGGATGAGGAACTGACGGATATCATCCACCACGAACAGGTGGAGATTTATGTCCTGTATGCCGGGGGTGTGCCCGCCGGTTATTTCGAACTGGATTTCAGAAATTCGCCCGATGTTGATCTGGTGTTCTTTGGACTGGTGCCGGAATTTGCAGGCATCGGCCTGAGCCGTTTCCTGCTGTCGCAGGCGATCTCGATTGCCTGGCGCGGCGATACAAAGCGTTTGCAGGTGCAGACCTGTACGCTGGATCATCCCCGCGCCCTGCCACTGTATCAGCGCATGGGCTTTGAACCATTCGCGCAGGAAGCGGCGGAACTGGTCGCTATCGATGACCGTGATTATGTGCGGCTGACGCCCAGCCCCTGACAATTATCGCGCGGTATCCAACTGAATAAGCTCCGGCCACGTGCCGGAGGCTTGCAGCGCCGTAAAAGCGTCCGACTTTGTGCTGGCGCATTGACCGTTTTCTGATTTGTCACCGGGCTTTGATATGATGGCCCCCGCTACGCCAAGAACCATGCCAAGCGGCCCAAGCGCTACGCCTAACGCGGTCTTTCCCACGTTCTTTGCCACCGACCCCTTACTCAGGTGAAACTCAGGGGAAACGAGCGTGCCGCGAATGTCCACATCGCTGGCCAGACTGATCAGGCTCTTGTCATATGGCCTTGGCGACACGCGCATTTGAAACCGCTCCTGTCCAAGATCAATGTGGCCTTTGCCGGTCACAACCGCCTTGTCGGTAATCATAAGCAGCGCCTTGTTTTCGGCCACGCCGCGATTAATGACAAAGGCGCCAAAACCACACCTGATCCTGGCATCCTTTCCAGCGCCCTCGAACATGCCCTCGACCGATCGAAATATATCCGTAATGCCTCCCCTAAGCAGGGACGAAAGACGTATTGGAATGGTTCCCTCTCGCAGTTCAAAATAGGTGCGTCCATCAAATCCGGCCGCCAACTCAGCCATTGTGGATCCATTACTCGCGCCTTCCAGCAATAAATATGCCTTTCCCTTGACATATTTTGGCATCTCAAATTGCTTCAACAGCTTGTCTACATCGACACCGCTCACATTGCTCTGAATGGATAACGAAAGTGCCTCCGCCTGCGGCGTCACTGTCAGGCTATTTGTTATCCTGCCGTCCGCAACATCCAGATCAAGATGTTTGAACTGGAGAACCTTGTTTTCCAACTGCCCGTCCAGAAGAAAGTTGGAGAATTTATGGCCGCCCATCTTCAGGGATTTAACGGCGTAGCGAAATTTCAGATCAACAGTTTCGGGCAGATCAAGCTTTATTGTATCCGTTGAAAAAATCTTGCCCGGCGGCGGCGCCGGCGATGCCGGAAGCATGTTCCAATAAGGTTCAATGTCGAGAGTTTCCGATCGCAGATCAGATACGACTTTGTGTGGCGCATTTAATCCAACAATAATAAATCCGGCCAGATCGACATCACTCACTTCGCCAGTAAGGTTGCCAAAATGCAGGTCATATTCTACCGGCGTCAGGTTGCCGGATATTTTCACCGCGCCGGTATTTGGCAGGCTGACGCCAAAATAAGCCGCTGCCTGGGTTAAGCCTTTTGGCGCGTCAAGCGTAAAGTCTGCATAGGTAAATTCAACGAATGGAAATTTCGCGCTGCCATCGGCGGTCAAACTCATGCCAAAAACTTCCGCCTTCATATCAAATTGCCGGGGCTGCTCTACGCTGATTGTATAAAGTGGGGCAATTTTTCCGCTTGCCTCTATGCTATCGTCCCCAAGTTTGCCCAAAATCGTATAGCTGCCAATGCCGTTGACCACATCATGTATTAGCGAAGCTTTCTCAAGATGCAGGCTGTAGCGGACTTTGGGATCAGCGATGTCGCGATAATCTATCGCTATGTCGCTGACCATAAATTCCTCGATTTCAGGTATCGGCGCTTCTTCGCCATCTTCCGTTACCGCTTGCGCCAGTAGTGTCCAGTTGCGCCGCGCAACACCATCGGTTTCAAGATGCACAACAGCGCGCTCTGCCGCAATTGAAATGATGTCTGCACGGCCCTGCAATAATGGAAACAGATGTACACGGATTTTTGTACGCCCGACAGTGACAAACTTTTCCGCCCTGCCCCATTTCAGGTTCGCGATTTCCAGCCCTTCCACATCCAGCGTAGGCCTTAGTGAAACACCGAGCGTAATTTTTCCTGTGATTTTAATTTCACGGCCCGTTGCCGCTTGCAGTTCGGCGGCAATCCCGGTCCTGTAGCCAGAGAGATCAACAGGATTAGTTCCAAGATAAAGCGCCCCGCCGCCCAGAATTAAAATCAGTACAGCGATAAATGCCGCAGCAACCTTTATCCACCGCGGCATCCAGCTCACTGATCCCACTCCAGAAATGGATCCCCAGAGGTGTCTGCATCAAATCCGAAAAATTTCCAGGTTTGCAGCATATGCTCCGGCAAGGGCGCGGTGATGGAAATTATACCGCCATCGGGATGCGGAATTTCAAGCGAGCGCGCATGCAGATGCAGCTTTGGCGCAATGCCTTCGACCAGCGCCCGGTCGCCGCCATATTTACGATCGCCAACAATGGGCGTTCCCAGCAGCGCTGCATGGGCGCGCAATTGATGGGTGCGCCCGGTCAGCGGCATGAACGCCACCCAGGCCACATGCTGGCCCACCACGTCGATGACCTTGTACAGTGTGTCGGCGGGCTTGCCGCGTGGATCATCGGCCTCAACCGCGCTGACCCGTTCACGGTCTTCCCAGGCGCCCTCGCCGTTCAGTTTCGCCAGCGGCGCACGGATGCGGCCCTGGCGTGGGGACGGCACGCCAACGGTTAGCGCCCAGTATATCTTGCGCGCCTCGCGGCTGCGAAACGCCTGACCGAACCTTGCCGCTGCGTTCACGGTGCTGGCCAGCAAAAGTACTCCGCTGGTGTCGCGATCCAGCCGGTGCACCAGACGTGGCCGCTCCCCGCCTTCTTCGCGCAGGGCGTCCAGCATGCCATCCACATGACGCGAAGTTCCGGAGCCACCCTGCACCGCCAGCCCGGCCGGTTTGTTGATCGCAATGACCGTACCGTCATTATACAAAACGGCGTCCTGCATCATCGCGCGGTCGGTGCGTGAAAGTTTCGCAGATACCGGTTTATAATTTTCCTGCGCCACCGTCTCTTGCGCCTGCAAGGGCGGCACACGCACCTGCTGCCCGGCGCCCAGGCGAAAGCCAGCCTTGACCCGGCCGCCATCCACGCGCACCTGACCGGTGCGCAGCAGTTTTTCCAACCGGCCATGGGCAAGATGCGGAAAGCGGCGCTTGAACCACCGATCAAGCCGCAGCCCGGATTCCTCGGCGGCGACTTCGATATTTTTTGCTGTGTTCATAAATTTACTATGTAAGCAAACGGCGCATGAATGTAAGGCCTATTAGCAGCGCGCCCAGAGATAAACCAAACGAGGCGGCGCCATAAACCACTGCCAGCGCCCATTGGCCGCGTTCATATAATTGCACCACGTCCAGTGAAAATGCCGAAAAGGTGGTGAATCCGCCCAGCACCCCAACGCTGATAAAGGCCTGTATTTCGGGCGGCGCCGATACGCGCGCAGCGTAAACGCCCGCAGCCAGCCCCATCAGCAGCGATCCAATGACATTGACGCCAAGTGTGCCCCATGGAAAGCCCGCACCCAACAGGCGCGCCGCCTGCCCCACAAAAACATAACGTGCAACCGATCCCAGTGCACCGCCCGCCGCAACCGCCAGATACATGTTCAGCATGACATGGCCCTATTCATCCTTCGCCGCCTTTTCGCGCAGCCCATCCCAATAAGCCAGCCGTTTTATGACCTCGCGCTCAAAGCCGCGTTCGGTTGGGACATAAAATTTGCGGCGCGGCATTTCTTCGGGAAAATAATTCTGCCCGGAAAAACCCTCCGCCGTGTCGTGATCATATTGATAGCCTGCGCCATAGCCTTGCTCACGCATCATTTTTGTGGGCGCATTGAGAATATGTTTGGGGGGCGAGAGCGAACCCTGTTCCCTAGCCGCGGCATTTGCCGCCTTGGACGCGCGATACACAGCATTGGATTTTGGCGCGGTGCCCAGATAAATCACCGCCTGCACCAGCGCCAGTTCGCCTTCGGGGCTGCCCAGAAAATCATAGGCGTCCTTTGCCGCCAGCGCCTGCACCAGCGCATTGGGATCGGCCAGGCCAATATCCTCAACTGCGAACCGCACCATGCGCCGCGCAATATAGAGCGGGTCTTCGCCCGCGCCCAGCATACGCGCAAGATAATATAATGCGGCGTCCGTATCCGAACCGCGCAAGGTTTTATGCAGTGCACTGATTAAATTGTAATGGCCTTCCTGCGCCTTGTCATACACGGGCGCGCGGCGTTGTACTGTTTCCACCAGCCGCGCCGGATCAAGCGGAGTTGCAATATCCAGCGCATATAATTCTTCCGCCAGATTCAACGCAAAGCGGCCATCCCCATCCGCCATGGCGCGCAAGGTAGCGCGTGCATCCGCCGTCAAAGGCAATGGTTTTCCCATGACGCTCTCGGCGCGTGACAGCAATATTTCCAGATTATCGTCATCCAGACGCCGCAGCACCATGACCTGCGCACGCGACAACAGCGCCGCGTTCAGCTCAAACGACGGGTTTTCGGTGGTGGCGCCAATCAGCACAATGGTGCCATCTTCGACATAGGGCAGAAAACCGTCCTGCTGGGCGCGATTGAAACGATGAATTTCATCCACGAACAACAATGTTCCCACGCCATCCCGCCGGCGTATTTTGGCCTGATCAAATACCTTGCGCAAATCCGCGACGCCGGAAAATACCGCCGACAATTGTTCAAAGTGCAGGTTCGACCCCGCCGTCAGCAGCCGCGCGATAGTGGTTTTTCCCGTGCCCGGCGGCCCCCACAAAATCAGCGATGTCAGCTTGCCGGCATCGGCCATGCGCCGCAATGGCGCGCCCGGGGCAATCAGATGATCCTGTCCGACAACTTCGTCCAGTGTCGCAGGGCGCAAGCGATCCGCCAATGGCCGAGATGCGCCACCTTCCAGTCCAGCCGCCTCGAACAGGCTTGTCACGATTTTGTCCTTACGTGCCAACGCGCACTGATAGCACCTGATCCCCACGCCGGATGCGTATTTCCCACACATCGCGCGCAGTCCGGGTCAGGCGCACGACGTCTTCGGTCAGTTTTATCTTATCCTGGCCAATGGATAGAAGTATATCACCCGGCTGCAAGCCAATCTGCACCGCCGGACTGCGCCGGGGCATTTCCGTAATGATCACACCGGTCAGGCCGGGACTTAACCCCAATTCCTCCGCATAGGCGGGCGACAGATTGGCGATGGTGATGCCCGTCAACGGATGGTTTCCACTCAATTTGACAAGGTTGCGCGGCGGTACTTCCGGGGCGGGCTTTAGCTGCATCGACAGGGTCTTCAGCGCGCCGTTACGCCAGATTTCAATTTTGACCGTGCGGCCGATTTTACCCGTCGCAATACGGTAGCGCAAACCTTCCGGATCGGTGATCTCGCGGCCATCCACCCCGAGAATAACGTCGCCCACTGTCAGGCCCGCCTGATCCGCCGGGCCGCCAGGATATACATTGCTGATCAGCACACCAGCAGGGCGCGCAAGGCCCAGCCCCTGACTGATATCCTGCGTAACCCCCTGCCCCGACGCGCCAAGCCAGGGGCGCACCACGGTGCCGCCGGCAAAAGCCGATTCCACGACCTGTTTGACCATGTTGGAGGGAATGGCAAAGCCGATTCCAATGGAGCCGCCGCTGCGCGAAAAGATTGCCGTGTTGACGCCCATCAACCTGCCATCGACGCCCACCAGCGCTCCGCCGGAATTACCAGGATTGATGGCCGCATCGGTCTGGATGAAAAACTGATAATCCGAAACGCCGCCCTGGGTGCGCGCGGTGGCCGACACAATGCCGCTGGTTACCGTCTGACCGACACCGAAGGGATTGCCAATCGCCAGTACAATATCGCCAACCTGGGCCGCATCGGAATCGCCAAATTCCAGCACAGGCAGTTTTTCGCCACCCGTATCAATTTTCAATACGGCAAGGTCCGTATGCGGATCACTTAGCAGAACTTTTGCATCAAATTCCCGCCGGTCGCTAAGCACGACGCGAATGCCGGTCGTATTTTCGATGACGTGATTATTGGTCACGACAATGCCATCGGCACGGACCAGCACACCGGAACCCAGCGTATTCTGCACGCGCTCGCTCGGCATGAACTGGCCACCGAAATGCTCACCGAAAAACCGCTGCATCATCGGGTCGCTGAACAGCGGCGATTGCGCCCCGGTGCGCACGACCCGTTTGGCGAAAATGTTGGTAACAGCGGGTGCAGATTTTTGCACTATGGGTGCAAAGGAAAGCTGTATCTGCGTACTGCTTTGAGGCACATTACGCTGTTGCGCATGCGCGGCGCCTGAAAATGAAACCAGGAAAAAAAGGGCCAGCCACACAGCCAGCCCTATACGTATGTTTTCAGACGCCCGGTCAGGCCGGAATAAAAATCTAGCCTGCATCCTCATCGTCCGTGTGGACCGGGCCTGAATCCTGACCGCGCGCAGCTTCATCGCGATCAACAAATTCAATCACCGCCAGCGGCGCATTGTCCCCATAACGGAAACCGGCGCGCATCACGCGGGTATAGCCGCCATGGCGCGTTGCATAACGCGGCGCAAGGGTACCAAACAATTTATTGACCAACGCCTGATCAGGATCAGGCAACTGCGCCAGAACCTGACGGCGCGCATGCAGCGTGGCCTTTTTGCCCTGGGTCACCAGCTTTTCGACATAGGGCCGCAATTCCTTGGCCTTTGGCAAAGTAGTGATGATCTGCTCATGCTTGATCAGGGCCGAAGCCATGTTCGCCAGCATTGCCTTGCGGTGCGATGCCGTGCGGTTCAGTTTGCGGCCGCCAACTCCGTGACGCATGATGGTGTCTCCTTATGCTCCGAACCCGTCCGGTCCGGAAAGTATCAACTGTTCAATATTGGTCTTCGTGGCGTTTTGCCAGTTCTTCGATATTGTCTGGCGGCCAGTTCAGCACTTCCATGCCCAGGTGCAGGCCCATTTGCGACAATAGCTCCTTGATCTCGTTCAGCGACTTGCGCCCAAAATTTGGCGTACGCAGCATTTCTGCCTCGGTCTTCTGAATCAGATCTCCGATATAGATGATATTGTCGTTCTTCAGGCAGTTTGCCGAACGCACCGACAATTCCAGCTCGTCCACCTTTTTCAGCAACGCCGGATTGAACTCCAGTTCCGGACGTTCTTCGAAGGTCTGCGCGCGGGTTGGCTCGTCGAAGTTGACGAAAACCTGCAACTGGTCCTGAAGGATACGCGCTGCATAAGCAACCGCGTCCTCGGGCGTTACAGCGCCATTGGTTTCCACATCCATGCTCAGCTTGTCATAGTCAAGCACCTGGCCTTCGCGGGTATTTTCTACCTTGAAGGACACACGGCGCACCGGGCTGTACAGGGCGTCAATGGCGATCAGGCCGATGGGCGCGTCTTCGGGACGGTTACGGTCGGCCGGCACATAGCCCTTGCCGTTATTGATAATCATCTCCAGCCGGATTTTTGCGCCCTGACCTAGGGTGCAGATGACATGGTCCGGATTCAGAATATCAATATCCGAAACCGGGGTAATCTGCGCGGCTGTCACCTCGCCCGGCCCTTCTGCGGACAGGATCAGGCGGCGCGGACCTTCAGAGTGCATGCGCAGCGCAAGCGACTTCAGATTCAGCACGATGTCGGTGACATCTTCGCGCACGCCACTGATGGACGAAAATTCGTGCAGCACACCGTCAATCTGAACCGCCGTTACCGCCGCGCCCTGCAGGGACGAAAGCAGAATGCGCCGCAGGCTGTTGCCCAGCGTTACGCCAAAGCCGCGTTCCAGCGGCACGGCAACGACAGTTGCCCTGCGCTTTGGATCCAGGCCTGGATCAACCTCAAGCCGGTTTGGTTTAATCAGTTCCTGCCAGTTTTTTTCGATCACGTTGGCGACCTCATGCCTGAAGCGATGAGCGCATTAATCGCGCCATCTCCTATGTGAAATTTCCCGGCCAAACCGGCATCCGGCAAAAACGCCGACACCGAATTCAGCCGCATAAGACTACTAAACCCGGCGGCGCTTTGGCGGCCGGCAACCATTGTGCGGAATGGGCGTCACATCACGAATGGTCGTGACAGTGAAACCAACCGCCTGCAACGCACGCAGCGCTGATTCACGACCGGAGCCGGGGCCCTTGACCTCAACCTCAAGCACTTGCATGCCATGTTCCTGCGCTTTTTTACCGGCGCTTTCCGCCGCCACCTGCGCGGCATAGGGGGTCGACTTGCGCGATCCCTTGAAGCCCATCACGCCTGCAGAACACCATGAGATCACGTTGCCCTGGGCATCGCTGATCGTGATTTTAGTGTTATTGAAGGTGGCATTTACATGCGCAACACCCGAAGTGATGTTTTTTCGTTCCTTACGGCGAATGCGCGTCGCTTCCTTAGCCATTCTGTATCAAACCTTTCCAGTGCATTTCCTGACCATGATTTCCATTCGAAAATTGCCAGGCATAATCGACCGCAAAAATTACGGCGGATAAATTCAAATTTACTTCTTCTTGCCGGCAATCGCTTTCGCAGGGCCTTTACGTGTGCGCGCATTGGTATGCGTACGCTGACCACGCACCGGCAAACCACGCCGATGGCGCAAACCACGATAACAGCCAAGATCCATCAGGCGCTTTATGTTCATCGCAACTGACCGGCGCAGATCGCCTTCAACCAGATGGTCCTGATCAATGGTTTCGCGAACCTTGATGACTTCTGATTCCGACAAATCAAACACCCGGCGCTCGACTGGAATGCCAACCCGTTCACAGATTTCGATCGCCTTGGTGCGACCGATACCATGAATATAGGTAAGCGCGATCACAACCCGCTTGTTGGTTGGAATATTTACACCTGCGATACGCGCCACGTTCTGTCTCCTTAATTACGCAATCTTGCCCGTTTCAGGCATGAACTATCCTATAAATACCCCAATACAGACGACCGGAGGCTGTGAAGCAACCGGTTAAAAAGGACCACTTGGGGTAGCCAGATCCTGAGACCAGCAAAGTTGGCGGATTATAAGTATTTCCGGCCTCCCGTCAAATAAATCCTCATCCGTACCTATCTCATTTTACCCCATCCAGAAGGGCCGCGATCTGTTTTGCGACACTTTCCACCGTCTGCATGCCGTCAATGCTGTGTAATTTGCCCTGCGCCCTGTAATAGGGCAGCAAAGGTGCCGTTTGGGCATGGTACACGCCCAGCCGGTTGCGCAGGGTTTCTTCATTATCATCGGCCCGAACTGACCCGCTTGCGGCAGCTGATTCGGCGGCCCGGTTGCGGATACGGTCAAACAGGATCTGTTCGTCGACCTTTACCTCGATCACCAGGTCCAGCTTCTGTCCCTTTTGGACCAGCATCTTGTCCAGCGCCTGGGCCTGCGCCTCGTTACGGGGGAAACCGTCCAGGATAAAGCCCTTGCGGCAATCCGGCTGATCGATACGCTCAGAGATAATTCCAACCACCACGGCGTCTGGCACCAGATCGCCCCGGTCCATGATTTCTTTTGCCTTGCGGCCCGTCTCTGTTCCCGCCGCCACAGCCGCGCGCAGCATGTCACCAGTGGAAAGCTGCACAAGGCCGCGTTCCGTTTGCAGGCGTTCCGCCTGGGTGCCTTTGCCTGCGCCAGGGGCGCCCAACAGAATCAAATTCATTTGTTGCGTCCCTTCAGCCGGCTTTTCTTGATCAGCCCTTCATATTGATGCGCCAGCAAGTGACTCTGGATTTGCGCCACTGTATCCATTGTCACGCTGACAACAATCAACAAAGACGTGCCGCCAAAATAAAACGGCACGGAATATTGCGCGACCAGAATTTCAGGAAGCAAACAGACCGCCGTCAGATAAAGTGCGCCAACAACTGTCAAACGGGTCAATATATAATTAATATATTCCGCCGTTTTGGCGCCGGGACGGATGCCTGGAATGAAGCCGCCGTTTTTACGCAGATTTTCCGCCGTGTCTTCCGGATTGAAAACAATCGACGTGTAGAAGAAACAGAAAAAGATAATGCCCGCCGCATAAAACAGCATGTATAGCGGCTGTCCATGCCCCAACAGGCTGGTGACCGTCGTCAGCCATTCCGGCCCCTTGCCGGCAGAAAAATTTGCAACCGTAATCGGCAGCAGCAGAATGGAGGATGCAAAAATAGGCGGAATTACGCCGGAAACGTTCAGTTTCAACGGCAGATGCGATGATTCGCCGCCGGTCATTTTGCGGCCAACCTGGCGTTTGGGATATTGCACCAGAAGACGGCGTTGCGCGCGTTCCATAAAAACGATGGCGCCAATGACGCCGCCAATCATAACAACCAGCAACAACAGAAAAATCGTCGGCAGCGCACCAGTGCGGCCCAACTCAAACGTGCTGAACAACGCACCGGGCAATTCCGCAACAATACCGGCAAAGATGATCAGCGAAATGCCATTGCCCACGCCGCGCGCCGTAATCTGTTCGCCCAGCCACATTAAAAACACCGTGCCGCCGACCAGCGTGATGACCGTGCTTATCCGGAAGAAAATGCCCGCTTCAATCACCACATTGCCGGCGCCTTCAAGCCCTGAAGCAATACCGTATGCCTGTAACGTGGCCAGAAACACCGTTCCGTATCGTGTGTACTGTGTGATTTTCTTGCGGCCCTGCTCGCCTTCTTTTTTCAGTGCTTCCAGCCGCGTTGAAACAGACGTCATCAGTTGAATGATGATGCTGGCCGAAATATAAGGCATGATGTTGAGCGCAAAAATCGCCATGCGGCCAACAGCGCCGCCAGAGAACACATTGAACAGGCCAAGAATGCCGCTTTGATTGCGTGAAATGATTTCCGCCAGCGCCAGAGGATTGATGCCCGGAAGCGGAATATAGGTGCCGAGCCGATATATGATGAGCGCGCCCAGGGTAAACCACAGGCGCTTTTTCAGCTCCTCCGCCTTGCCGAAGGCGGCAAAGTTGAGATTGGCGGCTAATTGTTCGGCAGCGGAGGCCATTCAATATTCCAAAAGCGTTTTCATAGAATCCGGGCGGCAGAAACCTGAAACCCCTGCCCCGAACCAGTCAATTTTTTAAGCAGCAACCGTAACGGTTCCGCCAAGCTTTTCTACCGCCGCAATCGCGGTTTTGGTCGCACCGACCACTTCGATTGTCAGCTTTGACTTGAGCTCGCCATTGCCCAGCAGGCGTACGCCGCCACGAATACGTCGGACCAGACCCGCCGACTGTAACGCCACTGCGTCAACAGGCTTGCTGGCATCCAGCCTGCCTGCGTCAATTGCCGCCTGCAGACGGCCAAGATTCACCTCGACGAAATCGCGCGGCGCCATACTGTTAAAGCCGCGCTTCGGAAGGCGCATATGCACCGGCATCTGCCCGCCTTCAAAGCCCTTGATCGCCACACCCGAACGCGCCCTTTGACCCTTCACACCACGCCCGGCAGTCTTGCCGAGACCGGAACCGATACCCCGGCCAAGGCGCTTGCTTTTTTTCCGGGCGCCCGGATTATCACGCAATTCATTCAGCTTCATAACCGCTATCCCATATTAGGCTTGTAACCGGTTTTCTGTATCCGGCCCGCTACTGTCATGCAGCGGATCAAGTTTGAAAATACTCTTTGACGCTGCCTATTGCACACGCACCAGATGCGCAACCTTGGCAATCATACCGCGCACAGCTGGAGTATCCTCCAGCGTCCGTACACGGTGCATCTTGTTCAGGCCAAGACCGATCAGTGTTGCACGTTGATCAGCAGGACGGCGAATGGGGCTGCCGATCTGTTCGATCGTAACCGTCTTGCCCGTGGCAGGTTTTTTCTTGTCCGCCATAATGCCCTACTCCTGACCCGAAATGTCGTCGGCGGATCCACTGCGGCGCTGCGCAATATCTCCTACCTTTTTACCGCGCCTGGATGCAACCATGCGGGGCGAAACCTGTTTTTTCAAACCATCAATTGTCGCACGCACCATGTTATATGGATTGCTTGAGCCAACCGATTTGGCCACCACATCCTGAAGGCCCAACGTTTCAAACACGGCGCGCATCGGACCACCGGCAATAATCCCGGTTCCAGGCGTTGCCGAGCGCATTACCACCTTACCTGCGCCGTGACGGCCTTCCATGTCGTGGTGCAATGTGCGGCCTTCGCGAAGCGGCACACGGATCATGTTACGCTTGCCGGACTCGGTCGCCTTGCGAATGGCTTCCGGCACTTCACGCGCCTTGCCATGACCAAAGCCAACCCGGCCCTTCTGATCGCCAATAACTACCAGCGCAGCAAACCCGAACCTGCGGCCGCCTTTCACCACTTTGGCGACGCGATTGATATGCACCAGCTTATCAACCAGATCACCGTCGCCGCGTTCACGCTCGCGTTCAAAACCGTCATTACGTGCCATGTTGTGGCAACTCCCTAGTGTTTTCCAGAGTGTTTTTCAGCAAATAAATGCCTTAAAACTCCAATCCGCCCTCGCGGGCGCCGTCTGCCAGCGCCTTAACCCGACCGTGATACAAATAGCCACCACGATCAAAAACCACTTTGGCAATACCCGCCGCTTTTGCCCGCTCAGCAACCAGCTTGCCAACCGCCGCCGCCGCCGCGCAATCCGCGCCGGTTTTTGCCTTTTCGCGCATACTCGTATCCAGACTGGACGCCGATACCAGTGTGCGACCCGCCACATCATCAATGACCTGCGCGTAGATATTCTTTGATGAACGGAATATTGAAAGCCGTGGCTTGCCGTTGCCAACAATCCGTAACTTGCTGCGCACTCGCTTTTGACGGCGCTCGCCTAATTTTTTCAGATTTTTCATAACCGCCGCTCCGTCTACTTCTTCTTGCCTTCCTTACGGAAGATGAATTCATTTTCGTAGCGAATGCCTTTGCCCTTATAGGGTTCTGGCGGACGGTAACGGCGGATTTCAGCCGCAACCTGTCCTACACGCTGTTTGTCGATACCGCTGACAGCAATCGCCGTTGGCTTTTCGCAGGCAATCTGCACATCATCCGGAATTGGGTAAATCACATCGTGGCTATAGCCCATCTGCAATTGCAGATTTTTGCCCTGCACTGCTGCGCGATAACCGACGCCATTGATTTCCAGTTTGGTGGTGAATCCCGTGGTCACACCAGCGACCATATTGCTTACCAATGTGCGCTGCATACCCCACATGGTGCGGCCCTGCCGGTTGTCATTACGGGGCATGACCTTAATGCTATCGCCTTCCTGTGAGATGGCAATTTCATCGACCATGGTTATCGCCAGCTTCCCCTTGGGTCCGCTAACCGTGATATCCTGCCCTTTAATGTCAACCGTCACCCCTTTGGGTACGGCGACCGGGTTTTTGCCTATTCGAGACATCTTCTTAGTCCGATTCCTGTCATTCTTTTAAAAACCAGCACACAATCTGAAATGATTACGGGCTAGAACACCTTGCACAAAACTTCGCCGCCAATATTGCGTTCGCGCGCCTGGGCGTCCGAAATCACACCTTGCGGCGTTGATAAAATAGCCAGACCGAGGCCATTACGAACCCGGGGAATTTCACTGACCGAGGAATAAACCCGGCGGCCAGGGCGCGAGATACGCGATATTTCCCGAATGACCGGCTGGCCATTATCGTATTTGAGCTCAATCTCCAGTTCGCTTTTACCGCCTGGATATTCAACCCGCGTGTAGCCGCGAATATAGCCTTCATCCTGTAGGACATCCAGCACGCGGCGACGCAAATTGGATTCAGGCGTAACTACTTTCGCCTTTCCCCGCATTTGAGCGTTGCGTATACGGGACAACATGTCCGCCAGTGGATCCGTCATCGTCATAAATGATGCTCCTTACCAGCTCGACTTGACCATTCCGGGGATCTGCCCGGAAGAGGCCATGTCACGCAATGCGATACGCGACATGCGCAGCTTGCGGTAATATGCTTTGGGTCGACCGCTGATTTCGCAGCGGTTATGTACACGGACTTTCGCAGAGTTACGCGGAAGTTCCGCAAGCTTGAGACTTGCAGCAAAACGTTCTTCCGGCTGTAACGCCTGATCCATCGTCACCGCCTTGAGGCGCGCGCGCTTGGCCGCATAGCTTTTAACCATGCTCTCCCGCTTCTTGTTCCGGTATATGGCGCTTTTCTTAGCCATTCATATTGCCCTTCGTCACGTTTTCGCCGCTGCTCATGTCAGAGGAAAATTAAAAAGCTTTAACAAGGTCCGCGCTTCATCGTCGGTCCTTGCCGAGGTGCAAACCACCACATCAAGGCCCCAGAAAGTATCGACCTTGTCATAGTCGATTTCCGGGAAAACGATATGTTCTTTCAGGCCCATGGAAAAATTGCCGCGGCCATCAAAACTTTTTGCGTTGAGCCCGCGAAAGTCGCGGACGCGCGGCAGCGCCACATTAATCAGCCTGTCAACAAATTCATACATGCGCGCCTGGCGAAGCGTAACCTTGACGCCAATCGGCATGCCTTCACGCAGTTTGAACGCCGCAATGGATTTTTTGGCGCGCGTCACCACGGCCTTTTGCCCGGCGATCAGTGTCAGCTCTTCGAGTGCGATGTTGATCTTTTTTGAATCCTGGGTCGCCTTGCCGACGCCCATATTCAGCACCACCTTTTCCAGGCGGGGTACTTGCATCACATTCTTATAGCCAAAATCTTTCACCATGCCGGCCCGAACGACCGCATCATAATGCGTCTTTAGCCGTGGCGTGTAGGCTGCCTCAGACATCTATCACTTCTCCCGAACGCTTGGCAAAACGCACCTTGCGTCCATCATCAAGAATTTTATAACCAACCCGTGTTGGCTCACCTGTTTTCGGATCCACATGGGCCAGATTTGAAATCTGGATCGGCAATTCCTTGACCAGAATACCGCCCGCGGAAGTCTGGCTCTGCTTCGTGTGCCGCTTCACCTGATTGACCCCGGAAACGAGCGCACGGTTTTCCGTCAAAAACATTTTGACGACTTCGCCCTTTTTTCCTTTGTCACGGCCCGCAAGAACCACAACCTTGTCACCTTTTTTGATCTTGAATTTCGCAGCCATCACAGCACCTCCGGCGCAAGCGAAATGATCTTCATATGGTTCTTCGCACGCAGTTCACGCACAACCGGGCCAAAGATACGTGTGCCAATCGGCTCGCCCTGATTGTTGATCAGCACAGCCGCATTGCGATCAAACCGGATAGCGCTGCCATCGGGGCGCGCGATTGCTTTCGCAGTGCGCACAATTACCGCTTTCAACACATCGCCAGCCTTTACCTTGCCGCGCGGAATCGCCTCCTTGACGCTGACAACGATAACGTCGCCAACGGTCGCATAACGGCGTTTGGAGCCGCCCAAAACCTTGATGCACATCACTTCACGCGCACCTGAATTATCGGCTACATCTAGCCTGGATTGCATCTGGATCATTGCCGGATACCATTCATCAAAGTTACCTCCGGGATAAATCCGCCCGGACTTAAAATTACAATTTCAACCATGGTCATCATGGAACATTACATGATCATTCTGATCAGGCGTCGTTCCCGATTACCTCCCAACTCTTGGTCTTTGAAATTGGGCGGCATTCCCTTATCCGCACATTTTCACCAACCGAATAACTATTGTTCTCATCATGTGCATGGTACTTTTTTGAACGCCGCACAGTCTTTCCCATTACTGGATCTGGAAAACGGCGTTCTACTTTTACCACTACAGTCTTATTACCCTTGTCGCTAACCACGACACCTTGCAGGATACGCTTTGGCATACTTACTTGCTCCCTGCGCGGCCAGGCCCGGCTTTCGCCGCCTGTTCGTTAAGTATTGTTTTCATCCGCGCAATCGTACGGCGAACCTTGCCCACCTGGGCAGTGTTTTCCAGCTGTCCTGTAGCCTTTTGAAAGCGCATATTGAACTGCTCCTTCTTAAGTTTCAGGATTTCGTCCTTCAACTGGTCGGCTGTTTTATCTCGCAACTCTGCGGCCTTCATCAGCATCACCTCTATAGCGTCCGGCCAACCACACGGGTTTTGATCGGCAATTTCATGGCCCCTAACCGCAGCGCTTCGCGCGCCAATGGTTCCGGCACCCCATCGATTTCAAACATAATACGCCCGGGCTTGATCCGGACCGCCCAAAATTCCGGCGTTCCCTTACCTTTACCCATACGGACTTCGGTAGGCTTCTTACTCACCGGAACATCCGGAAAAATACGTATCCATACCCTGCCCGCACGTTTCATGTGACGGGTGATCGCACGGCGCGCCGCTTCGATCTGGCGCGCTGTGACCCGGTCCGGTTCCATCGCCTTAAGGCCATAACCGCCGAAGTTCAGGGTGAAGCCAGCTTTGGCGACGCCCTTGATGCGGCCTTTATGCGCCTTACGAAATTTTGTCCGTTTTGGCTGTAACATTGCTCTTGCCTTTTACCTTGTCCGCGTTTGCCTAATCGCGATCTGCGCGATTACGATCCCCACGATCACGATTATCCCTGTTATCCCGATCCGGCCTTCCGCCACCGGCGGGCCGAGGCGGACGCGCACCTTCCTGTGCTGCCGCCATGCGGTTATCCTGGGCCATTGGATCATGTTCCAGAATTTCACCCTTGAACACCCAGACCTTAATGCCGCATGCGCCATAGGCGGTTTGCGCCGTAGCCACACCGTAATCAATATCCGCGCGCAGCGTATGCAGCGGCACCCGGCCTTCATGATACCATTCGGTACGTGCAATTTCGGCGCCACCAAGACGACCGGCGCAATTCACTTTAATGCCTTGCGCACCCAGCCGGATGGAAGACTGCACTGCGCGTTTCATGGCGCGACGAAACGAGACGCGACGTTCCAGCTGCTGTGCAATATTCTCCGCGACCAGCTTTGCATCAATTTCCGGCTTGCGGATTTCAACGATGTTCAGATGAACTTCGCTATCCGTCAGCAATGATAATTCGCTGCGCAGTTTTTCAATGTCCGCGCCTTTTTTGCCAATGACCACACCGGGGCGCGCCGAGAAAATCGTTACGCGGCATTTGCGGTGTGGACGCTCGATCTGAATGCGCGAAACACCCGCCAGCGCCAGACGCTTCGACAGCACCTCGCGGATACGAATATCCTCGTGCAGCAGATCGCCATAAGCCTTGCCTTCAGCATACCAGCGCGAATCCCAGGTGCGGTTGATACCGACACGCAAGCCGATCGGATTTACCTTATGGCCCATCAGGCAGTCTCCTCACGCTCACGGACCACAATGGTCAGGTGGCTAAACGGTTTTTCCACACGGCCGGAACGCCCGCGTGCGCGCGGATGAAACCGCTTGATCACCAGCGCCTTGCCGACCGACGCTTCTTTTACGTACAGACTATCCATATCCAGCCCATGATTGTTTTCAGCATTGGCAATGGCGGACTGCAACACCTTTTTCACATCCTGTGCAATACGGCGATGCGAAAAGGTAAGCTCTGCCAATGCCTTCTCGACATGCATGCCGCGAATTCCGCCAGCAACCAAATTAAGCTTCTGCGGGCTGATGCGGATCATCCGCCCAATCGCCTGGGCTTCATTTTCCGCAAGACCTCTGGGACGCGCCAGCTTGCTCATTATTTCCTCTTTGCCTTTTTGTCCGCCGTATGACCGAAATAGGTCCGCGTCGGTGAAAATTCGCCAAGCTTATGACCCACCATTTCTTCGCTGACCGATACCGGAATAAACTTGTGTCCATTATAGACGCCAAATGTCAGCCCAACGAACTGGGGTAGAATTGTCGAACGGCGTGACCAGGTCTTGATCACTTCCTTGCGCGCCGCCGAACGCGCGGTTTCGGCTTTTTTTAACAGATACCCATCGACGAACGGGCCTTTCCATACGGAACGTGTCACGGCCTAGCGCCCCTTCTTCAGATGACGGCTGCGCAAGATATACTTGTCGGTCGCCTTGTTGGAACGTGTCTTCTTGCCTTTGGTCGGCTTACCCCACGGCGTAACCGGATGACGGCCGCCAGAGGTGCGGCCTTCGCCGCCGCCATGCGGGTGATCCACCGGGTTCATCGCGACGCCACGCACAGAAGGCCTGCGGCCTTTCCAGCGGGTGCGTCCTGCCTTGCCAAAATTCTGGTTCGAATTATCCGGATTGGAAACCGCACCCACGGTCGCCATGCACTCGGCCCGGATAATACGCTGTTCGCCTGACGATAACCGCAGTTGCGCATAACCAGAATCCCGGCCAACCAATTGCGCATAAGTACCAGCCGAACGTGCGATCTGCCCACCCTTGCCGAGTTTGATTTCGACATTATGGACGATGGTGCCGATTGGCATGCTGGCCAGGGGCATCGCATTGCCTGGCTTGATGTCAACCTTGTTGCCGGAAACAACCTTGTCACCCGCCTTCAAACGTTGCGGCGCCAGAATATATGCCTGCTCGCCATCGTCATAATTGACCAGCGCAATGAAGGCTGTGCGATTAGGATCATATTCCAGACGCTCAACCGTCGCAGACACATCAAATTTGCGCCGCTTGAAATCAACCATGCGATAGGAGCGCTTATGCCCGCCACCACGCTGGAACGCAGTAATCCTGCCCGAATTATTCCGGCCACCACTTTTAGTCAGGCCTTCGGTCAAGGATTTGACCGGCTTGCCCTTCCAAAGCCCTTCGCGGCTGACAAGCACCAGGCCGCGTTGACCCGGTGTTGTCGGTTTATATGCTTTTAACGCCATTGCCGCACCCTAAAGCCCCGTCGTTACATCAATAGAATGACCATCCGCCAGGCTGACGATGGCCTTCTTATAATCACTGCGCTTTCCAAGTTTGCCCCGGAAACGCTTTACTTTGCCAATCTGGCGAAGCGTATTCACCGCCTTGACCTTGACATCAAACAGTTTCTCAACAGCCTGCTTGATTTCCGGCTTGGTGGCGTCATTCGCCACGCGAAACGTCACCTGATTGTGCTCGCTCGCCATCGTCGCCTTTTCGGTAATCACCGGGCTCAGAATAATATCGTACATCCGCTCCCGGTTCATTTCAGGCGTTCCTCCAATTGTGCGACGGCCGCGCGGGTCAGCACCAGCTTGTCGCGGCGCAGAATATCATACACATTCGCACCCTGACTTGGCAGCACATCCACATTTGGCAAATTGCGTGCGGCCATCAGGAAATTTGCGTCCACTTCTGTCCCGTCAATGAACAGCGCATTGCTGAAACCCAGCTTGGCCAGCACATCGCGAAGACCGCTTGTCTTTGCCGAGCCCAGCCTGGCGTCTTCAAGAATGAACAGCGACTGATCCTGCACCTTTGCCGACAATGCATGACGCAGCGCGAGCTTGCGAACTTTCTTCGGCAGATCCGTTGCGTGACTGCGTGGCGTTGGCCCGTGCGCAACGCCGCCACCACGGAAAATATTTGCCGAACGCGCACCGTGACGCGCCGTACCACCACCCTTTTGCTTGCCAAACTTTTTGGTGGTCATATTAATTTCGCTGCGGTTCTTTACCTTGTGCGTACCCGCACGCCGTTTGGCGAGTTGATACACCACCATACGGTGCAGAATGTCGGCGCGCGGCTCCAGCGCAAAGATATCGTCTGCCAGATCGATGTCGCCTGCATTGCTGGCGTCGAGATTTTTTACCTCGGCCTTCATGCGCTTTCTTCCTTCTGTTCTACAGGTGCTGCTGCGCTATTACCGCCGCGAACCGCACCTGGCATCGGCACACCCTCGGGCAGTGCGCGCTTAACCGCATCACGCACCAGCACAAAGCCGCCTTTGGCGCCCGGCACCGCCCCCTTGATCATCAAAATACCGCGCGCCGCATCCGTCGCAACCACTTCCAGATTCTGGGTGGTGACGCGCACATCGCCCATATGCCCCGCCATCTTCTTGCCCTTGAACACCTTGCCAGGATCCTGCCTTTGACCGGTCGAACCATGGGCGCGGTGCGTAATCGATACGCCGTGACTGGCAGGCATGCCGCCAAAATTATGCCGTTTCATAACGCCGGCAAAACCCTTGCCGATGCTCGTGCCGGACACATCCACATATTGACCGATAACAAAATGTTCAGCCGTAAGCTCCGCGCCGACATCGAGAAGATTTTCGGGCGACACCCGGAACTCCACGACCTTGCGCTTCGGCTCTACATTGGTCGCCGCAAAATGTCCCCGCATCGGCTTTGTGACATTCTTCGGTTTCGCCGCAACAGCGCCAAGCTGCACTGCGGTATAACCGTCGCCGTCAACAGTGCGCTGACGGACAACCTGACAGTTATCCATCTTCAGAACCGTCACCGGAACATGCCGCCCATCATCTTTGAAGACGCGGGTCATGCCGATTTTCTGGGCAATCACACCAGAACGCATTTCTTCACCTGCTTAAAGCTTAATTTCCACATCCACACCGGCAGCCAGGTCGAGCTTCATGAGCGCGTCCACTGTCTGTGGTGTCGGATCAACGATATCGAGTAATCTTTTGTGCGTACGCACTTCAAACTGCTCGCGGCTTTTCTTGTCAACGTGCGGCCCACGCAGCACCGTGAATTTCTCAATCCTGGTCGGCAGAGGAATCGGACCACGTACGGTCGCGCCTGTGCGCTTGGCAGTGTTCACGATATCCTTGGTTGACTGATCAAGCACGCGATGCTCGAAAGCCTTCAACCGGATACGGATATTCTGGTTTTGCATTGGCTACGCCGTCCTTATTTAATGATTTTTGCGACGACGCCGGCGCCGACGGTGCGGCCG
>DAIOWE010000002.1:34504-66417 GCA_036758605.1 Pseudomonadota bacterium | reverse complement strand
GCATTCCTTGACCCGCACCAGGAAGGTTACCGCCTCGCGCCCGTCAATGATGCGGTGATCATAGGAAAGCGCGAGATACATCATCGGCCGCACCACGACCTGGCCCTTGATGGCGATAGGACGATCCTGAATTTTGTGCATGCCCAGAATGCCGGACTGTGGCGGATTAAGAATGGGCGTGGACATTAATGATCCGTACACGCCGCCATTGGAAATAGTAAAAGTGCCGCCCTGCAGATCATTGATCCCCAGCTTGCCGTCGCGCGCCTTCACGCCCAGCGCATTAATGGTTTTTTCCAGCCCGGCAAAGCTCAGCATATCTGCATCGCGCACCACGGGAACCACCAGGCCGGATGGGGTGCCAACGGCGACGCCGATATTGTAATAATTTTTATAGACCAGATCCTCGCCGTCAATTTCGGCATTTACCGCCGGAATTTCGCGCAGCGCCTGAATGCAGGCCTTGACGAAAAAGCCCATGAAGCCAAGACGCACACCATGTTTGGTGAAGAACAGATCCTTGAATTCATCGCGCATCGCCATCACTGCGCTCATGTCCACTTCGTTAAATGTGGTCAGCATGGCGGCGGTGTTCTGCGCATCTTTCAGGCGTTTGGCGATGGTTTTGCGCAGTCGGCTCATGCGTACGCGTTCTTCGCGGGCATCCTGTCCGGCGGGCGCTTTCACGGCCATGGGGGCAGGGCTGGCGGCGGCGGCCAGCATATCACCCTTGGTGACGCGTCCGCCTTTGCCGGTGGCGGCAACGGTTGCTGGATCGATCTGAAATTCTGTGGCGATGCGCCGCACGGACGGCGCCATGGGAGATTCCCCCACGGCTAACGCCCTGGGTGTTGCAGCCTGCATTGCCACAGCGGGTGCTGCGCTGCTGGCGGCCATGGCGGCCACCGGCTTTACGGCCACGGGTTTTGCGGTACCGGCGCCCGCGCCAGCGATGAAGGAGGCGAGGATTGCGCCAACCTCAACCGTCGCGCCTTCCTGCACCAGAATTTCGCCAAGTGAGCCATTAACGGGTGCTGGCACCTCCAGCGTTACCTTGTCGGTCTCCAGCGCGCAGAGCGGATCATCCGCATTTACCGCTTCGCCCGGTTGCCTGAACCATTTGGCTACGGTCGCCTCGGTGACGGATTCGCCCAGTACGGGAACCTGAATTTGAATGCTCATAACAATTTCATCCTCGAAATAACTCTTTATTCAGTTAGCGCGCGTTGCAAGAAGGCGGCGGTTTCCTGCGCATGGCGCGAACCAAAGCCCGTGGCGGTGGATGCTGTTGCCGGCCGGCCTGCATATTGCGGCCGGGCATGGACTGCATTCAGCTTGCCCAGCACCCATTCAATCTGCGGATCGACAAAATTCCATGCGCCCATATTGCGCGGCTCTTCCTGGCACCAGATGAACTTTGCCTTGGGGAAGCGTCCGGCTTCCTGCATCAATGCGTTCGACGGAAAGGGATAGAGCTGTTCGATGCGCAGAATTTGCACCTTGTCCAGGCCGCGCTTTTCGCGTTCTTCAAACAGATCATAATAGACCTTGCCACTGCACAAAATGACCCGTTCGATGTTTTTGTCAGCCGCCAGTTTTAGCGAAATGCCGGGGCTGGTTTCGGCCAGATCCCACAGAATGCGGTGGAACGACGAACCTTGCGTAAATTCCGGCGTACTGGACACGGCCAATTTGTGACGCAACAGCGATTTGGGCGTCATGATAATCAGCGGTTTGCGGAAATTGCGGTGCAATTGCCGCCGCAGAACGTGGAAATAATTTGCGGGCGTGGTGCAGTTCACCACCTGAATATTGTCTTCCGCGCAAAGTTGCAGATAGCGTTCCAGCCGCGCGGATGAATGCTCCGGTCCCTGACCTTCATAGCCATGCGGCAGCAGCATAACAAGGCCGCTCATGCGCAGCCATTTGCTTTCACCGCCCGCAATGAACTGATCAATGATCACCTGCGCGCCATTGGCGAAATCGCCGAACTGCGCTTCCCACAGCACCAGCGCATCGGGTTCCGCCAGTGAATAGCCATATTCAAAACCCAGCACGGCCATTTCCGACAGCATGCTGTCAATCACTTCAAAGCGCGCCTGGCCTTCCTTGATATGATTCAGCGGAATATAGCGCCGCTCACTTTCCTGGTCGACCAGTACGGAATGCCGCTGGCTGAAGGTGCCGCGCGCCGAGTCCTGCCCGACCAGGCGCACCTTATAGCCTTCAAGGGCCAGAGAGCCGAACGCCATTGCCTCGGCCGTCGCCCAGTCGAACCCCTGACCGGATGCGAACATATCGGCCTTGGCTTTCAGCAGCCGTTGAATGGTGCGATGCACATTCAGATCGGCGGGGTAAGTCGTGATCGCATTGCCAATGGCCGCAACGCAGCTTGGCTGTATATGCGTTTCACCCCGGCGCACGTCTCCTTTGGCAATATTCATTCCCTGCCATTTGCCTTCCAGCCAGTCCGCCTTGTTGGGCTTGTAGCTGGTGGCGGATTCAAACTGCGTTTCAAGATGGCTGCGGAACTTTTCCGTCATCCCCGCATATTCGTCTTCGCTGATGCTGCCTTCATCTATCAGCCGTTTGGAGTATAGCTGTAATGTGGTTGGCTTATTGCGGATCAGCCTGTACATCAGCGGCTGGGTGAAAGATGGTTCGTCGCCTTCATTGTGCCCGTGCCTGCGGTAGCAGAACATGTCGACGACCACATCCTTATGGAATGTCATGCGATATTCGGTCGCCAGCCGCGCCACAAAAACCACCGCTTCGGGATCATCGCCATTGACATGGAAAATCGGCGCCATCACCATTTTCGCCACATCGGAAGGGTAGGGGGACGAACGGCTGGCGTGCGGCGCGGTAGTGAAACCGATCTGATTATTAACGATAACATGAATGGTGCCGCCGGTGCGATGACCCTTCAGGCCCGAGAGGCCAAAACATTCCGCCACAATACCCTGGCCGGCAAACGCCGCATCACCATGCATCAACAGGGGCAGCACCGCATCGCGGCTGTTGCCGTGCAATTCCTGTTTGGCGCGCGCCTTGCCCAGCACGACCGGATCAACCGCTTCCAGATGCGACGGATTGGCGGTTAGCGACAGATGCACCACATTGCCGTCAAATTCGCGGTCCGCTGAAGTGCCCAGATGATATTTTACATCGCCGGAACCCTGCACATCCATGGGGGTTGAGGAACCGCCGCTGAATTCATGGAACACTTCCTGATAGGGTTTGCTCATGACGCTGGTCAGCACATTCAGCCGCCCGCGATGTGGCATGCCGATGACGATTTCCTTTACGCCCAGCGCGCCGCCGCGTTTGATGATCTGTTCCAGCGCGGCAATCAGCGATTCCCCGCCATCCAGGCCAAAGCGTTTGGTGCCGGTATATTTCTTGGCCAGGAAACCTTCGAAATGTTCCGCCTCGATCAGCTTGCCCAGAATCGCCCGTTTGCCCTGCGGGGTGAAACTGATTTCCTTGTCTGCGCCTTCGATGCGTTCCTGAATCCACAACCGCTCTTCCGGGTTGGAGATGTGCATATATTCAACGCCGATATGGCCGCAATAGGCCTTTCGCACGATTTCCAATATCTGCCGCACGGTGGCGCTTTGCAGGCCCAGCAGATTGTTGATGAATATCGGCCGGTCCATATCCGCATCGCCAAAGCCGTAGGTGGCGGGCTCCAGATCAGGGTGCTCTGTCGGCTTGACCAGACCCAGCGGATCCAGCGTCGCCTTCAGGTGACCCCGAATGCGATAGGCGCGAATCAGCATGATGGCGCGGATCGAATCCTGCGCACTGGCATTGACTTCCTGTTCGCTGGCGCCGGGTTTGCTGGCGCGGACCTTCGCAGTAATTTCGGACTCCAGCACGGACCAGTTGCCGTCCAGCGCGCTGACCAGCTCACCATTGGCGATGGGTGGCCAGTCGGGGCGCTGCCATGCCGGCTGCTTCAGCGCGCCGTCGGTTTCGCCCAGGGATGCGAAATACTGCTGCCAGCTTGCGTCAACCGATGCGGGATTAGCCTGATAATCGGCATACAGTTTTTCAATGAAGGCGCTGTTGGCGCCAAACAGAAAAGAACTCTGCTCAAAAATTTCGTTTTCGCTTTCCATAATATTCTGGGCGGATGTCGTCCGCACCCCTTTCCCTGATCCCATGATAGAAATTATCCGTTCAGCACCTGGTTAAGCGTTACGCCAAGTGCTGCGGGCGAATCCGCCACGATAATACCGGCGCGGCGCATGGCCTCGATTTTATCTTCGGCCCCGCCTTTGCCGCCCGATATGATTGCGCCCGCATGGCCCATGCGGCGGCCCGGTGGTGCGGTGCGCCCGGCAATAAAGCCCACCATCGGCTTTTTGATCTTGGAGCGCATCAGGAATTCCGCCGCTTCTTCTTCGCCGGAGCCGCCAATTTCACCGATCATAATGATCGACTGGGTTTCGGGATCGGCCAGAAACATTTCCAGGCAGTCAATGAAGTTTGTACCCGCCACCGGATCGCCGCCAATCCCGATACAGGTGGTTTGCCCAAGACCGGCGGCGGTGGTTTGCGCCACAGCTTCATAGGTAAGTGTTCCCGAACGCGAAACAATGCCGACGCTGCCGCGTTTGTGAATATGGCCGGGCATGATGCCGATCTTGCACTCGCCGGGCGTGATCACGCCGGGGCAATTGGGGCCGATCAGGCGCGTCTTGCTGCCGGTCAGCGCGCGTTTCACCTTGACCATATCCTGCACCGGAATGCCTTCGGTAATCGTCACCACCAGCGGCACGCCCGCATCAATGGCTTCCAGAATGGCGTCGGCGGCAAAACCCGGCGGCACATAAATGACGCTGGCGTTGGCGGCGGTTTTTTCCACTGCTTCGGCAACCGTATCGAACACGGGCAGATTGATGTGCCGCATGCCGCCGCGTCCGGGCGTTACACCGCCCACCATTTTGGTGCCATAGGCAACGGCCTGTTCGGAATGAAACGTGCCCTGTGAGCCGGTAAAGCCCTGACAGATGACGCGGGTGTTTTTATCAACTAGCACGGCCATTAGCGGGCCTCCTTTACAGCGGCAACCACTTTTTCAGCGGCATCGGCAAGATCATGCGCGGACAGAATCGGCAGGCCGGAATCCGCCAGGATTTTTTGTCCCTGTTCCACATTGGTGCCTTCCAGGCGCACGACAAGCGGCACTGACAATTTCACTTCCTTGGCTGCGGCCACCACGCCTTCGGCGATGATATCGCAGCGCATGATGCCGCCAAATATATTGACCAGAATGGCCTTCACATTGGGATCGCGCAGAATGATCTTGAAGGCTTCGGTGACTTTTTCCTTATCTGCGCCGCCGCCCACATCGAGGAAGTTGGCGGGGGAACTCCCATACAGTTTGATAATGTCCATGGTCGCCATGGCAAGGCCGGCGCCATTCACCAGACAGCCGATTTCGCCATCCAGCTTTACATAGTTCAGATCGCGCTTGGACGCTTCCAGCTCCACCGGGTCTTCTTCCATGGCGTCACGCAGACCAGCGATTTCAGGATGCCGGAACAGCGCGTTATCATCAAAGTTCAGCTTGGCGTCGAGGCAGATCAGATTGTCCTGTTTTGTCACCACCAGCGGATTGATTTCGATCAGACTGGCGTCGGTTTCCTGAAATACGGTGTAAAGCTTTTCCACCAGATCCTGGCATTGCCGGGCCACATCAAAATCAAGCCCCAGCGCAAAAGCTATGCGCCGCCCATGATGCGGCTGTACGCCAGCCGCCGGGTCGACCGTCAGGGTGACGATCTTGTCGGGTGTATTTGCGGCGACCTCTTCAATGTCCATGCCGCCTTCGGTGGACGCGATAAAGGCGATGCGCGATGTGCTGCGATCCACCAGCAGCGCCAGATAAAGCTCGCGATCTATGTCGCAGCCCTGTTCGACATAAATGCGGTGCACCAGTTTGCCCTCGGGCCCGGTTTGCGGCGTCACCAGGGTCATGCCCAGCATGCGCTCAGCTTCCAGGCTGACTTCGCCAATGGATTTGACCACCTTGATGCCGCCGCCCTTGCCACGCCCACCGGCATGAATTTGCGCCTTGATCACCCAGCTTCGGGTGCGCAGCGCATTTCCGACCTTGACCGCCTCATCGGGGGTGAACGCAACGCCGCCACGCGGAACGGCGATGCCAAATCCCTTAAGTACCTGTTTTGCCTGGTATTCGTGAATATTCATAACGTCAGGAGTCCATAGTTTGGGGCAGCCGTGTCAAATAATGGCACACGCCAACCACTTCTTCGAAGCCCTGGTCTCCGCAAACAGGCGGCGGCGAGAGATACGAAGCCTCGTTCTTGCTGCTGGCCCCTTCCTCCAGCTTCCATGATTTTAGTTAACGAACCCTAAGCATGAAAGCGTGACGTTTCATTTCCCATTTGGAATCGCGGTTTTATTTTTTTCCGCTTTTACCCAGTTTTGGGCTGATTTTTTTGCAGGCCTGAACCAGATCGCGCACAGCAGCGACAGATTTTTCGAACATTTTCTTTTCGGTGGCGTCCAACTTGATTTCAACCACCCGCTCAACGCCCTTGGCGCCGATAATGACCGGCACGCCGACATAGAGATCCTTCACGCCATATTGGCCGGTTAGATGCGCTGCGCAGGGCAGCAGGCGCTTTTGATCACCCAGAAAGGATTCAGCCATGGCGATGGCGCTGGCCGCAGGCGCGTAAAACGCCGAACCGGTCTTCAGCAGGCCAACAATTTCTGCGCCGCCGTCGCGGGTGCGCTGGACAATTTCTTCAAGACGTTTTGACGTGATCCAGCCCATTTTCACCAGATCGGTAAGGGGAATGCCGCCGACCGTCGAATAACGGGTCAGGGGAACCATGGTGTCCCCGTGGCCGCCCAGCACGAAGGTCGTGACATCCTTGATCGAAACATTGAATTCTTCCGCCAGGAAATGCTGGAATCGCGAGGAATCCAGCACACCGGCCATGCCAACGACCATATTTTGCGGCAGGCCGCTGACTTCGCGCAGCACCCAGACCATGGCGTCAAGCGGGTTGGTGATGCAGATCACAAAGGCCTTGGGGGCATATTTGCGGATGCCTTCGCCCACTGCTTCCATAACCTTGATGTTGATGCCCAGCAGATCATCCCGGCTCATGCCCGGCTTGCGCGGCACCCCGGCGGTCACGATGACCACATCGGCCCCCTTGATGCCCGCATAGCTGTTGGCGCCGGCAATTTTCGCGTCAAAACCGTCAACCGCGCTGGATTGCGCAATATCCAGCGCCTTGCCCTGCGGCAGGCCTTCCAGAATGTCAAAGATTACAATGTCGCCCAGTTCCTTCAGCCCGGCCAATAAGGCCAATGTGCCGCCAATCTGTCCGCCGCCGATAAGGGCAATTTTCTTGCGCGCCATGATTTTTCTCCGCTGCTCTGAGCTATAATATTAACTATATGGCTAGTAGCGCGATTTTTCCCGCACTGCAAGAGAGCGTGCACGGGAAATCAGGGTAATTTCTTCTGTTTGGGGAAATTCAGGCGGGCGAGGTAAGCCGGTTCCAAAAACCGGACAGCCATGTTAGGTAATTGACCATGCGGGTGCAGCTCGCGGGTGTAGCTCAATGGCAGAGCAGAAGCTTCCCAAGCTTACGACGAGGGTTCGATTCCCTTCACCCGCTCCAGTAAAATCAATAGCTTATTTGCAATCTCAGATTTATATAGCGTTTATTGTGACAAAATGTGACACTCCACCCAATTACAGGGTGTCGCATGGCTACGATCTGGAAACGCGGACCCCATCAGTTTTGCGTTCGAGTCCGGCGCAATGGCGTCTCTGAAACAAAGACTTTCGAGACGCGGCGCAGGGCTGCTGACTGGGCCCGCATCATGGAAGGCAAAGTCACCGGCGAGGAACCCCTCGACGTTGGCAAAGCGCGTGACATGACACTCTCGCACGCCCTTGAATGGTACGAAAAGATCATAGTTCCAAATACCCCAAGATCAGCGAAGGGAAAGCTAACCCAGGTGGCCTACTGGAAAGCGAGCAGGTTCGCCAGTTGGTCGCTGGTCTCACTGCATCCGTGGGACCTGATCGACTGGCGCCGGGAGGTTCTGGACGAAGACAATGCCGAAGACGGCGGGCAGATCGGTCCAGATGCCGTGTTCGCGGCACAGACATGCGTACACCGGCTCAATCTGATCTCGCATCTCTATGGTCAGTGGTCACTGATTAACAAGGTTCCCCTCGACAACCCCGTCGTGCGCGGCGTACGGCCATCACTCGATAATAGGCGGGACCGCCGGCTCGATCCGCATCCTGATGAAAATGGTAATACTGAAGAGGAGAGGCTCTATAAGGCTTGCGATGCGTCAAACTCGAAGTGGCTGGGAGCTGCGGTGCGTATCGCGATCGAGACCTGTATGCGGCAGGCGGAGCTGGCCGGCTTGACATGGGACCGCGTTGAATTAAGGGGACCGTATCCCCACGCCGATTTGCCAAGAACCAAGAATGACCGGCCACGGCGCGTTCCTCTGAGCACGAGAGCCGTTAAGGCGTTCCGTTCTCTGCTCCCTAAGGGCGTCACCGCCATCGGGAAGCAAAAAGTTTTGCTGATCGAAACGCCGCGCGCGATCGGACACGCATTCCGGGCCTCGGTGAAGGAAGAGAAGTTTCCTGATCTTCGCTGGCACGACCTCCGGCATGAAGCTATCAGCCGGTTATTTGAGAATACTGATCTTCGCGATCATGAGATTATGGCCATTTCCGGCCATCTTTCGACCGAGATGTTAAAGAGATACAGCCATCTCCGGTCTCACAGGCTTGCGGGCAGGCTGGGATAAATTAACATGCGTGCATTTATTGAGCTTGATCGCCGTTTTCGGGATCTGACGGACAAAGAACGCGAAGATCCAGAATTGCTTGCGCTCTGGGGCGAGCAGGAGCCTTATCGTGGCACGTCTTGGGACGAGTTATTAGAAAGCGAGCGCGTTATTATCCTTGCCGAGGCAGGGGCTGGCAAAACATGGGAAATGAAGGCTCAGAAAGCGCGTCTCACATCTGATGGTCACGTTGCCTTCTTTATACCTATAGAAGTGCTGGATAGTGAAGATGTACGCAGCTATCTGGCTATGGAGCCGGATGAAGTGGAACGATTTGATGCCTGGCTTGCAAATGACGAGCAGACTGCCTGGTTTTTTCTGGATGCGGTCGATGAATTAAAACTTACAAATGGCAAGCTTGAAATAGGCCTGGGTAAAGTAGCGGACTCTCTGAGCGCGGCGCGCAATCGCGCACGGATATCAGAGCGTCACGGACAAGATAATCGCCGAACTTGAACAGGGCCGCGTGCCTTGGGTGCAGCCTTGGAGCGGGGCCAAAGCGGGGCTTGGCCTGCCCAGGAACGCCGTCACCGGACGGCGCTATTCCGGGATCAATATCCTGATCCTGTGGGGCGCGGTCCTTGAGGCGGGCTTCGCCTGTCAGCACTGGCTGACCTTCCGCCAAGCCCTGGACTTGGGCGGCGTAGTCCGAAAAGGCGAGCGCGGCACGACCGTCTGCTATGCTGACCGTTTCGTTCCCAAGGGCGAAATTGAGCGCGCGCAGAAAGACGGCGACGCGCCCGGATGGTAATTTGACCGGGCGGGCGAAGACGCAGAAGCAGATCATCCGCGATTGCCTCGATGGCGCCAATGGCCGCGACAAGACTGATACGTGGCTGCCCGGCTGGATGGAATTTCCGTTCCGGGGCTATGGCGATGGTGCCAGCGAGATTGCGGACGCAACGAAGTCCATCGCCGCGCTGTTCCCCACGGCGTGAGGTTTTGGCGGGCGGCGGCCCAAGCCACCGCCCGCCTTTTTTCCGCGAATTCATCCCCCGGTTTTCATCCGAAGCCCCCTTCGTATGCAACAACCAAATGCGCGATGCCCCGCCCATCGGCTCATCACTTTCCCCGGCTCGGTTATTGCGTAAATATTGCTTTCTCAATATTTTGCAAAGCACAACGCCGAGAATTCTGAGACCCGTAACTGCGGCACAGGATGCTGACTATGCCCCGAAACTGTTGCCTTCTATCGTCTTCACAAACCGGAGCATACTCACAACAGTATCGAAAATGAACCGGGCTTCGTTCGATTCCACCAGAGAATTGTCGTGCGCCAAAGACTCATTATTCCGGATAGCATTATAGAGTTCGAACGTCTCGACCGTCGATTTCATGATCTTTTCCGAGATCGGGCGAATCTGCCCAGAGCGCCGGAGAGGATTGAAATATCGACCTGCACGAGCATTCAGTGTTTCGCCGGTCGAAGGTTGCTCGCCCCGTTGCCGTAGCAGGTGGGCGAACTTCTTCATGCAGTAGGTATGCAATCGGTCCAAGGCCACATGAGGTTTGTGTGCCTGAATGTCGCGTTCAATGCTCGCAACCAGTTCATCCAGTGTTTCGTCATCCTCGAAGCGCTCGATAGCATCGGTTCTAGCCAACCCGCTGTCGCCCTCAAGCCGATGAATGATCTGAAAGAACCTATTCTGGGTATTTTCCAATGTATCTTTGCGTCCGGACCGGACTCTGATCGTCTCGCGATATTCCCATAGCTTGCGCAATGCGCGCGCGGAAAGCCTAGGATCTGAGATTTGCAAAAAGCGTCGAAGGCGCTTGCCCTTGGACCCGCCGTCCTGTGCAAAGATCGGGTCGTCAATGTCGATATTCAGCTCTTCTGCGAAAAAGCTCGCAAAGGTCCGATCCGAGAAATTCAGCACATAGCCGCTTTCCATTTCGAGCACCTTGTCGAGAAACAACATGTCGATGGGCTTGATTTTGCTCACGCCTTTGAGATTCGCTTCCATTAGTTATTTGTACCGATCCGCTTGTTCCTGACAGTGTGCGCGCACGCGGTCTATCCACACATCATACCAGACCCAGGTGTTCTTATAATCCCCCGCGCGCCCGAAGCCCTTGGCCGGGTCTTTGGCCTCAAGCGCCTTCCAAAGATTGGTGTGGCTCTGCTGATTGAAACGCAAATATCTCTCTGCGTTCATCAATGCAACAACCTGTTTGGCGGTATACCGGTGCTTATCCACTTCCTTCAAGCACCTGCTTTGGCTTGAGACATCGGCGATTGATAGAGCAAAATAAAGACCGCAAAACGATTGCCGGGTAGGCTCAGCCAGCGGCGTTAGTGCGGTTTCCCCATCTATGTTGGAAGCAGAAAGGACATCGCTCCTGCTGTGAACGAGGTCAAGTGGAGGCATGCGAAGTACTATTTCGCAGGTGTATTCAGGTGCTATATCACTTTTTCAGAAAAAGTTATCTCTCTTCAGAGATCATTGATCTGCAACAGATCAATGACGGCGGCTTTCAGGTTTCCCCCCGAACGCCGCTATGGGGCCGCTATTTGATAAATTCGTTTATTTCGATTATTGCGTTTGTCGGGATTAATCTCTATATTGGCCATGAACCAACAGGAGCAGACCCATGGCTATAACAGCATTGACGATCAATCCCCCCTCAGGGGCCGAAGTGGAGCTTGCGCGCGCCTCCGGCCAGCGGCTGGCGCCCTTGGCGCGTTTGGGGCGTCCACTGACCATACGGGTGCGCGATTCCAGACGGGAAGAGACCATCGAGTTGCCGGTAGAAGCGGTGAAGCTTCTCGTGAAGATACTGGAGGACATGGCCTCTGGCCGGTCCGTGACGATTGTATCCCGGAACGCTGAGGTCACCTCCCAGCAAGCGGCCGACTTCCTGAACGTGTCCCGGCCGTTTCTGATCCAGCTTCTGGAAGAGAAGAAGCTCCCCTTCCGCATGGTGGGGACGCACCGGCGTGTGCGTTTCGAGGACGTGCTGAGATACAAAGAAGGGATCGACGCCGGGCGCCGCAAGGTGCTGGACGCGCTTGCCGCTGAGGCGCAGGAACTGGACATGGGATATTGAGCCTTGGCGAATTTAACGGCGTTTCTGGATGCCTCTGTCCTCTACCCGGCGCCGCTGCGAGACCTCCTTATGGAGCTGGCGGTCTCCGATCTCTATCGGGCCAAGTGGTCGAACGCTGTCCATGAGGAGTGGATCCGCGCGCTGCTCCGTACGCGCGACGACCTGACGCGGGAGCGGCTGGGGCGGACGCGCGACTTGATGAATGCGCATGTCCTTGACGCGGTGGTCTCTGACTTTGAGGACCTGATCGGGGTCCTGAAACTGCCTGACCCGGACGACCGCCATGTGCTGGCGGCTGCGATCAAGGGGCGGGCCGATCTCATCGTCACCGCCAACCTCAAGGACTTTCCGGCCGGCGCCCTGGCGCGCTGGGGGATAGAGGCGCAGCACCCCGATGAATTCCTGACGCATCAGTTCCATCTATCGCAGCCGGTATTCCTCAAGGCCGTGAAGACAGTGCGTCTGCGTTTGAAGAACCCGCCCAAATCCGCCGAGGAATATCTCGACACGCTGCGTGCGCAGGGGCTGCTGGCCACGGTCAGTGAGATCGCGCCGTTCGATCAATTCATCTGACCGCGCCGCTATGGAATGAACAATGTCATCGAAGAAAACGCTCAATACCAAAAACCTGGAAGCCCTCGGCGCCCAGCGCCTCGCCGAATTGCTGATCGAGATCAGTACTGGAGATGCCGCCGCCAAGCGCCGCCTCCGGCTTGAGCTTGCCGGTGCGGAAAGCCCGGACGAGGCCGCCAAAGAGGTGCGCAAACGGCTGACGGTGATTGGCCGGTCGCGCGCGTTCGTCGATTGGCAGAACCGTCGCGTTCTCATGGAGGATCTGGAAACGCAGCGCCGGGCCATCGCCGGGCAGATCGCCAAAGCGGATGCCGTCGAGGCGCTCGACTTGATGTGGCGGTTCATGGCGCTGGCGAACCCGATTTTCGCGCGCTGCGACGACAGCAATGGGGCGGTGATCGGCATCTTCCACGCCGCCAGCACAGACCTCGGCGTAATTGCCCGGGCCGCCAAGGCCGACCCGTACAAGCTGGCGGATCAGACCTTCGAGGCGCTGACCCGGAATGACTACGGCCAGTATGACGGCCTTATCAGCGTTCTGACCCCGCCTCTGGGACAGGAAGGATTGGAGCACCTGAAGCAGCGCATGATCGCGCTCTCCAGGGAGCCGGTTCAGAGACCGCCTGAAAAGGAGCGGCGCGTCATCGGCTACGGATCGGGTGGTCCGCTCTACGAGGACGAGATTGCCGAACGCGCTCGTGTCAGCACCGTTCGCCAGGCGTTGATGGAGATAGCCGACGCCCAGGGCGATGCAGATGCCTTTATCGGGCAGTACGACGAAGAAACCCGAAAGGCGCCGAGGATCGCGGCCGGGATAGCCCAGAGGCTTTTGGCCGCGGGCCGTGCGGAGGAGGCTCTGAAGATCATTGAGGCTGCTGTTCATCGCAAACCCAGTAACCGGGATTGGCCGGACTTCGAGTGGGAGGATGCCCGGATTGATGTGCTCGAGGCTCTCGGGCGGGCCGATGAGGCTCAGGCCGCGCGTTGGTCGTGCTTTGAGCGGTTCCTGTCGGCCCAGCATCTGCGTGACTATCTAAAGCGGCTTCCCGACTTCGACGATGTCGAAGCCGAGGAACGCGCACTTGATTACGCACAGGGGTCCAGGAGCCTTCTCCAATCGCTGTCATTTCTCGTGTCCTGGCCTTCCCTCGACCGGGCGGCCGCACTCATTGCCCGGCGGGCGGGTGAGCTGGAAGGTGACCATTACGAGATACTGACAACGGCTGCCGGGGCGCTCGCGGGCAAGCACCCGCTCGCCGCAACGCTCGTGCTGAGGTCGATGATCGATTTCTCGCTGAACAAGAGCCGGTCCAGCCGGTACCGGCATGCCGCCCGCCATCTCATGGAATGTTCGAGCATTGCTTCGGCTGTCACGGATTTCGGCGCCTTCGAGACACACAACGCCTATGAGACCAGACTGCGGGCGGAGCATGGGCGCAAGAGCTCGTTCTGGTCCCTGATTTCTTGATCGCGGGATTCGAGCGCCGGAAACGCTATAATTCATCTTGCGCTGCTCTGGACTTCAAAGGGATTTGATCAGGAAACGAGTTCTGGCAGCGCCTCAAGAAGATGATTTGAGAGAGCCGTAAGCTGCACCTGATCCGTGTGGATCATTTGTGACAAATTGTGACAATCTTTCCGGTAAACCCCGGGAAGTAGCGGTAAACAATGGTAACTCGAATCTGGATTTTTCAGATAGTTACGGCGTAACTATCTGAAAAATAATGGCTTTAACCCGCTTCCCAAGCTTACGACGAGGGTTCGATTCCCTTCACCCGCTCCATGGCATTAATCTGCAGACTTCTGCAGCAGCGCTCACAAATAGTGACGGCGATCACGCGTTTGACGAATTTTTAATAACTGATCGTGATGTAAAATTCTTGTAAGATTCCTGATATAGGGTTTCTACAGGGGAGCATCATCCGGTGCATAAAATAGAATATCCGCTTCTTCCGATAATAAAACAGACTGTATGCCAAATATTGTGGCTAAGACTACGTGCAGTAAATCGTATCTAATAATGGAGATTATTATGAAACTTATCACTAAAACCGCTCTGGCGGGATCGATAATCGCTGGCGCGCTGACGGCGTTTCCCGCGCAATCGGCCATAATTACTTCATATAGCAACACGACCTACGGCGTGTTCGACAGCAGTACTGGCAGCCGCAGCGTAACCGTCACGGCCGGTGACGTCGCTCCAGGCGCCGGTACACTTCTTGACGTCAATATCACAGTCGAATTCTCCAAGTGCGGGGGCGGGAATATTGGTCCGTCAGGTTCGTTGGTTTGCCCGGACGATAGTTTTTCCTTTAACAATGAAATTGTCTTTCAGCTGAGGTCGCCGGGTGGCGCTATAATTTATCTGGTTGAGGAAGATACTTTCAGCGGACAGGAGCCGGGCGCTGGCAGGCTTTCGATCACATTTGATGATGAGGCGACCGGGCCCGCCGGGGGAAGCGCCATCGTTGCGGGCAGCTTTAATCCTGTGCAGGCTCTGTCCGCTTTTGATGGTGAAAACGCCATCGGCGAATGGACTTTGACTCTGGTGGACACAGTGCCAAATGATCCGCTTGAGTTTTTCAGCTTCGTGCTCACCCTCACTACGGATGTCCCAGAGCCCATCACCCTTTCGCTTTTTGGGGCCGGTTTGGCAGGGATGGCAATGCTGCGCCGTAGACGCTCTCTGCTTTGAAATAGAGAGGGGCCCATCTCAGGCCAGTCCCTCTCAATCTTATTCCTGCGGCCAGACGACAGCCACCAGGCGGTGACTTTCGTCGGGCCGTTTTCGTTTGGGAACGCCCGCAAACCCAGTCGCAAATCTGCTTCTGCCACGCTGGATTTACCGGAAGGTCATGGCCTGTGACCGGGTTGGCCCCCTCAGCTATCCAGCCAATCTGTTTATCTCCGGCGCATCCGAACTATACCAGCCCTTATAATATTTGACTGCTTGAACGCCTTCACCCCGCAATTGCGGGGTGAAGATTATCAGAACCGATGTAAATCGTGTGGCGTCAAGCTACACGCCGAAAAAGCCCGATTCATCTCCTGCGGAATAATGGTCAGGAGAACAGGAAATCAGATGCGTCCAGACTGCCGATTGCAATGCCTTTCAGGGTAATTGTGTGACTTGCATCCAGAGCTATGACTGTGTCGAGGCCAACCTGCTGGCTCGCCGTTTGCACCGCAAGAAAATCAGCGAACACATCATCGAATTCGATGCGATCCGTATTGCCAAAATCGGCGATCACATTCTGGAAGAAGCCGGGTCCAAAGATGAACCTGTCATTTCCGGCGCCACCGGTAAGAATGTTGTTGCCGGTTTCTGCGTAAAGATTATCGTTCCCGGCGCCGCCGAGAAGTTGATTGACGCCGCTGCCAGCATAAAGTGAATCATCGCCATTCGCGCCATTCAGAATGTCGTCTCCGCGGCCGCCGAACAAAGTGTCAGTGCCATTGCCGCCGGATATCTTATCGTTGCCATCGCCGCCATTGACCGTGTCATTGCCGTTGCCGGCATTAATTGAATCGTTGCCGGGGGCGCCGTTTATGCTGTCGTCGCCATTGCCACTGTTGACGCTTCCACCGGGTTCGGCCAGATCTGTCACAGTGACGCTGATCGCCTGAGTGCTGGCGGCGCCGGACGGATCGGTGGCGGAAACAATTACATTATAGACGTTGTCAAGATTTGCATCTTCCCTCGTCTCAAAATCACGCGAGGTAAGGAAGTTCAGGGCGCCCGTGACAGCGTCAATAACGAATAATGATTTGTCGTCACCGCCGCTCAACTCGAACAAGACCGCGTCACCGTCCGGATCCTGAGCAGCAATGGTTGCAACCAAGGTGAGATTTTCCGAAATGCTGAAGGCCTGCGCAGACGTAAAGACCGGCGCCCGATTGCCTGCAGTTACAGTGGCCAGCACAACGGCCGGGTCCGACGTCAATCCAGCGTCTTTCAGGATGACGGTAAAACCGCCCCCGGATGTTTCTGATCCATCGTGCCTGAAGCTGACTTTACCTGCTTCAAGATCAGTCTGGCTGAAGGCTGTAGCATTGTCGCCGTCGATTTGAACTGCGCCGTTCTGCGTTCCTGTCACAATGTAATTCAGTACAAAACCGGAATTGTCAGGATCGGCCTCGTTAAGGTCGGCTGTGGTGATCACCACGGCGCCGCCTTCGGCAACATTGATGGCAAGGTCGCCTGTAATTACCGGCGCAAGGTTCGCGAATACCACGTCGGAGCGCAGGTTGAGGTTTTCAATGCGCAAATCAAGCGCGGCTGGGGTATCGGCGACATTGTAAGCCTGCTCCGGCGTGCCGAATTTCGTTTCCAGATAGTCCTCGAAAGCCTTCTGTTCGCCCAGTGCATTTGCCGGGACGTTGGCCGCGGCTGTGAAATCCAGGCTCCGTTCGACCGGCCCCGACAGCGTGCCGTCATTAAGCAGATACCTGAAGTTTGCCGCCAGGAAATTACCGCCGGCGTCGGTCATGGTTTTTACTGGATAACCGTCCCCTCCATTGGCGGTGAAGTTGGGCGCCACGACGCTGATCACCATGGAAGCCGGGGCTACAATAACCCCATTTTCAACGATCTTGGCGATCAGTTCACCCTGATCGTTGATCAGTCCGGCGCTCACGACGCGCGCGCCCGCTGGATGGTCCGGATCGAAAGAGAACTTCACGCCGCCGATCTGCGGGAAGCCGCCCTGCTGCGAACCGGTTGCGCCGAGTGTGGCCAGATTAGCGCCAAAATTAAGAATGTTGAGCAGGCCTTGTGCGCTGGTGTCGAACACCATCAGTTTGTTGTCAAAGCGCAGCGCGTTTTCGACATCAAGCTGAGATATGTTGCCGTCGCTGCCCGGCACGATCACATTGGCGATCTTGGCGCCGTCTTCGTCGATAGAGCCGATCGAGGAGCGCAGGCCGCCGCCGTTCTTGAGCGAGACCATGAACGGTTGATTTGGCAGTGCCGCCAGCGCTTTGTACGCATTGGCGTCGGCGGTGATATCGCCGAGATTGGTCTCCTGCGTGCGAATGAAGACCCGGTCGCCCTCGAGATAAACGCTGCTGAAGCCGAACTTGTTGCCGTCCTTCGCGGTTACTATGGCGTCGATGGCGTCGGCTATCGCCTCGACCTTCGAGCCGATCACGCTGCTATCAATGATCTGTTCGGATGTCAGCGCGGATCCATACACGCTTTGCAACGTCGCCTCGTTAGATGCGTAAGCGCCGTTGATAATCGGGTCGAGCGCGTTCAGCAGCAGTTCACCGTTGCTGTTGAACTGGACGACCAGCCGGCCCAGATAGGTGAATTCGGTGTCGGTTGTGACAATGAGTGTCGCCTTGCCGTCTGATCCCGCCGTCACGATCGGATAATTCTCAACGAAGTTCGCATCATGTCCGTTAAAGGCGGCCGCCGTGTCGTTCGCGTCACCCATGCGCTCATGGCCTCCGCCGGCGACCATGATGTCGATGCCATTCAGCATCGGAGCCAGAATTTCGTTGCGCTCGAGCGTGTCGAGCTGATCAACCATCACAATCTTGTTGATTCCCTGGGCGCGTAACCCGTCCACCGCCGCCTGAATATAGGCGGCTACCTCCTGGAGATCGTCGGTTTCCGGAAGGCCGTCATCCTTGGGCACGGTCCCGTTGGGTGAGGTTCTGATCAGGAGATCATATGTGGTGGCGCCCACGATGCCGATCCGCTCGCCGCTCATTGTCACAACGGTCGACGGCGCGATTTTGCCTTTGATGGCAGACGCTTCCTTGCCCGCGAAAGCATTCGCCGCATTACCGCCAAGGGACGCATCCGCGAGGCCGCGCAATGAACTGTCGGCCGCGAAATTCAGATTCGCCGTGATGAACGGGAACTGCGCGCCCACCCAGGCGCCCGAGGCGGCGATGGCGCCCGACACGACCGGCGAACCCAGATCGAACTCGTGATTGCCGAGAGCTGAAGCGTCGGCGCCAAAGGCGTTCAGGATTGCAATGTCCGGTCGCGCCAGCGCGGTTGCGCCGATGCCGGGCACCGCGCTGAGCGCGGGGTCGGCGCCGGCAACCAGCCAGGGGCCCGGAATCCAGGTATCGCCTTCCGCCAGCACCAGCGTGTTGCCATTGTACAGATCGTCGAACTTGTCAATCATTGCGCCCATGATGGGCGCTGTGTCCTTGGCGATCGTGCCGGTCTCCGCGTAGAAATGCAGCAACTGGACGGTAAACGTCGCCTCGTCAGTCAGGTCGAGTCCGACAATGATCGGATCGTGGTCGGATACCCGCGCCAGCGTGTTGGCGTCGAAAATCGCCGGATCGCGGCCGAAGTCAGTGTTGTAGTCGAGCGCATCGGCCTCATCCGCGTTAATGTGCCATTCGGTCACGCCGGTCACCTGGTCAGCGGCGGACGCGTTGGCGAGGATGTGATCAAGCGAGCCCCGCTGGCCATCGAAAATGAATGAATAGCGGTCGTCCGCCGGCAAGGCCGCGGCGAGGTTGGTGTACCCCCCCGGGATCAGGACATCATCGAGCGTGTCTTCTTTAAGATACGAGTTGAAATCACCCAGCAGCAGCACATCGGCATCGCCAGAACCCGTGGGGTCTGTTGCGATCCATTGCCGGATGGCTTCCGCCGCCAGCTCGCGCTGGTTCTGCCAGTTACCCTGACCATCGAGCTGATCGGCATCGGCGCCCGTGCCCGTGCCGCTCTTTGATTTGAGATGATTGGCAACCACGGTGAATTCGCCGCCGGTCGCAAGTTCGGTGAATGAAACCGCGAGCGGGACACGGCTCGTGTTAACGCCATTAAAGATCGCGCCGATCGTGCTTTGCGCCAGCAGCGGTCCGGCAACATCGGCATCATCCAGTGTCGCTATGGCCGTGCCCGCTGATACCATCACCTGTGACGGCTTGTAGATGAACCCGACGGCAATCGCATCACCGCCAACCAGCTGCTGACCCGGATTGACCCAGGCATAAGTGTTGGCCCCAAGTTCGGCGTTCAGCGCATTGACGAGATGTTCGATGGCGTTGCCCGGTGCTCCGGGGGTGAAATTGTTCTCAAGCTCGACCAGCCCAAGCACATCGGCGTTAATCGCCGCGATGACGTTCACCAGCTTTTCGGTCTGGCGGTTGAATTCGGCGGCATTCGTCGCTCCGCGCGCGGCCAGGCCGCTTGCGGTTATGCCAGCGCCAAGCGTGGTAAAATAATTAAGCACGTTGAAGCTGGCGACCTTGAGGGTGCCGCCGACTTCGGCTGGCGCCGCAGGCCGCGGATTGGCATCGGTAAAGATATTGTCACCGTCGGCAACCGAGCGCACACGGAACTGGTTGAACGCGAAGTCGAGCACGCCGGTCAGGCCGTCGGCGGTGTCGCCCATGCGCGGCGCATTCGCCGTCGTGTAGACTGGGCCGAAACCATCGAGATTGCCTATGGCGGTGTTCTGCACATTGAGGCCATCATCATAGACGATGGTGCGGCCGGCGGTTTCCGCAAGCCTGGCGGCGGAACCGGCAACATCCGGCTGGTTTTCCTGCGTGAAGGTGACTGGCACATCGCCCGCGACCAGCCGCACTTCGACAAACTGGTCCAGCGCGAACTGCTCGCTGATGGTCATGGTATCTGTGAATTTGACCAGCATGCCTTCATAGGCTTCCAGATCGGCATGGAACGATGTGGTGGAATTCGCCACTGTTCCCGGCCGCTGAATCACATTCGCCGCCGGAAGATCAACTGACACGGCCAGGGTGTCGATATTGGCAACGGCATTGGCCTGGATCACCGAGATATCGGTTACAGCGTTGATCTGGGTCGATCCGGAAAACTCCGAAACATTCCCGGTCACGCGCACACGGTCGCCGATATTCACATCCGGCAGGTTGGGTGAGCCGCTTCCCTGGAAGACGAAAATGCCTTCCGAAGTCGCGATATTGCCGTCCTGATCGGCGGCTTCCTCTTGGAGATAAAAGCCATTGATATTGCGCTTGACATCCGCGTCGCCATTCTGGAAATCGCCCACCACAATGGCTTCGACAGTGACGGTCTGCCCGGCAAGCGGGCTTGCCGTTCCGGCGCCCTGGATTTCGTGTATCTTTGTAAATTCAACCAGCGCCTGCGGCTGAACCGTAAACTGGCTCACGATTTGAGGTATGTCGTTGATGATTGCGTCAGGATTGGCCGCCAGCTGCGCAGCATTGTATGCGTCAACGCCATAGGTGGTGACCGTAAGCGCCTGGGTAACCGGGTCGATGTCGAATTTGGTCCAGCCAAATGTATGGGTAGCGAGATAGTCGCCGCTGTTCAGTGTGGCGTTGATGCGGCCATTGGCAATGGCGAGGTTGCTGTCAAGGCCGACCGGGTCGTAACCCAGCGGTGAAAGCTGCTGATTGACCAAATTTTCAAGGAAGTCATCCTTGTCATTGAGCGCACTATCGGCGTCGGGCGCGATCGGCAGCGAGTCATAGAACGCCTTTGTTGGCGTATCGATCAAACCCAGCGCCGAAGCAAGCCCGGCGATGGTTTGCCCAAACGGCGCGTCGTAGGCGACAGAACCGGTGGTGATCTCGAATGCGCCGGTGGCGATCTGAGCGCCGCCCACGGTCTCCTGATAGGTGAGATTATTGACCACGGTGCCGTGGATGTCTGCTGAAATGAACACCACGTTGGTGATGTTATTGTCTTCGATGAACTTGAGGAGTTGCGTGCGCTCCGCCGCATACCCCTCATAACGGTCCTCTGCCGCCAGTGCGCCCAGATTCTGGATCGGCTCCGGCATCATGACGAATTTCCAGGTTACGCCATTGGCCTGTGAAGTTAACAGATCCGCTTCCAGGCGCGCCAGTTGCGGGGCGCCCAACATCGTGCGCGATGGATTGAACGACTGTGCGAGGAAGGCGCCAACCGCTGCCGGATCTCCAATATTGGCGACAGGCGTCAATTCCTGACTGCGGAATGAACGCGCATCGACAACGAAGGTTTGCGCGTCAGCGCCATATGTTGTTGTCGTATAGAGATCCGGGCGGCCGTCAAAGGTGGCGTCGCCAGTTCCGGAGTATTTTTTATCCGCAATCGGATTATATTCAACAAAGGCCTGAAGGCCATTCTTGTAGAGCGTGGATTCGTTGATTAACCCGGTATCGGGCGCAAACCGCGTGTCAGTGGTGGCCGAGGCCGCGCCGGCGAAATCATTGGTGACTTCATGATCGTCAATGATCGCAAACACGGGTGTCGTGGCGCGCAGGTCCCCCAGCGTATTCATTCCATCGTGATCGGAATAAACTTCGTCATGCTTGGCGCGGTATTCGTCGAGCGTCGTGGCCTGGCCGCCGGGCACTGCTGGGGATGCGACGTCAGCGTATATCGTGTCGCCCAGTTCAACGAAAAACTTAAGGCCTGCCGTGTCGGCATTGCTGACAGAAGGATAAGGCGCCAGTTCGCCGCGCCAGTCGCCGGATACGCCAAAGGATAGCCCCACCTGCCCATTGGCAAGGCTGGCCGGCGTGCCAAACGTTCCGGTCCTGGTCGAGCTGCTGTCGGTGAACCGGTAATAATACTGGGTGTCCGCGACGAGACCGCTATCAATGACCGCCTTCACAGGCTGGTTGAGATCGGTGACATTGACAACCTGACTGGCGACAATATTCGTGAACGCCGCATCGGTCGCGATCTGGAAAGCCGCATTGCCGGTCGCGCCGGCTTTGGCCCACAGGATTACGGAATCCTGATCGGCATTACCGCTGGCGATCTGCGCGGCGAGCGAGGAATTAAGCAGGCGTCCTGGCGAGCCAATTTCATTCGCATCGGTTGCCGCCACGAATGCGCCATTGATCCCAATGGCGCTCAGTTGCGAAATCGCCGTGTTGTTCAGATGGGCCGCGTTGTCGAAAGTTGACAGCGGCGCGATCGAATCCGATGCGCCGAAGTTCACGCTGGCCTGAAGCGCGCCGATGCTGTCATAAATGTTGACGCCGTCACCACCCGTGCTCAGCCCTACACCCGATCCGCTGTAGGTGCCAATTTGCAGGCCGGCTGGCGGCGTGTTTAATCCGAACCACGTGCTCAGGAAGCTCGAAATCGCAGTGCCCGGGGTGGAGGACTCGATAAAGATCACAGTCTCGCCCGGCGCGATGCTGGTGATGCCGTTCAGCGCCACGGCCCCGGCGAAGGACTGGGAATTATCGTCCATTCGCCAGCCCGTGAGGTCGACAGCTGTCGCGCCATAATTCGTCATTTCGAACCAGTCGGCGTTCACCGGACTGCTGCCGCTGGACCAGGGCGCCACCTCCGTAATGAGCACCTTGCCGGTGGTGCCGGGAGATCCCGTCTCGGTGTTGTTGGCCGACCGGAAGGCGCCGTTCGTCCCGATCGAACTCAAGGTGCTGACAGCCGGCAGCGGCAATACCGGGCTGCCAAAGCCCGTGAAATTGTCGAAGCTGACGCTGGTGGTGGCGGCGCCGAAGCTGACGCCAGTGATCCGGTTGCCATTACCATCGAAAAGATTGACGGCATCTCCCCCGGAGCTCAGCCCAACGCCGGAACCGCCATACGCCCCAACGACGACGCCAGCAGGAAGGGTTGCGGAACCGAACCATGCAGTCGAGAAGTTGGCGATGATCGCCGCATCGGTGCTGCCGTCAGCGGTTCCCTCAATGAAAATGGCCGATTTACCGGGCGCGATGCTCGTCACACCGCGGAGCGCAACCTTGCCGCTGCCGTTTGAATTATCATCCATCTGCCAGCCGGTAATATCCAGCGCGCTGGCGCCGGCATTGGTTATCTCGAACCAGTCGGCGGAATAGGAGCCGTTACCGCTGCCAGAGGGATGCGCTTCCGAGATGAATACCACAGGAACGGCAGGGGTTTCATTGACGATATCGGTGATCTGCAACATGAAATCGGCGGTTGCATCCGGGGCCGCGCCAAGTGTGGCGTCGTCAACATTGACCGTAACGCTGTAGCTGGTTTTGGTCTCGTAATCGAGGACAGTTCCTGCCTTGATGAATAATCCACTGCTGGTGATTTCGAAGAAGCTGGCGTCCGCGCCAGTTACTGTCAGGTTGTTGGTACCCAGCCCATCGTCAGTTACGACGATGTCCGCCACCTTGACCGGCGCTGCCGTGGTGCTGTTCTCAAGGATTGAATTTATCGTGTTATTAAATGCAACTGCTGTAGGCGCCTGATTGGGAACAAGGGATTTTGCGTAGACCCAGAGCTGCGGGTGATCGATATCCCCGCCGCCGTTCTCGTTGACAACATAAATATTGCCGTCGCGGTCCATCGTGACGCCTTCATGCTGATGGTTCGCCACCGATAGTGGACTGCCCTGGTCAGCAACGATTTGAAGCATGCTCGAGATGTTTCCAGCCCGGTCGATATTGACAATCTTTCCATCCGCCTGGCTCAACACCAGCAAATTGCCGTACTGTGTTTGGCCATCCAGCGATGGCAGATTCGACAGAGCGAAAACATCGGCGAAGTCAGACATATTGGCTAATGCTGGATCGAACAGGTTGATTGAATTTACGGTGGAGGATGAGCCGTTAGTTGCGGTGCCCGACGCAAAATCGACACCCGTTTGGTAAATGCCTTCGGGGCTTATCTCTTTGACGACAACGAAGCCGCCTGTAAGCGGATCGTATGAAAGGCCTTCCAGTCCCGTATTGTCCACGAATGTGCCGAGATCCACGGTTTGCGTGCCGGCCCTGTTCAGTGTTGTGTTCGCAGTGTAGGTGAATTTGACGAGTTGACGGTCACGCTCCTCCGTCATTACGAACTGGCCATTGCCGATATAGGTGATGCCCTCCGGGTCGTAAAACTCTGTGCCCTGGGGGCTGCCGCCTGCCGCCAGCGTCATCGTGTCGATCAGAACACCGGTCTTTGAAACCTGAGTAACAGATCTACCACCGTCGCCAACAATGAACAGGCTATCGGTGTCCCAGTTGTACGTCACGCCCGAGGCTTCCTGGGCCAGCAAATTGTTGGCGGGCGCGGTTGTCCGTGTCGGTTCGGGCAAGTCGTAGCGGGCGACCCGGACATAGGTGGACAGATCAATGCCCCCAATCACGGGCGCAGAATCATCATTAACAATGGTTGCCGCCGCCTGTTTATCAACGCCATTCAGCGATGCGGTGACCGTGAAATTCTCGTCCGGCTCAACAGCCGTATCCGCATTGACCTGGAATGTCGCGATGGCCGAGGTCTGACCATTCAGCACCGTGACCGAGGCGGGAATATTTGCAAAATCACCCGCGTCCGCGGCTCCGGTGAGCGCAAGCGCCACTGCCGTGTCGCCAATCGCTGGCGCACTCAGGGTAACGGTGAAATCAATATTCGTCGTTCCGCCATTGCTGCCTTCGTTCTGCGAAACTGCAACCGGCGCAATGGACTGCAGAACGGGCGCAGCCGCGATCACCGAGAACGCCGCATCGGAAAACGGCACGTCGGGGGCCGTGATGTCAATTCCCTGATCGCCCGTCCCATCCTGCGCATCCCAATTGGCGGCGTCAGGAGTTGCGTTGATGGCGCTTCGAATAGCGGCAAAGTCACTATAACCGCTTCGCGCACCCTTCCAGGCAAAAATATCCCCATCCAGATCGCGCAAACCGAGATTGAGCGCATTGATACCATAGGTGAGACCCGTGCCAACAAGTGATCCGTTGGCCGCGTCACTACCGTCATTGCTCACGGCGGTAAGAAAAACCGGCGCCGCCCGCGAGCCAGTATAGGCGTAAAATGTTTCGTCGGAAGCCGCGAGGCCACGGTTAGCGCCATGCGTGGCGCTTGGAGCCGATACCAATGTTCCTATCGAAGCTGCCAGGGTTCCGGCGCCCAAATTGTCGAGACGAACAACGGTACCCGCCGCCACGTCGGACGTCGCCGTCCAGATCAGCGCATTCTCGTTCGCATCAGCCCAGCCCGTGCCGTTCCATTCATTGTCTTCAAAGAATATCGCTTGTCCGGCGGTAATGGTTTCAAGCACTACGAATGCCAGATTATCGTTTCCATCCGCATTGAAGCCAATAATTGCAATCGAGCCGGGTCCAAGCGCCATGGTCATCTCCTGTTGAAATTTATTTTATGAAAGTTTAGTTCGGAACCCTCCCACTCAAATGTTGCGTGAATGTTAATCAAATATTAAGAAATCCACTCCGGGAGGATTTTTGGGCTGGATCACTACCCGCGACGTCATTGCGTACGCGCCGGCAACCGTATCGATCCGGTCATGTGGCGGCCTTGTAAATACCTTGACAGACTCGCAGGCGACGATCCGCCGTCTGCGAAACGAACGGCCCGGCGCCGCTTCACTGCGGAAGAGGTGAAAAAGAAGGTGAAGCGGGCGGCCGCAGCGCTGATGCGCTGAAGGGTTAGCAAGCGGTTGCGGGAAGAATATTCAGAGGCCGTGCCCGCGCAGATCAAGACTGACCCGCACCTGTCCGGGCTCATTGCTGTTTGTCAGGGTGACAAAACCTAATTCATGCGCCATCGCCCGCATGGCCCGGTTCTCGGTCAGAATATCGCCGGTCAATTCGCCGATACCCCGCATTTTGGCGTAATCGATGATTTCCCGCATCAGGGCAAAGCCCAGGCCCGTGCCCTTCAGCCGGCTTTGCACCAGCACCGCAAAATCGGCTTTCTCGCCGTCCGGGTCTGCGGCAAGCCGCACGACGCCGCTGACGCCATTTTCATCCAGCGCCACAAACGCCATTTCCCGGTCATAATCGATCTGCGTCAGGCGCGCCGCCAGCTGATGCGGCATATGGCGCATGTGGGATAAAAACCGCAGCCGCGCATCCTCAGGGTCCAGCGCCTCGACCATGGCAATCAGCGCGGGCTCATCCTCCGGGCGGATAGGCCGCAGATCATACTGCGCGCCGGAATTGGTGGTGATCACGCGGGCAAGCTGTGCGGGGTAGGGCGATATTACAAGACGATCCGCCGGTTCGCCCGCAGCGGGCGCGACGCGAATGCGCGCATCCAGCGCCATGACGCCTCTGGCCGAACTTATCAATGGATTTATATCCAGTTCACACACTTCCGCAAAGTCAGTGGCGAGATGCGAGATAGCAATCAATACACGGATAATTGCATCCATGTCCGCCGGCGGAACATTGCGATAGCCGCGCAGCCGCCGCACAATCCGGGTCCGGTCAATCAGCTCGCGCGCCAGAATGCCGTTAAGCGGCGGCAGGCCAATCGCCTTGTCGGCGGTGACTTCCACACCTACGCCGCCTTCGCCGAACAGGATCACCGGGCCGAAGGTCGCATCCGTATTGACGCCAACAATAAGTTCGGTTGCGTCTTTACCGCTGATCATGGGTTGCACGCTGAAGCCATCGATGCGCGCCTGCGGATGGGTGCGCCCGAGCCGCGCCAGCATCGCCTGCGCAGTGGCGCGCACCATATCCGCGCCTTCCAGGCCCAGCGCCACGCCGCCCGCATCGGATTTATGGGTGATATCGCGCGACATGATTTTCAGCGCCACCAGCCCGCCAAACGCGTCGGCGATTTCGCCAGCTTCATCCGGTGTTTTTGCAACGCGGGTTTCCACCACCGGAACGCCATAGGCCGCCAGCACGCATTTCGCTTCCGCCTCGCTCAGCCATTCGCGCTGTTCGTGCAACGCCCTGTCAATGATTTCGCGCACTTCGCCGCAATCACTGTCATGCACGGTATCGCTGCCGCCGCCGGGTGTCTGCATCAGCAAGTCCTGGTTGCGGCGATAGCGCAGTATATGACCAAACGCCCGCACCGCCTGGGTGGGCGTATCATAGCTGGGGACGCCCGCCGCGCGAAACATCGCCCGCGCCGGTCCGGTGCTGGCGCCGCCCAGCCAGCTGGTCAGCACCGGCTTGCGCGTATCGCCTATATTATCCAGAACGGCCTGGCCGGCTTCGCTGCTGTTGGCGATTGCGGTCGGACAATTCAGCACCAGCAGCGCGTCCACATTTTCATCTTCCAGCAGGGCGCGGGTCGCCTCGGCATAGCGCGCGCCAGGGGCGTCGCCGATAATGTCCACCGGATTGCCATGCGACCAGGTTACCGGAAGCGTTTTATTCAATCGCGCCAGCGTTGCCCCGGATAAGGACGCCATTACGCCGCCATCGTCGATAAGCTCGTCCGTCGCCAGCACCCCGATGCCCCCGCCATTGGTGAGGATCGCCAGGCGCTCGCCGGACGGGCGTATCCCGGCAGCCAGGGTTTCCACCGCCTCAAATAATTCATCCAGCAAGGTCACCCGCAACATACCGGCGCGGCGGAATGCGGCCTCATACACATCATCCGACCCGGCCAGCGCGCCGGTATGCGAGCTTGCCGCTTTCGCTCCTTCCGCATGGCGGCCCGCCTTGATGACGATGACCGGCTTGATGCGGGCGCAGGCGCGCGCCGCCGACATGAATTTGCGGGCATGGGTGATGGATTCCACATACAGCAACACGGCGCTGACATTTGTATCACTGGCGAGATAATCCAGCATATCGCCAAAATCCACATCCGCCATGCCGCCCAGTGACACCATGTGCGAAAAACCAATAGAGCGTGACGCCGCCCAATCCAGCACCGAGGTCAGCACCGCGCCCGATTGCGTGACAAAGGCGAGCTTGCCGCGTAATGCATTTACCGGCACGAAACTGGCGTTCAGATTGACGCCGGGAACCAGTATGCCCACACAATTCGGCCCGATAATCCGCAACAGATGCGGCCGCGCCGCCTGCAATAATTGCTGTTGCAGGGCGCGTCCTTCCGCGCCCATTTCGGCAAATCCCGCAGTGATGACGATGGCGGCCTTGACGCCGCGCCGGCCCAGCGCATCGATCAGCCCGGGCACGGTGGCGGGCGGCGTGCAGATGACCGCAAGGTCCGGGATAACCGGCAGGCTCGCCACATCCTTATAGGCGGTGAGAGAGGCAATCATCGTCTCGTTGGGATTTACCGGCAGAATGGGCCCCGCAAACTCCTGGCTGAGCAGGTTTTTCATCAACACCTGACCGACCGATCCCGGCCGCTGGCTGGCGCCGATCAGGGCAATGCTTTCAGGCGCGAACAGAGATTGCAGATTGCGTATAGACATCGGGGCCTGCTCCTTGGGTTGGCGCCATTATACCCCGCGCTTATCGTTCCAGCACATACATTCCCGGCGCATCACCAAGGGGGGCATAGCCCTTATGCGCGGCGCCCATTTGCGGCGGACTGACCAGAGCGTCCAGGGAATGCCTGGCCAGCCAGTCCTGCCAGCACAGCCACCAGGAGCCTTCCTGGCGCGGGGTGGACTGCTGCCAGCTATCCGGGTTCACATAGGTCTCGCCTTCTTTCAATGTTGATATCTGGTAGTGCTGGCGGGGATGCCCCGGCGGATTGACGATACCGGCATTGTGACCGCCATTCGACAGCACAAAGGTCACATCGGAGTTCGTCAGCATCTGAATTTTGTATACGGACCGCCATGGCGCAACCTGATCCCCGATGGCGCTCACCGCAAAGATCGGGACGCTTATGTCGCGCAGCGACACGGGCCGTCCGTCACACTGGTAACGGCCCTCAACCAGATCATTGTCGAGAAACAGATGCCGGAGATAGCCGGAATGCATATGGAAAGGCAGGCGGGTCGCGTCTGCATTCCACGCCATGAGATCGATCATCGGCCGGCGCTCGCCCATCAGGTAGGTTTTCACCATTGCCGACCAGATAAGGTCGTTCGAGCGCAAAAGCTGAAAGGCGCCTGCCATCTGCCTGGTGTCCAGATATCCCTGCTCGGCCATCATGTCTTCCAGAAAGCTGACCTGCGCGTCATCGATGAACAGCATAAGCTCGCCTGCTTCGGTGAAGTCCGTCTGGGCCGCAAACAGCGTCATGCTTTTGAGGCGCGCATCCCCATCGCGGGCCATGGCGGCGGCAGCGATGGCGAGAAGCGTACCGCCGATGCAATAGCCGGTAGCATGAATCTGCTGCCCGGGAACGATAGCCGAGATAGCATCCAGCGCGGCCATAACGCCAAGCCGACGGTAATCCTCCAGTCCCAGATCGCGGTCCTGGCCGGTGGGGTTCTTCCAGGAGATAATAAAGACTGTATGACCTTTCTCCACCAGATATTTCACCAGCGAATTATCCGGCGAAAGATCAAGAATATAATATTTCATAATCCAGGCGGGCACGATGAGAATGGGCGCGGCGTGCACCGTCTCCGTTGCCGGGGTGTACTGGATCAACTCCATCAGGCGGTTGCGGAACACCACCTTGCCCGGTGTTATCGCGACATCCCGCCCAACCTGAAAGGCCTCGGCGCCGACCGGTGGCGCGCCACTCACCGCCCGGCGCCAATCTTCCCGGAAATTGGCCGCGCCTTGCAAAAAGTTCTTTCCACCCTGCCTGATGGTAGCGTTCAGGATTTCCGGATTGCTGAGCGGGAAGTTCATGGGAGAGACCATGTCAAGCAGCTGGCGCGTGACGAAGGCTACGACATCCTCGTGATGCCGCGAGACGCCATCTACTCCGGTCGTGGCGTTGTGCCACCATTGCTGCGTCAGGAGGAAGCCTTGATAAATCGCAGCGAACGGCTGCTTGCGCCATGCGTCATCGGCAAAGCGATTGTCCTGGGGCAGCGGATCGATGCAGGCCGCGCAAGACGGTTCCGTGCTGGCGCGCAGGCAATAGTCCGCATACCGGGTCCATTTGCGCATCGCCTTTTTCACCAGCAGCATCTGCTTGTCAGGCGAAAAAAGCAGATGCTGCATCCAGTCGGTATAGGCTTGCGTGACTGCCGCAGGCGATATCCCGGCTGTCAGCAATGCAGTAGCGGCATGCAGCGGACGGTCGAAGGAAAACGGGAGATGTTCGGGCGGTTCTTTCTCATTCACGCTTAGTGACGGCGATCTCTTCGGCATGCTTACTCCAACATGGGTGCAGGTGCTGTACAGCCATGCCCAGCGTACAAACACCAAACAGCTTCATCAGAAAATCATTTCTTCCTGATGCGCGAAACAGGCCGGGATTTTACTGCAGACAGCTTCTCTCTGCCGGTCTTCAGCAGTGCGCTAGCGGTCTTCCTGTCCATTGGCTCATCTTCCTCCTCGGACTGTGCATCCGCAGGCGCGGGGAGGGCGGCTGCCTCACCCGTTTCCGCTGCAATTTCAGAAACCATCGAGGCGCTGCAATCCTGCAGTTCCCGCGTCAATTCCATCCAGGTTCTGGTTTGCGCTGTAAAATTTTCAATGAACCCTTCCACCAGGTTCGATTGCGCCTCAATCAGTTCGAATGGCTGCCGCGCGCCAAATATATCCTGGAAGTAACGTATGCTTCGCTCATTCGCAGCTTTTAACGACCGGGCCTGGGCGGACGACGCCTCCTGGAACAGCCTGTTCATTTCGGTCTTGAGATCCTGATATTTTTCGAAACGGGACTCGATATTGCCTGTATTGACGAGTTTGGACAGTCCCCACCAGGAGGACAGGCTGTTCACAAAATCCTGTTTTGTCGGGATACTGCTAGACGATGCATTCATAATCCGTACTCCCCAATTGGAATTTGCACATTGTGCGTTTCACACCCAGACATAAGATCAGCTCAACCCAGCTTCATTCGCACCAGCTGTAAATCTATCTCACGCCCATGACGAATTCGTGACATGCGCTAAAATTCTTCATCCTGCTAAAGCAGCAGGCTGGCGGTAAGAATATAACTCATCAGCGAAAAGGCGTCCTGAATAACGGTGGCGACAGGACCGGACCCGAGGGCGGGATCATATCCGAATCTGGCAAAGAACCATGGCAGCAGAAAGCCGATGGCGGTGGCGGCGCTGCTTGCAACGGTTAGCGCGATCGCAACAGTTGCCCCCAATGCCAGACTGCCAAAAGCCAGCCAGACCAGCGGCAGCGCAAGCGCCCCAAGGGTCGCGCCAATCAGGACGCCGGTGCCGATCTCTCCCATCAGCAACTGCCCCATCCTCTTCATCAAGCGGCCGCGCCGCGCCATCATCGAGAAAGGCCGTGCACAATTCCAGCACTTCGCCCGGGCTGAAGCAAATGATTTGAGCAGGCCGTAAGCGGCGCCTGATCCGTGTGGATCATTTGTGACAAATCGTGACAATCTTTCCGGTAAACACCGGGAAGTAGCGGTAAACAATGGTAACTCGAATCTGGATTTTTCAGATAGTTGCGCCATAACTATCTGAAAAATAATGACTTTAACCCGCTTCCCAAGCTTGCGACGAGGGTTCGATTCCCTTCACCCGCTCCAAATCAGACTTCACTAAAGATTTGAACAACAAGAGAAAAAATCACCGATTTTTGCCTATGTAGGTACTGTGCAGAAAAATTTGCGGTATCGATTTGCCGCTGCCCCTTTCATCTCCCTTCCTCGATCCCGAATGCCGAACAGCAAAACAGCAAAACAGCAAAACAGCAAAACAGCAAAACAGCAAAACAGCAAAACAGCA
>DAIOWE010000002.1:0-34404 GCA_036758605.1 Pseudomonadota bacterium | reverse complement strand
AACAGCAAAACAGCAAAACAGCAAAACAGCAAAACAGCAAAACAGCAAAACAGCAAAACAGTCTAATCTGTCGAGGACAAGAGGTTTATTCCGCTTGGAAAATTTCCGGTGGGCGTTTTTGCTTTTTGCTCGCGTGAGAGCGGGCTGACCGGCTGACGGACGAAGTAGCCACGGCGATCGAGGCCGTCTATGGTGAACTGCTGGGAAATTTGGACTTATAGAGCAGCCCGCGATATAGAGTAATTTTCTGCATTAAGCTCGAGCCTCATGGCTCGAACTTAATGCAGATTTCTCTAGTAAAAACAATGCGTTAGAATTATTGAGTAGTTGGGCAGTAAGGAGCTTGACAGTCATGATAATCTGCTGTCAGATTCAGGCGCCCGCAACCTTATGGCCGGGGTGTTTGCGCTGCTGACCGAGGTGAAAGGTAAATATAATGCGGAGTTGGGTTTGGGTATATGCGGCGCTGGGTGCGCTTGCTGTGGCGTCTATCGGTTTTTTCTTTTTCATGGCCCCGCCGGAATTGGATGAGGGCTTCATTTACGCCAATGGTCATATTGAGGGGACAGAGATCAGCATTTCCACGGAGGTGCGCGGCCGGGTGGTGAAATCCTATCTGGAGGACGGTAAAACCGTCAAAGCAGGTGACGTTCTGGTTGAATTGGATCGGGTGGATGCCCAAAGCAATCTGGCCAAGGCCCAGGCCGGGATCCGGGAACTGGAGGCTGGGCAAATGCGATTGCGCGCCGAGCTGGCCACCGGGCAGGCCTCGCTGGCGGTGCTGCGCCGTGATCTTGCCCGTTATACCGAATTGAAGGCCACCGGCAATGTTTCTGATCAGCGTTTGGATCAGGTGCGCACCGCGGAACGCGAAGTGCGCGGCAAGGTGGAAGTCCTGGACGCGCAAATCCAGGAGTCCGATGCCCGTATCGCCGCCGCCGCCAGTGATGTCGCATTGTTGCAGAATGCCTATGATAAGGCGGTCATCACTGCGCCGATTTCCGCCACCATCCTGACCAAGGGCATTGAACTGGGCGAACTGGCCGAGCCCGGCCGGGTAGTCGCCACTCTGGTAGACATGAATGACCTGGAGGTCAAAGTCTATGTACCCGAAATAGTGATCGGCAAGATCAAGCTGAATGATGAGGTGCGCCTGCGCGTCAACGCTTTTCCTGATCGTTATTTTAAGGGCCGGGTGAAGCGCGTGGATCAGCATGCGCAATTCACGCCGCGCAATATCAATATGCCGGAAGAACGTGTGCGCACTGTGTTCGGCCTGACACTGGCAATTGATAATAGCGAAGGCTATCTGAAGCCCGGCATGCCGGCTGACGCCTGGGTGCGCTGGGACAAGAACGTCGCCTGGGCGCAAACCATGATCGTTCCCAGGTGAACGCCCCATTGATAACGCCGGTGGACGCGGTGGCGGCCGCGCCGCTGATTGAAACCCGCGGGCTGGGACGCGCATTCAAGGGGCGGCTGGTGCTGCGCGACGTGGATCTGACGGTCAACAAGGGCGAAATCTTCGGGATTCTTGGCCCGGACGGCGCGGGAAAAACCACCCTGATGCAGATGCTGGCCGCCATCCTGGACCCCAGCGAAGGCAGTTGCAGCGTCATGGGCAAGGACACGGTCAAGGACGCGTACTGGATCAATTCCCATATCGGCTACATGTTTCAGGGCTTCACGCTCTATGACATGCTGTCGGTGTCGGAGAACATGGATTTCTCGGCGCAAATTCGCGGCGTTCCGAAAGAGCTATATGCCGAACGCCGCGATAAGCTGCTGCGCATGGCGGGGCTGCTGCGGTTTATGGACCGGCCGGCGGGCAATCTGTCGGGCGGCATGCGCAAGAAATTATCGCTGTGCGCCAATCTGGTGCATGAACCGCCCCTGCTGCTGCTGGATGAGCTGAGCCTGGGGGTTGATCCCGCGTCGCGCCGGGAACTGTGGGATATTCTGCACGCCTATCGCAGCGGCGGCACGACCGTGGTCGTCACCACGCCGTATATGGACGAAGCCCAGCATTGCGACCGGCTGGCGTTTCTGGACGAAGGCCGGGTGCTGGCCATCGATACGACTGCGGCGCTGAACCAGCGCTGCGCCGGACGGGTGTTTGAGGTTGCGCCAAAAGACAGGGCCGCCATCCATAATATTCTGCGCGGCGATGATCAGGTGATCAGCATCCGCCACCTGGCCGAACATGTGCATTTTCAGATCCGGGAGACACAGCCAATATCACCGGCGCTGCGCGATCAGCTTGCCAGCGTGGCTGGTCCCATAGAGCCTGCGCCCTCATCGCTGGATGACGCCTTCATCGCCCTGAGCGGTGGCGAAAAAGGCGCTGCCTATGCGCCGCCGCCGCCAAAACTGAATCTCGCAGCAAAGCCGCCCGAAGGCGGGCGCATCCATTCCGAAGGGCTGACGGTGCGGTTCGGCGATTTTATCGCCAATGATCATGTCACGCTTGATATTGCGCCGGGCGAGGTGTTTGGATTTCTGGGCGCCAACGGGGCGGGCAAGACCACCTTCATTCGCACCCTGTGCGGTTTAACCAAAGCCACCGAGGGCGACGCCTGGATCGGCGGGCTGAGCGTCACCACCCAGGCGGCGCAACTGCGCCAGCATATCGGCTATATGTCGCAACGTTTTTCGCTCTATCCCGATCTGAGCGTAGCCGAAAATCTTGAGTTTTTCGCCGGTATATACGGCCTGCGCCGCGGCGAACGCAAACTGGCCATTGACTGGGTCAAATCCGCCACGCAACTGGAGGGCTATGAGAATCAACTGGTCATGGATATGTCCGGGGCGCTGGGGCAGCGGGTGGCGCTGGCCTGCGCCATCATGCATCAGCCCTCGGTGGTGTTTCTGGATGAGCCGACCTCCGGCGTCGGGCCTTCGGCGCGCTATAGCTTCTGGCAGCTTATCCAGACCCTGGCCGAGTCCGGCACGACGATTTTCGTCACCACCCATTATCTGGAAGAAGCCAATTATTGCCATCGTCTGGGCATGATGCATATGGGCCGGCTTATTGGCGTTGGCACCGCCGCGGAACTGGCGGCCGAGCTTCCCAACGGGGCCCAGATGGAGACCATCGAGGAAATTTTTCTGGCGCATATCCAGCTGGAAGATGAACGCCACGCCGCGAAAGTTGGAACATCCGCATGAAACTGTCCCGTATCCTTGCCGTCATCCTCAAAGAGACGCGGGAAATTCTGCGTGACCGTGTGACCCTGGCGACAAGTTTTGTTTTCCCGCTGGTGATGCTGTTCGGCTTTGGCTATGCGGTGTCGCTGGAAGTGGAAGATGTGCGCTTTGGCGTGCTCGATCAGGATCAGACGCCCGCCAGCGCGGCGTTGATCGACGCTTTCGACAAGACCAATTATTTCACTCTGGTGCGCGCCTATAGTTCCGAACAGAATATTCAGCAATCCATGCAGAGTAATGAGGTGAAGCTGGTGGTGGTTATTCCACCCAACTTCTACACCTCGCTGTCCCGCGAGGGTGCGCCGCCGGTGCAATTGCTGGTCGATGGCACCTATTCGTCCACCGCGTTGATCGCGCTGAATTATGGCATGAGCATTGTTTCCAGTTTCCGGCAGGAAGCCGCAAGCCGGATCAATATCGAAACCCGCGTATGGTATAATCCGAGTCTGCAAAGCATGATCTATATCGTGTCCGGTCTGTATGCGGTGATCATCGCCGCTTTCCCGCCACTGCTGACGACCCTGGCGATTGTGCGCGAAAAGGAAAGTGGCTCGATTCAGCAAATTTATGCTTCACCGCTGACGGTCAGTGAATTCATGATCGGCAAGCTGCTTCCCTATGGCGTGATTTCCGCGATCCAGATCGCTTCGATCATTCTGACCGGCTATTACTGGTTCGGCGTCCCATTTCAGGGCAGCATGAGCTTCATGGCGGCGGCGTCGCTGGTCTATGTGTTCTGTAATGTGGGCATCGGGCTGCTGATTTCGACCGTCACCAACAGTCAGCTTTTGGCGGTTTTGCTGGCGCTGGTGGTCACCATGATGCCGGCGACGCTGTTTTCCGGGTTTATTTTTCCGGTGTTCGCCATGGCGGAGCCGGTGCAGCTTTATACCTATCTTTATCCGGCGCGTTATTTTATCGAACTGTCGCGCGGCATTGTGCTGAAAGATGCGGGGCCGTTCGAACTGATCGAACCGCTGCTGCTGCTTATCCTTTACACTTCGATAGTGCTGACCAGCTCCGTCCTGCTGTTCAAAAAGAAAGTCGCGTGAACCGGAATAAATGTCTTGAAGGAGCATGATCATGGGTGGACGCATAATGAGCTTGATGCTGAAAGAACTGATCCAGTTCTCACGCGACAAGGTGATCCTGGGGGTGATTCTGTGGATGTACACGCTGGAGGTCGTGTTGTGCGGCTATGGCATGACATTTGAGGTCAAACAGCTTCCAATTGCCGTGGTGGACCATGACCAGAGTGCGGCCAGCCGCGCGCTAATCGAGAAATTCGATCTGTCGGAGGCCTTTACCGTCGCCACCTACGCCACCAGTCAGGAGGATGCGGCCCTCAGCATGCGCAAGGGCGACGCGCAATATGGGCTGATCATTCCACCCGATTTTCAAAGCATGCTGAAGCGCGGCGAAAGCCCGTCCATGCAGGTGCTGCTGGACGGCACCAATTCCAATGCCGCGACCCTGGCCAAGGATTACACCACCCAGATCGTGGCGCTGTTCGAATCCGAGTTCAGGGAAAATCTGGGCGCGCCCACGACCGTGCGTCCGGTGGTGCAGATCTGGTATAATCGCACCCAGACGCTTGAATCCTTCGTGGTGCTGTCGATGATTGCGGTGGCGGCGCTGATGGTCGGCTCCATTCATCCCGCCGCATCCATCATGCGCGAAAAAGAAGTGGGCACCATCGAGCAGCTAATGGTCACGCCCACCAAAGTGTGGGAAATATTTATCGCCAAAACCGTGCCAACTTTGGGGGTTGGATTGCTGGCGATCTTTCCCAGCCTGCTGGTTATCTGGTGGTTCGGTGTGCCGTTGAAAGGCAGCCTGCTGCTGTTTGTCGCCCTGACGGTGGTGTTCCTGCTCAGCGCCATCGCCATTGGCGTATTGTTCGCCGCCATCACACGGACGCTGCAACAAACCCTGCTGTTGTGTTTTTTCGGACTGTTCCCGATGCTGTTCCTGTCGGGCAACATGACGCCGATTGAATCCATGCCGCCCTTCCTGCAAAACTTCACCGCTTTCAGCCCGTTGCGCTATTACATGGACGTTATTCTGGGCATCTTCCTCAAAGGCTCCGGCATGGCCGAACTGTGGAGCCCGGTCTTGCATATGGCAGGCCTTGGCGTGCTGCTGTTCAGCTTTGCCGCCTGGGTCTTCAAACGCAACATGGCATGAGGCGGATTATTCCCCTTTCGCCAGATACGGCGCGATGGCGCGCACAATGTCTTCTACGGGAGTTTCGTAGGCGAAGGCCTCGATCAGGCTGGTTCCGGGGGCCATGAAATAGAGGGCGGTGCTGTGGTCCATGCCATAAAACGGGTCGCGTTCGGCCAGTGGGTCAGTGGGAATTTTGGCGTAATATACCCGGTAGGCTTTGGCGGCGGCCCTGATCTTGTCTCGCGGGCCGGTCAGGCCGGTAATTCTGTGATCGAAATTTTCCAGATAGGCGGCAAGCATTTCGGGCGTGTCGCGATCCGGGTCCAGCGTGATGAACAGCGCATGCATCTTGTCCGCATCGGGTCCAAGCGCCTGCAGCACAGAGGTCACGGTTTGCAGGGTGATCGGGCAGAAGTCGGGGCAGTTTGTATAGCCAAAAAAGATCAGCCGGTGCCGGTCCGCATAATCAGACTCGGTGACGGCAATGCCGCGATGGGTGATCAGCGAAAATTTTCCGCCAGTGGTGGATTCGGTTCCCGGCGGCAGCGGCCCTTCGGGCCACAGGGTCTCGCGGACAAAATCCCCCACCGCGATGACGGCGAAGGCCATGATGCTGAACACAAGGACAAGCAGGATGTTTTTCAGGCGCATATCTGCCAAACTGTGGGCGTTAAATTAGCGTAAGCGTGGCGATAGCAACAGATGCGCCACACAAATACAAGGCCAGTGTTCATGTCATCCATCATATCATCCCGCAAACCACGCGCGCCGCGCCGCCGCCTGTTGATGGCGCTTGTGGCGATTACGATTGGCGGCGCTGTCTATGCGCTGCTGAAGCCGCAGGTGATGGCGGGGCTGGCGGGCGGAACCCAGTGGATACTCGAAGTCTGCGGGTTCGAGACCGGCGAAGGCGCCCAGGCGCCCGCCAACGAACGGCTGCGTCAGCTCTGGTACGCCATCCGCATGTTCGAAGCCCCGCCGCCCAGAGAGCTGGACCCGCTCGACCAGCAAATGGCTCAGACTTATCCCAATATGGGGTTCGGCACGCTGCGCACCCTCAGCCGGACACCGGCGCGCGTGGTGATCGGTGATTGGCTATACACTGTTCCCCGCACCTATTTTTTTGACGCCCGTGATGGCCGCGATGGGCCAGCCGATCTGCTGCGCCTTAAAGTGTCGGCGGCGGATTTCGCGCCGATCAGCAGCGCGAGGATCAGCGATTTTCTGGCGGCGGCTTCCCCCAATGTGCTGCGCATCACCCTGGCGGGCGCATTGCCCGGTGCGGATCAGGCCGCAACGGATCGGGATCGCACCGTGCGCAAACCGGAATGGGACCGGGCCGGATATCATGCATTTGCATCGGACGTGGCGGCCGCGTCCCACTACCGGATTTATGAGACTTTGGCCGGCCCATTTCCAGGTCAGCAAATCCGCTGCACGGACCCGGCCTGGAATGCGCAACAGCACATGCCCCATTGTATTTTGCGCTTTCGCCATGCAGGCGATCTGGAAGTGGAGCTGTTTTTTGCCGCGGAGCATTTCAATGACTGGCCACGTTTGCGGCGCGGCGCGGACTCGCTGCTGTTTTCTTTCCGTGGCCGCGGTCTTAACCAATAGGCGCACGAGTGCGCAAGGCCATGGCGCGCGTCAGATGATCTCATTGCCCGGGATCGAGCAGGCGGTGTCCTTCCCGATCCATCATACTGTGGGACTAAACGGCTAGAGCGGCCCGCATTTAAGTAGAGTCATTTTAGGGGATTCCCCACGGCCTCGAAATATTAGAGAATCATACCGTCATAATCAGGGAGGGACGGTGGCCTGCTGCCGGTTTGGTGGACACTGGGATGAGCGGGTAAGCATGACGCAATTGTGGCCCGACTATCTCGATACGCTGAGATCACTCCCAGCAAAAACGATGGCGACTAACATTTCGATCGCAGGATTTACAAATCGCGCGCCTTCCTCTGATAATGCGCTTACGAATATTCGATTACCGCCAAAATCTGATCTTCTTCGACCTGATCCTGTTCCACGACGCAGATTTCCGCCAGCATGCCTGCTGCGGTGGCCTCAATCGGGATCTCCATTTTCATGGATTCCAGGATCATAATCGTGTCACCCACCTGTACGGATGCACCCGCCAGCAACTCCATTTTCCAAACCTTGCCGGCCACACTGCTCAAAATTTTGGTTCGCGCCATACTCTCTTTCTCCCTGTATAATTCCACCAAATACAGAATAGATACTGACCTTGTCGGTTAGTTTTACGCGATCGCCGTTACTTCGTAATCGTCCAGGTTTGCGGTTCTTGTCATTTCCCAAAAGCGTTGTAAGGTCCAGGGATGATTTGCCACGATCCGTCCCTCCTCATTGCGGTAACGGCTGGCAATACCCGGCTCGCTCCATACCTTGAATTGCAAACCTTCATCGAGCCGGCGGTTGTAATCTGTGTTGATTTCTTCTCTGCACTCCACCGTTTTGACGCCTTTGCCGATCATTTGCACGATGCAGTCGCCGATATAGTTGGCCTGGCACTGGGCGATATGTGTCGCGCCGCCGCCGTGGCCGATACTTGAATTGGGTCCGAATATGCTGAAGAAATTCGGAAAGTCAGGCATCGCCATGCCCAGATAGGCGCGTATGTTATCATTCTTTCCCGCGATCTCTGCGGGTGTGCGGCCGCTGCGGCCGCGGACTTCGGCCGGCCAAAGGAAACGCGTACCGTAGAAACCGGTGGCGTAGATAATGACATCCAAATCATGGTGTTTGCCGTCTGAGGTCACAAGCCCGTCGCGCGTGGCCCTGGCAATCGTATCTGTCACCAGTGATACGTTCGGGCGTGTGAGGGACTTTAGCCATCCATTATCCGTCACCATCCTTTTCGTATATGGCGGATAGGCGGGGACGAGCTTTTCGATAAGGTCTTCGCGGCCCCCCAGCTGTGAGCGGATATATTTGATAAGTTGTGCGCGCACGCGCTCATTGGCCTCGGAGATGCCGCTGCCCCGCCACTCGGGATCACGGTTCAGATTTTCGAAGCCCTTGTCTCCGGTCAGCCAGTACATGACAAATCTATGCCACAGCGCATAGCCGGGGACTTCGCGCAGCAACCAGCGCAACTGTTCGGGAACCTTGGTATCGACAAGCGGGTTCGCCGCAGTCCATGCGGGCGAGCGCTGAAAACTCGTCAAGTGGCTTGCCCTGGCGGCGAGAGTTGGACCGACCTGAAAACCGCTCGAACCGTTCCCAATCAAACCGATGCGCCGCCCTGACAATTGCACGTCGGCGCGCCATCGTCCGGTGTGAAAAGTTGGCCCCTGAAAGTCTTCGATAGAGTCGATTTGAGGATATTTCGGCTGGTTGAGCGTACCGAGCGCGGCAATGACAATATCCGATCGAAATTCCCGCATGCCGGATGGCGTCCTGACGGAAAGAATCCATTGCTGTTCCGGCGCCGACCATTGCATCTTCTGAACTTCGCAGTTCAGATGGAGATTATCACCAATACCCTGCCTGTCTGTTGTCTTGCGTATATATTCGAGGATCTCGTCCCGCTTTGCGTGATATTCGGACCAGTCCGGGTTTAAGGCGCTTGCGAAAGAGTATATGCAGGTGGGGGTGTCTACCGCACATCCGGGGTAGTAATTCTCATGCCAAACCCCACCAACTTCATCATGCTTTTCAAGCAGTTGAAACGGCACTCCGAGTTCTTTCAGACGGATTGCCATAGTCAGCCCGCAAAAACCCGCCCCGATTATAATGATGGATGGGATTCGCACATCTGTTGCATGCGTTAAGGGCGAATTTGTTGCTGCAAAACTCTCGCGCAATAGCGATGAATAGCTTGACGGCATCTGATGCCCGAAGATGAACTCCACAAGCTCGTCCGAAATATGTTCTCCGGAAAGCCTTGCGGAACCGCCCGTGCCGGTGAGCAGTTTTTTCACGGCAGTGTGCAACGCTTCTTGCGCTTGCCGTTCCGCCCCCGCCTTGGGAATTTCACTCTCGGCCAGCTGTTCGGCCGATTGGGTGACCTTCTTGACAGGCGGCAGCAAGGATTTAAAGGGATCGCTGATCCAATGTTTGTCCCCTGTCGCCTGATAGGCGATCGCGGCCAATATGCGGTCATCCGCAGCCTGCAAAGCCAAATCCAGTTGCTCCGGTGAAGCAGATAATGACGTGCGATCCAAAGTTTCGGGCATTTTCTTTTAACTCACGATGCTAAGACGGAAGTGGCTTTTCACGGCCCGCAATCATCTTATCGCAACTATTCGCAACTATTCGCAACTATTGTACCATTTGACATTTTGTGTATCATAACGCTGTTTTGAGTGTCAAACTCCAGTGAATTGTCGGGGGATAGTTCAAAAATTGTGGTGATAGCACGCGTTTTTTCGTACAGGGCTTCAGAAAAGGCGGGCCTGAGTAGAATTAGCAAAATGATAATTCAGGGTTGCGCGCCTGTTGGGGCGTCAAAGTGTGAGGGTGAATGGATAATCGTGTGGCCACATGGGATGATCTGTTAGGTGAGCTTGCGCAAGCCCACTCCACCTCTCAGGCTTTGGGCGGCGCCGAGGCTATTGGCCGTCTGCATGGCCGGGGCAAATTGACGGCGCGCGAGCGGCTCGAATTGCTGTTCGACCCGGGCACATTCCATGAAATTGGGCTGTTGGCCGAAGGCTTGATTAGCGTATCGGGACGTGCCCCGAGGGCGGTTCCCGCCGACGCGGTGGTCACCGGTTGGGGGCGCGTTGATGGACGGATCGTCTTCGCTATCGCGGATGACGGGACCATTGCCGCCGGGGCGCGCGGTGTTATCGGGGGACGTAAAGCCGGTTTCATACGTTCCCTGGCCCAGCGCACACGGCATCCGCTGGTGCAACTGCTCGAAGCCTCCGCCGGGCGTATGCAGGATATGATGGGATCACAGTTCGCCGGTGCGGCGGGCGCAAGCGGTGGCGGCGCGTCTGCGGGCCTGACCTGGGCAAGCGGGAGGATTCCCACCGTTTCGGCGGCAATGGGCTTTTCGTTTGGCGGACCATCCTTTCAGGCGCCGGTCACGGATTTTATTCTGATGACCCGGGAGACGGGCTTTTGGGGTGTGGGCGGTCCGCCGGTTGTGCGCGGCGGGTTGGGGCTTGAGGCAACGCCGGAAGAGATAGGCGGCGCGGAGGTTCATTCAAAAAAGACTGGTTTTGCGGACCGGGTTGCCGCGGATGACAGCGCATGCATTGCCGACATTCGGCGTTTTCTGGGCTATCTGCCATCCAGTTGTTACAAATATCCGCCTTATGTAGCGCCCACGGATCCGATAGTGCGCAAAAATGAGAGGCTGATCGAAATCGTCCCGTTCGATCACCGCAAAGCCTATGACGTTCTGGACGTTATCGCAGAGATCGTCGACGACGGTGAATATTTCGAGATGAAACCGGAATATGGGCGCAATATTGTCACATGCTTTGCCCGTTTGGGCGGACACCCGGTCGGAGTAATTGCGAACCAGCCGAAAGTGAACGGGGGCATCAACGACGTAAGAGCGGGGGCCAAGACGAACCGTTTCGTGCAGATTTGCGATGCATACCATATTCCGTTGCTGTTCCTGCAAGATCAGCCGGGTTTCATGGTTGGCCCGAAGGCCGAGCGCGAAGACACTGTGCGCGCAATTGCGCGCTATCAGAATACGATTTTCAGCGTCGACCTTCCGATCATGACAATCATCCTGCGGAAGGCTTATGGTTACTCCTATTGGCTGCTCGGAGGCAAACCGGTTGGCGCGGACCTGATTGCCGCATGGCCGAGCGCTGCGATCAGCCTGGCAGGGCCGGAAGTTGGCGTGAATACAATATTGGAGCGTGAAGCAAAGAGCGGGCAAATGTCGGAGGAACGCCGTCAGGCTCTGTATGCCGGCTACCGAGAGGATTCGAAAGCACTCAAAGCGGCGCGGGGCTTCCGTATTGACGATGTGATAAACCCGGCGGACACCCGGCGCTATCTTTGCGAAAATCTGGAAATCGTGCTGGCAAAGCGCCGCTCAAACCCCGGCCCGAGGCGTCAGATCGATGCTTAGACAGGAACTCGTCCAGTTTCTCGATCAGCTCTTCCAACAGGAACCGTTGGTGCTGGGGGATTCAGACGATTATTGGGCCGGCATTGGCGTTTGCGGTGCGTATCAGGTGTTTATGCTGGTTCCAAGGAGCGGAGAGCCGCCGTGGGAAATAATGCGGGGGGCTGCACCCCAATGCGATCTGGCCGTCCTGGTCGTGAGCGGGGATATTGACGGGACGATGCAGGCGCCGCATTTGGATATACCGTTGGTGGCGGTCATCGATGGAGAAGTCAGCGCCCGGGCGGCTACCTCTCTGCGCCACGCGGATATCGTTGTCGCGACCCAAAAGGCGCCAAAGCCTTTGCGGGAAGCTGCAGATCTCATGTGTGACGATATTCATGAAGGGGCTGCCCTGATTGCGCGGTTCACGAAAACCATTCAACCGGGATCCGTCAGCCCCACGCCTGCAGCACAGAATAATATTCTTGAGATCGTACCGGCCGATGTGGAACAGCCGTTTGACGTTCACGTGTTATTGGACACTTTGTGCGCAAAATCCTTTGTTGCGTTGAAAGGCGCCGGTGCGCTGGTGCTGGGCGCGGGTCAAGTAAACGGTAACCCGGTCATGATCCTGGCCTCGCAACCCGCCATTGATGGTGGGCGTATTGGTGTAGAGGATTGTTACGCCGCAGTTCGTCTGATCGGGCTTGCCCAACGGCTGCGCCTCCCTGTTCTGGTCATTCAGGATACCGCTGGGATGACAAGCGAGGATGGGCTGCCGGAAGCGGTTGAAAAATTACTGAAAGCCTGGGCGACACTCGACATGCCTGTAGTAACGATGGTTGCCGGGCGCGCCTGCGGTTTGGCGCATGTGGCGCTTGCGGGGGCGGGTACGCGGCCAACGGCGCTTATTGCCTGGCCCCGCGCATGGATTTCGCTTGATGACCCGCAGGCTGGTGATAAGCGCGCATCGGTCATGACGGCGGCCAAGGGCTTCGGCGTGAATGAAGTCATAGACCCGCGGGTAACAAGTGACACAATTTCTGGTTGGCTGACACTCTGGCGGGATTAATTTCCATGGCGTCCGAAGAAAATAACATTCTTGCTGAATGGCGGGCAAATCTCCGTGAAATCGCGGAAGAGAGGGCCGAAGGTTCGCGGCGGCGTGAGGATGGCCATCGATGGATAGACAAAGTTCTGGACTCGCCGGAATCCTTTCAGGAAATCGGCGCCTTTGGCCAAAACAATGGTGAGACAGATGCGCTCGTCTGTGGTTGGGGGCTGGTGAGCGGCGCTAAAGTGTTTGTGATTGCAGATAATTATCCTTCAGCGGATGAGCCAAGAACGCCCACGGGAATTGCAAAAGCCTCCAGAGTCCAGCAATTGGCTGCAGACCGCGGGACGCCAGTCGTCGAGCTTGCCATCAGGCAGCGCCGGGACGGGGCAGAATTTGTGGGTGCGGAACTCGGGATTTGGGGCTTCGGGGTAGATTTTCATGGTTTGCGCAGACTGCGAGAGTCAGCGCCTCGCGCAATTGTCATAGATGGCGCCATTACGGCGCAGAGCTGCATGGATTGTACGCTTGCCGATTATGTTGTGCTGGGGCCTGGTGGCGCAGTCGGTTTGCAAGATGCGGTAAGACCATCTGCGGGCAGTTATGGTTTGCATGGGGTGGATTGGGTTACCGATGACATGTCGCAGGCAATAGATTGCGTCGTGCAGTTCACCGGTCTGGTGACGGCGCCGGTCACTGAACCGGTAGCGCCGGCGCCGGGTTCGACACTGCTGAGCACATTATGCGATGCGGGTTCCTGCCTGGAGATCGCGCCAGTTTCAGGGTCGGCCGTTCAATTAGCGCTCTGCCGTGTGGACGGCGTGAGCGTTGGCGCAATTTGTCTGCAAAAAGGTAGCTGGGGCGCTGAAACTTACAGGCGGCTGGAGAACTTTGTCCGATTGTGTGAACGGCGGCGTCTTTGCCTGCTCTGGATCACAACCAGCGCCGTAGACGAGGCAAGCATGCTTCCACGAGAGGGCGCCCTGGTCTGCCGGGCGCTCGCCGAGGCCAATCTCGCGAGCTGTCACCTGTTCGATAGGGACCATACAAACGAATTGACGGATCAATTGAGCAACCGCACCCGCACCCGGCTTGCATTGCCATTGAACACGCCACCACTTAGAGCCCGCGCCCTGTTCGGTGCGGCCTTGCAAAATGCGTATGGCGTAACCGCAGGGCGGCGGGGAGGCTAGATCATGACCGGCTCTCTGCGAGTAATCGATACAGAACGTAAACGTGGAGCACAGCCTTGAAGGGATACCGTACGGGCCGGGCAATACGACTCAATGGGCAAACGGCCCTTTCCGCAGACAGGATTTTATACGGCAATAAGGGGATATGGGAATGGCGGAAAATGGCATTGCGCGGATCAGCGCGGCGGAACTGCGTGAATTGTTGCTTGGCGATGGCGAGGTCGCGCTGATCGATGTGCGGGAGGAGGGGGCATTTTCGCGCGCGCATCTTCTGGTCGCCTCAAACGTGCCGGCTGGACGGCTGGAACTGCTCATCGGCGATCTGGCGCCGCGCCTCGATGTGCCGCTCGTGCTGTGTGATGAGGATGAACGGACCGCCGGGTGGTGCGCCGCCCGCCTTGCCCCTATGGGCTATACGGATTTGCGTGTGCTTGCAGGCGGCGTTGGCGCCTGGAACGCGGCGGGCTATGCCCTGTTCGACGGGGTGCATGTGCCAAGCAAAGCATTCGGGGAACTGGTCAGCGAAACGCGGCATACCCCGTCAATTACGGCCGGCGAATTGCGCGCCTTGCTTGATGGGGAGGCGCCGCCATTTCTGATCGATTGCCGTCCCAAAACCGAATATGCGGCCTGGAGCTTGCCTGGCGCGATCGATTTGCCCGGCGTTGAGCTGGCCTATCGGCTACAGCAGGTGGATGTGCCGCAGGGACGCAAGCTTGTTGTCAATTGCGCCGGCCGCACGCGTAGCATCATCGGTACACAGACGCTGGTGGATCTGGGCCTGGTTTCCGATGTCGCCGCGCTCGAGAACGGGTTGATGGGCTGGCGTCTTGGCGGCTTTGAGACGGGTAGTGGTGGGCCGGGCATGGTGGACGACCGGTCGCGGGCCGTTCAGAATATCCGCCTGCCCGATGCGCCAGCCGGGACCGGCACACAGGTTGCCCGGGCCGTTGCGGCGCTTGCCGGTAAGACCGGCGTTGTGACACTCGATTGGCCCGCCTTCGCGGCATTGCGCCGCAAAGCGGCAGGCCGCACGCTGTATCTCATCGATGTGCGGACGCCGGAAGAGTTTCTGGCCGGTCATCATCCGGATGCCGTATCCGCGCCGGGTGGTCAGCTCATTCAGGAAACGGACCGCTATGTTGGCGTGCGCAATGCGATTCTCGTACTGACTGACGATACCGGTGTGCGGGCGCAGCTCACGGGAATCTGGTTGCGGCGGCTTGGCTGGCCGGAGGTGTACGCCCTGCCGGCCATAAACGAACAAATCGGCCTGGTCTCAGGGCCAAGGTTGCCGCGGCTGCCCGACCCGGTGACGGATATGCCGCTTGTCGATGTGGCGGGCCTGCAGGAAAAGCTGCGTAGCGGCGAGGCTGCCGTTCTCGATCTGTCGCTCAGCACAGCCTATCAGGCCGGGCATATTCCCGGCGCCTGGTTTGGTACCCGCGCGAAACTGGAATCGCAGCTTGGCGATTTTCCGGAAGGCATGACCATTGTGCTGGTATCTGAAGATGGGGCGCTTGCCAGACTGGCATATGGCGACATGCCCGATTGGCGCGGGCGCGCGGTCTTTGTGCTGGCGGGCGGCATGGCTGCCTGGCGGGCGGCGAACCTGCCCCTTGAGACGGGCATGACGCATGCGCTTTCAGAGCCGGATGACCGCTGGTGGCAGCCCGAGCGTCATCCCGGCGGCATGGCGGGTTTCATGCGCGATTACCTGTCCTGGGAGGTTGGGCTCGTGGAGCGGGTACTCGCCGACGGTACGGCTCACTACGCCAGACACCTGATTGGCGCGTGAGTGCCGGAGCGGGCGGTTCCGGCAAAATAAAACGCTTATTAATACAGTAATATTATGGAAAATCCTTGACAGACTATTTAGCATAACGTTAATCAACGGTAACAATCAAGCAGGGGAGAGTAGCGTGCGCCGCCATAGATGTTGGACGCCGGGCCAGGCCGTCAAGGCGCCGGTAGCGAGTTGAGTAATGATTAATATCAAAACTTACGAAGATGTCGCGGCAACGGTTGAACGCGTTGCCAAAATCGTTGAACGCGAAGCGCAGGCCAATCACGATGCGGCGACGATCCTGCCTCCGACGCTAGACGCGTTCCGTGAATCCGGGATCCTCACCGCGACCGTTCCGCCCGAACATGGCGGGTGGGGCTTTGGCGTTCATAATGGACGCCCGCGCGACTATTGGCAGATCGTGCGCCGTATCGCACGCGCCGATACATCGGTCGGACAGAGTCTGCAGGTTCACTGCAACACCGTAGATTTCACCTGCGCCCTTGGCACACAGGCCCAGACCGCAGATTTGTGCCGCCGTGTGGTGGATGGTGCGATAACCGGCGCCTGGGGCGCGACGCGGCCGGGGCTCGACTTTGGTAGTGTTGCCCCGAAGGGGGACGGTTTTGTCCTCAACACAAAGAAGGCCTACGCGACCAATGCGGGCTTTGCCGATATCGCCATGGTGATGGTGGCGATGGACGAAGCGGCCGGCCGGGGCGCGGGCATTCAATGCGTGCTCGTCGATTGCAATCAGCCCGGCATCCAGATCGATCATGAATGGTGGGGTGCATCGCTCGCCATGCGTGCGACGGCAAGCCATAAAGTCATCATCGAGGATGTGGCGGTTGGCCCTGAAGCGCTGCTTGGCGATGTGAACGGCTATCTGACCGAACATTTGCAGATCCGGTCGTTATCGGCATTTGCATCGAATTTCCTGGGCACGCTTGAGGCATTGACTGATCAGGCGCGGGAGTATGCGGTCAAGACAAAGGCGCTTGAAGCGCCGCGCGTCGTCCGCCGTATGGCCGCGCTCTATCGCAATATCGTCGCTCTCGAAGGAACGATGAACAAGGTCGCGGCGGCCTGGAACGAAGGCAGCAAGGAAGTTCTGCTGCTGTCCAACCTGTATCGCTGGGCAGCGGGGGAGGCGCTTGTCGAGGCGCTCGACCATGTATCTGTTATCACCGGTTCAAGCACGTTGTTCGCTGACAATCCGGTGGGACGCCGGCTGATGGACGCGCTGATGTATGTCCGGCATGAAAATAATGACAGGCTGGAAACTACGGTGGGGCGCGGCTTTCTCGGGCTTGATGCCGACTTCAATTTCTCCGGTCTCAAGGTTGCCGACGGCTTTGCCGGCACCGGCTGAGATCATGTAATATCAAGGTAGGCGTCCCGATGCATCTGGCACTGATCATGAATTTCAGCGCGTCGCCCCACACAATCGGGCAGTGGCGTTTGCCGCGTTCGTTCCGTGGCGAGACATATCTCGATGCGTCCTATTGGGAGCGGATCGCGCGGACATTGGAGCGCGGCTGCTTCGATATGCTGTTCTTCGCGGATTCCTATACTTTGCACGACCGTTATCAGGATTCGCCCGATGCTGCGATCCGCTATGCCGTGCAGTATCCCCGGCTCGATCCGCTGCCGCTCATTCCGATGCTATCGCGTGTCGCACCCAATCTCGGCTTCGGCGTCACCGCCTCGACCACCTTCCTGCCGCCCTATTGGCTTGCCCGGAACATGGCCACGATTGACCATCTGACCGATGGGCGCATGGGATGGAATGTCGTGACTTCCTATTCGCGCAGCGAGGCGCAGAATTTCGGCATGGACGATATCCCCGAACATGATCTGCGTTACGACATCGCCGATGAGTATATGGATGTCTGCAACAAGCTGTGGGCGAGTTGGGAGGAAGACGCGATCATCATGGACCGGGAAGCCGGCATCTATGCAGACCCGAAGAAGGTCCATCGCATCAACCATGAAGGCAAATATTTCAAATCGCGCGGACCGCTTTGCGTGCCCCGCACGCCGCAGGGGCGGCCGGTTATCATTCAAGCCGGTTCTTCGCCGCGCGGGCTGAAATTCGCAGCACAGCATGCCGATGTTATTTTCGCGGTCCCCAATTCCTCCGGTGGCGCCGCCAAGCATCGTCAGGCGATCAATGCCGCGCTTGCGGAAGCGGGCCGCAGCCGCGACGATGTGAAGGTGATCTGGGGCATTACGCCGGTGGTTGGCGAATCGGAGGCCGAAGTCAAGGCGAAGCGGGAGGCCATTCTGGCAAACATCCATCCCGAGGCGGCGCTCGTGCTCCTGTCGGGGCATCTTAATTACGATCTGTCGACCTGGCCCAAGGACCGTCCGCTGTCCGAACTCGAAGTATCTGGCGTGCAGGCTTTCGCGCGCGCGCAGAATTATACGGTGGAGGAATATGCCCGCCGCATGGCTGAAGGGTCGGGCAATCTGATGGACGGAACGGCGACACAGATCGTTGACCGGATGGAGGATCTTTACGAGCAGACGGAGGGGGACGGCTTCATGATCGTGACCCATGCGCTGCCGAGTTCGGTTGATGATTTCGTCGATCTGGTGGTGCCGGAATTGCAGCGTCGCGGCCATTTTCGCGAGAAATATGGTGCACGAATCTTGCGCGACCGGTTCTTCAACGAGCGGCCGGGAGGATAGGATGTGTGCAACCCGCCCTGACCGGCTGGTCAGCCTGTTCGCTGTCGGTGATATCTATTTCAACCGTAAGGAAGAGACCGCGCCCTATCGCGACATGCTGCCCCTGATGCAGCGCGCGGATATCCGCTTCTGCAATCTGGAGGCGCCAGTCGCGCTGCCGCGCGATCCGCTGCCTGACCGCCCTTACCCGTTGCGTTCCCCGCCCGAGAATCTCGGCCTGCTTGCGCAGGGAAAGTTCGACGCCATCGCGATTGCGCATAATCATCTTATGGATTTCGGCGTGCCGGGTATGCGCGAAACGCTCAAATATCTGTCTGACCTGCGGCAGCCTTTTACGGGGGCGGGTGAAACCCTGGCCGAAGCGATGCGCCCGATTATTGTTGAGTCGCATGGCATGACATTCGGTTTTATCGCCATGGCATGTGCATTTCCTTCCGCATCGGGCGCGCGCGAGGATGCACCCGGAATTGCCGGTTTGCATATCGATACGCGCTATGAGCCTCTTCCAGGTCTGGCCGACGAGCATCCGGGCATTGCGCCGCGTATTGTGACCGAGCCCGACAAGGCTGGCCTGGCGCGCCTGTGCGAGGCAGTGCGTCTGCTGAAACAAAATGCCGATCACGTGATCGTTTCCTTTCACTGGGGTGTGCCGGGTCAAACCGCGGTGCTCGATTATCAGCGGACAATTGCCCATGCGGTAATTGACGCGGGCGCGGTTCTTATATTGGGGCATCACGCCCACGTCCTGCAGGGGGTGGAGCGTTACGCAAATGGGCTGATTTATTACGGCCTGTCGCATGTCATCTTCGACATGCCGGGAATATTGTCGGGATTTGGCTTTGATGCTGAGACCGCGGCGGCGGAGATCCACTTCTCGGAAGATGGAATAGCGGACGCCTTCATCCATCCTTTCATGATGGACGAAGGCGAAAGTGCGCGCACTCCGGCGAAGGACGAACGGGAGCGTATCGGAAAATTGTTGACGGAACTGTCGCGGCCGCTTGGCACGGAACTGGCCTATGACGCCGGTCGGAGCGCATGGCGTATCGCAAAACGGGAGAGTGTGGCTCGACGAGCCTGAAATGGGGAGGGAGTGATATGAGCCTGCGTATAGGACTTTTCTACCCGAACGCACCCGCGATGCATGTGATGTCGCGCAGTATCATCAAATTGAATCCGGATTTTCTGTCGCTTGATGTGCATCGGGAGATTGGCCGCACCTGCGAGGAAATAGGGCTCGATTATCTGTTCCTTGCCGATGGCTGGGCGGGTTATAGCGATGACGAGGACCGTTCGCGCCCAAGCCGGGGCATGCTGATATCTCCGGTTCTCGCCAGTGCGCTTATGGGCGTGACGGACAGGATCGGTTTGATCACTACGATCCATACCTCCTGGTTCCATCCGCTGCAGATCACGCGTATCGGCGCGGCCATGGCGGTTCTGAGCAAGGGGCGTTGGGGTATCAATGTGGTCAGCGGCAGCGGTTTTACCGATCATCTGCTTGGCCAGGCAATAGCCCATATCGGTCACGATGCGCGCTATGACAGGGCTGCGGAGAGTATGGAGATCGCGTTCAACGCCTGGCGCACGGGCCGTATCGACAGTCATGGCGATTATTTCGATATTGACGGCTATGCGCCGGGGCCGACAATTCCAGAGGAATATTGGCCGCTTGTCGTCAGTGCCGGAGCATCAGACGCGGGCCGCGCCTTTGCCGGCCGGTTCGCCGATTTCATCTTCATGCCGGGGCGCACGCCCAAAAAGCTGCTCGATGAGCGTGTCGGCGATATTCGCCGGATTGCCCGATCCCATGGGCGTCAGGAATCCGATGTGAAGCTGCAAATGCATGCCTCGATCATCGTGCGCGAAACAAAGGCGGAGGCGGAAGCCGCCATTCAGCAGGTGCGTGACAGTGTCGATATGGATGCCGCCCTTGGCTATCTGAAATCGGTGCGTCAAAATGTGTCGACCTATGATGATATATACAGGGAAATGGGCGAATTGCAGGTGCGTGAAATCGGTATGGTTTCCGGTGCACGGGCGATTCACGGGGATGTCGGGGAAGCAGTGCGCCAGTTCGAGGCCCTGCACGAGATGGGGTGTAACGGGGTGGCAATGACTTTTCCGATTTGGTCACCCAAAGAAATTCGCCGGTTTGGTGAGCTTGTCCTGCCAGAGCTCGAAAAACGCGGTCTTTGGGAGCCGGCATGGAAGCGCGGGGGCGGCTGGTGAGCCAGCAGGGCTGAACAGGCATGTATGATCCGCCTCAGGACTTCTGCGGCGCAAGCACAGCTTTGCATTACCGTGCGCGGAGCTATCCCGGGGCTTTCGGTATAATTGTCATGCGAGGCGGCTGTTTACTCCATAGTTGCCAGCCAGAACGTAAACATGGAGCACAGCCTTGAAGGGATACCGTTTCAGGCCCTCTGTTGATCGCTGGTACATCCTGGGTGTGCTCTTCATTGTCTATGTGATCAACCAGGTTGACCGGCAGATTATGGGCATTCTGCTGGAGCCGATAAAACGGGAAATGGGCGCTAGCGATACCCAGATGGGTTTCCTCGTCGGCATCACATTTGCGCTGTTCTATGCAACGATGGGAATCCCCATCGCGCTGTTGGCCGACCGCAGTAACCGGCGCAACATCATCGGATGGGCAATAGCTATTTGGAGCTTCATGACGATCCTGTGTGGCTTCGCTCAGACGTTCGTTCAACTAATGCTCGCGCGTATCGGCGTGGGCATCGGCGAAGCAGGCTCCAATCCGCCGTCGCAATCGATGATCTCGGATATATTCCCGGTGTCCGAACGCGGAACCGCCATGAGCATGTACGCCACGGCGATGAATGTCGGGGTGATGTTGGCGTTCCTCGCTGGTGGATGGCTTAGTCAATATTATGGGTGGCGCACCACTTTTCTGGTGGTTGGTGTTCCGGGCCTGATTGTCGCCCTGATTGTGCGGTTCACGATCATTGAACCTGAGCGCGGCGCATCGGAGACCCGGGTGATCGAAGCGCCCCCGCCCGGAACCGCGGAAGTTATGCGCACAATGTTCGGTAATCATACTGTCCGCCATGTCATGCTGGGCGCATCGATGGCGGCGTTTGTCGGTTATGGCATGGTCATTTGGCTGCCCGCCTTTCTGGTGCGCTCGCATGGTCTCAGCCAATCCGAGGTCGGCGTAACCCTTGCCTTGCTTACCGGAGTCGTCGGTGGAGCGGGCACATTTATCTCCGGCCGAATTTGTGACAGGCTGTCCGTCCGGGATCCGCGATGGACACCCTGGATTGTCGCCATTGCCAAGGTGTTGACAGTACCGTTCACTGTCGCATTTTTTCTGTTTACGGATTTCATGCCTGCGCTGGCTGTTTATCTTATCCCCGCTTTCATAGGTGGTTTTTATCTGGGGCCGAGCTACGCGATGGTGCAGACCCTTGTGCCTTTGCGTATGCGCGCCGTTGCGGCCGCGATAAGCCTGTTCATGATGAATATCATCGGTCTTGGGCTTGGCCCCCAGCTTGTCGGCATCACAAGCGATCTGCTGATGCCGTACTTCGGCGGTCAAAGCCTGCGCTATGCGCTTATGGTATGTAGCTGTCTGAATTTGTGGGCTGCATTTCACTTCTACCTTGTCAGCCGAAGCCTAGGGGGCGCGTATGAGAAATTGAGTTTATCCCAGGCGGAGGCGGCGGCTGTTGAAGCGTAATCAGGTTTAGCATTATGATACATCATGCCAAACAGAATGGGTGGGAACTGGATATGAAGCGGGCGAATTTTACTCAAATACGTTTTGGCTGGTTCATCCCCACTGCGGGCGACACCACCGCAATCGGCGATCCCAGCGCCGAAATTCCCGCCAGCATGGAAATGTTCGAGCGGGTGGCGCTAGCGGCCGAGGATGCGGGCTTTGAATATGCGCTGGTGCCGGTGCAGACCGCGTGTTTTGAAGCGTGGGTTTCCTGTGCCATGATCGTTGCCAGGACCAGGCGCCTGAAAATGCTGGTGGCGGCGCGGCCCGGTTTTATAGCGCCGACGCTGACCGCAAAGATGATCAGCACCTTTGACCAGCTTTCCAAAGGCCGTATTTATATCAATCTGATTGCTGGCGGCGGCGCCGCGGAAATGGCCGCCGATGGGTGTTTCCTGGATCATGACGCCCGTTTTGAGGTGATGGATGAAACGGTTGCCCTGATGAAACGGGTGTGGACCGAGGCGGGACCTGTCACCCATGCGGGCAAGCATTTCCGGGTTGACAAGGCTATCGTACGCCCGCGTCCCTATCAGGCCCCGCATCCGCCGTTCTTTCTGGGCGGCATGTCGGATGCGGCAAAGGAGGTTTCGGCGAAACATTCCGATGTGCATCTGTTCTGGGGCGACACGCCGGAACGTATTGCGGTTGATCTGGCCGATATCCGCGAACGCGCGGCGCGCCACGGGCGGGCAGACAAGATCGGCTTTGGCATGCGCCTCCAGGTGATCATTCGCGAGCGCGAGGAAGATGCCTGGGCGGCCGCCGCCAGGCTGATTGCAAGCGCGAGTGAAAATCACAAGCGCATGATCGAGGAGCTTTGGGAACAAAGCGAATGCAACAGCCGGATGAAACAGCTGGGCAAGGCCGAGGGTTACATGCTGGCGCCAAATCTGTGGAGTGGCATCACTACGGTGCGCCCGGGTGCGGGCGTTGCCGTCGTCGGCAATCCGGAGCAGGTGGCGCGGACCTTGCAGAAATTTGTGGATATTGGCTGCACGGATTTTTGCCTGTCAGGCTATCCGCATGATCAGGAAGCCGAAAGGTTTGGCCGCCTGGTGATGCCCTATTTCCGTTCGCAAAAGGCTTCTGCTGCTGCAGAATGAAGCTGGTGATTTTTCCGCTGATGTTTACTGAACGAGGAAAACAGGACGATATTTGATCTCCAGCGAGCGATCCGGCGGGGGGGGGGGACTACGCGCGGCAGGAGCGCATAAGGGTTCACGTTACGCGATGATCACATGCTCCCCGACCGGGAGCATGATGATTTCAGTTGAACGGTTGAAATTACTGTTATTGGGCAGAACGACCGTGCGGGCATATTCGCCGCCAAAGCCTGCCTGAAACGCTTTCTCATCATCGAACCAGACCGTGGCATAGCCGTCTGCGGGACGGCTGGCGTCTTCACCTATCCCTATATCGACAACATACCGGCGTAAACCAGGAATTTTTGCGACCTTCGGCGCATGATCGTTGAGCCAGAAATCGCGAAACGCCGCCTGGCTCATCCCTTCCTTGCGCCGCAGGGCGAATACCGCTTTGAACATGCAAACCCCTATTCCGCCGCGCGGGCCGCGCGCGCTGCATCGCCTTCGTTCATACGGTCGCGCAGTGTGCCGGTCGCATATTCTTTGCGGAACACACCACGCTTTTGCAATTCGGGGATCAGCATATCGCTGAGATCCTTGAAATAGTCCGGCGCGTAATAAGACGGCGTGATCTGGAATCCATCGCCGCCGCCTTCCTCCATCAGATACACCAGATGATCCGCCACCTGGGAAGCTGTGCCGATCATTGGCCCGGTATCGCTGCCGATTAAATAAGATGATGCGACGTCGCGCAGCGTAACATTGGGGTTCGAAGCCTTATAGGCGTCCAGCAAGCTCTGCAAACCCGGAACCTGCAGATCGCCTACCGGCTTGTCGATATCCAGCACATTGAAATGATAATTGAAATGTCCCGACATCAGGGACAGCGATGCTTCAATGGGAATCCGGGCGCGGATTTCATTCTGACGGTTTTGCGCTTCCGCCTGGGTTTCGGCGACGGTTGGTTGCGCGGCCCAGATGATTTTTATCTCCTTCGGATCGCGGCCATACCGTTCGGCGCGCGCCGCAATATCATCGCAGAACTCACGCATCTGCCTGGTGCTGGTGCCGACGGCAAAAATACATTCCGCATGCCGGGCAGCGAATTCGCGGCCACGGGGCGATTGCCCGGCCTGAAACAGATATGGCTGGCGCTGCGGAGACGGAATAACGGTCAGCGGACCCTGCACCTTGTAATGCTCGCCCACATGATTGATTTTATGCACTTTGGACGGGTCGGCGAAAATGCCGTTTTCCATGTCCATCAGCAGCGCGTCGTCCTCCCAGCTGTTCCATAGCTTGCGGCACACATCCATATATTCGTCGGCTATGTCATAGCGTTCGTCATGCGCTGGCAGGCCTTCCAGGCCGAAATTGCGCGCCTCGCCGGGCGAGAAGGACGTGACGATATTCCAGCCGATTTTTCCCTTGGTGATATGATCCAGCGTCGCCAGTTTGCGCGACAGCATATAGGGCGGGTAAAAGCTGGTCGACATGGTGATGGCATAGCCAAGGTTCCTGGTGGTCGCCGCCAGATACGGCACCAGACATGCCGGGTCAGACGCCGGAAACTGAATGGCGTAGCGGATATTGTCCGCATTGGTGCCGCCGCCCCAGCCGTCGGCAAAGAAAAACATGTCAAACTTGCCGCGCTCCAGATGCTGGGCGATTTCAACCCAATATTCGATCTCGGTCCATTGATGACGGATTTTCTCGCGCGGATACACCCATGACATGATCATGTGCGGCGCCGGGCAATACACCATAAAACCGGTCAGATGCATCTGTTTCATATCCGCGTCCCCTGTAAAAAATAATCGTGGCCTAAAATCTTCGCGGACCCCGCTCAGAACGGGCGCGAGCCCCCCGCCTGGGCCCGGTGCATTTCGCGCAGGTAATTGCGGTCCCAACTGTCGCGCTCATGCATCACGCAACGGTTATCCCAAAAGATTACATCATGCTGGCGCCAGGTATGCGAATAGATCAGATGGGGTTGGGTCATGTGTTTCTTGAGGCGCTTCAGTAATTCCTCACCCTGTTCCGGCGCATGCTCAAACCCTTCAAGCTTGACCGTGAAACCCGGCGTAATCCATAGCGCCAGACGGCCCGTCACCGGGTGGGTTCTGACCACCGGGTGAATTACATCCGATCCCTTGTCCTCTGCGCTGTTCTGCATGGCTGCCGCCTGCTTGACGCCCTTCATAGTCGCATAGGTGCTGGCCGGTCTCCATTTCATGTGCCGTACAAGTTTTCTGGTCTCGTCATCAAGCTCATCAAACGCCTGATACATGTTGACGAAATGCGTGCGGCCGCCGGCTTCGGGAGGAGGAATTTCGGCGCCATGCAATACCGTAACATCGGGCGGCACCGCGTAATCCTGCACGTCCGAGTGCCAAAACAGGGGTTGTGTAGCAGAATTGTAGGGATCATCTTCCACCGAGATGACCTGCTTGCCCGGTTTGCGTGTATCCCTGTTTGATAGCAGTTGCAGGGGGAGGTCGCCGACCATGGCCAGCTTGTCGCCCGCCGCGCCACGATAGAAGCGGCGGCCGAACCATTCAACCACCTCGCATTGCCGCTCGGGGGTGAGCCGGTTTTGGCCGCGCAGGATCATCAATCCGGAATGGTTGAACACAGAGATCAGAGAGTATATCTGGTGTCCGTCAAGTTCGTCCTGCAGGTCGATGCCGCGCAGGAAGACACCGCACGGGCCGCCTGTCGGCTCGACCTCAATACCAGGAGCCAGGGCCAGATCAACGGCCCTAACGCCGCTCATCAACACAGTCTTCTGATAATCCACGGATTTTACTGTCGTGCTCATGGACGCTTCCTCTCCTGTTTGACGGTTACGGGCGATGGACGCGCCCACACTATATCACAAGACTAACCGGGCCGATAATCCCGGGTTCGGATAAACCAGAGGTTTATTCCGCCGCGCGGGCCGCGCGCGCTGCATCGCCTTCGTTCATATAGTCGCGCAGGGTTTGGCCCCTATATTCTTCACGGAACACGCCGCGCTTTTGCAGTTCCGGGATCAGCATTTCATTTATTCCGATAAAAAAGTCCGGCGCATAATAGGACGGCGTAATCTGGAAACCATCGCCGCCGCCTTCTTCCAGTAAATACACCATATGGTCCGCCACCTGCTCTGGCGTGCCGATCATCGGTCCGCTATCGCTGCCAGACAGATAGGAGGACGCAATCTGGCGCAGGGTAACTTTTGGATCGGCCTTTGTGTATATATCCAGCATCCCCTGAATGCCGGTAACCTGCAGATTCATGTCCGCGACCGGCAAATCAATATCCAGTTCATTCAGATTATAATTGAGGTGCCCCGACAAGAGGGACAGCGACGCTTCAATGGGAATGCGCGCCCGAATTTCCGCCTGCCGCGTTTTCGCCTCGGTTTCTGAATGGGCGACCAGCGGCTGCGCGCCCCACATTATCTTGATCGAGCGTGGATCGCGGCCATATTTTTCGGCGCGCCCGGCAATGTCATCGCAGAATGCGCGCATCTGCCTGGCGCCATTGGCGGCGGCAAAAATGCATTCCGCATGTTTGGCGGCGAATTCACGCCCGCGCTCCGACTGTCCGGCCTGAAACAGATAGGGGCGGCGTTGCGGCGACGGGATAACGGTCAATGGCCCCTGCACCTTATAATAAGGCCCGTCATGGTTGATCTTATGCACTTTTGCGGGATCGGCGAAAATGCCGTTTTCCATGTCCATCAGCAGGGCGTCATCTTCCCAGCTATTCCACAGCTTGTTACACACATCCATATAATCATCGGCGCGATCATAGCGTTCGTCATGGGGCGGTAAATTTTCCATGCCGAAATTTTTTGCCTCGGCGCTGGACGCAGACGTCACGATGTTCCAGCCGATGCGCCCCTTGGTGATATGATCGAGCGTCGACAATTTGCGCGCCAGCATGTAGGGCGGATAAAATGTCGTTGACATGGTCATGGCGAAGCCAAGCTTTCTGGTCACCGCCGCCATATAGGGCACCAGGCATACCGGGTCCGAAGTGGGAAATTGAATCCCGTAGCGCACCGTGGCGTCGTTGCTGGAGAAGCCCCAGCCATCGGCAAAGAAAAACATATCCATCTTGCCGCGCTCCAGGGTCTGCGCGATCTCGGTCCAGTATTCGATTTCAGTCCATTGGTGACGGATTTTCTCGCGCGGATAAACCCATGACATGATCATGTGCGGCGCGGGGCAATACAGCATGAACCCTGTCAGATGCATCTGCTTGTTCATGGCGTATACCCCGCGTGCAGCATGATTTAATTAGGGCGGTAAAATGGTGCCGCATCACCATTTATGGTCACCCGCAACATGGTGCGCGTCTGCGGAAAATAATCTGCGATGGCGCGGTGCTGTGTGCTGCGATTATCCCAGAACGCAATCGAGTTCACCTGCCATTTGAAGCGGACATGAAACTCCGGCGTTTCAATATGCCGGTACAGGAAATCAAGAACAGCGCGGCTTTCCTTGGGTTTCATACCAACAATATGCGTCGTAAACGAGCTGTTCACATAAATTCCCTGGCGCCCGGAAATAGGATGTGTACGGATCACCGGATGCACGGCGCTGGGGCGTTTGTCATTTTCGTGCTTGGGCGGGCCGAACAGGTGCAGGCTGCCATGATGCGCCTCAAGACCAGACAGGAAATGCTGCATCTTGTCAGACAGTGCGTCATAGGCTGCATGCATGCTGGCGAACATGGTGTCGCCGCCAGTTTCCGGCAGAACCTTCGCCAGCAGGATAGCACCCATATTGGGGATGGGGTCGCAGGACACATCCGAATGCCAGCCATTGGCGGAATATTGCTTTTTGGCGTCCGAATGCAGCGGCAGAATTTCCGGATGCCCGGGAATGCCGCCCATCGCCGGATGGATATGCAGGGTGCCGAAACGCCGCCCGAAATCCTTGTGCTGCTCCGGGGTTATGTCCTGATCGCGGAAGAAAATCACCTGGTTTTCCACCAGCGCGTCATGCACTTCCTGAAACGTCTGGTTGCCCAGCGGTTTAGAGAGGTCAATGCCGCTGATTTCCGCGCCAAGCGCCCCCGCCAGTTTTTCTACTTTTATGGTTTCATAGTGCATCCTGTTTCCTCGCTCTGTTCCCGGTGGGCAGTTAAGTCAGCTTCCGCGTTCCCGGCTGATGATTCAATGTTGACAATTCAAGTGTCATTGGCATAATTATCATTATGCTAAATGTAGGTGTCAATATAAATTATAGTCTTATAAATCGTAGCTTTCTTGTTACCCCCTCCAAAGGATGAACGCGCAAGATGCAAAAAGCCACACAGCTTAACTCGCCGGCGGACTGGCAGGCGGCGGATTTTGAACAGGGTGAAGACTGGATCGACCAACTGACCGGCGCTGATGTGGCGGAGCTGGACGCAGCGCTGCATTACGCCAAAAGCAGGGGACTGACCGGAACGGCATTGACGCGCGAGGATTTTCCCCTGCCGCGCCTTGCCGGGCGCCTGGAGCAAGTGCTTGACACGCTGATCAATGGCCGGGGCTTTGCCTTGCTGCGCGGATTTCCGGCGCGCGACTATTCGAAAGAGGATGCGGGCACAATATTCTGGGGCATTGGAACATATCTGGGCAGCCCCTGGCCGCAAAATGCGCGCGGCGATCTGCTGGGCGATGTCCGCGACACCGGGCGCAGCATAATGGATACGGATGTGCGCGGCTATCAGACCCGCGTTCATCTGCCTTTCCATACCGACGGTTCTGACTTTGTCGGGCTGATGTGTTTGCGCACCGCCAGGCAAGGCGGGATTAGCAGCATTGTCAGTTCCGTTGCCTGCCATAACGCTTTGGCGCGCACCCGCCCGGATCTGCTGGCACGCCTGTATGAAGAGTTTTATATCGACTGGCGCGAAGAACAGCCGGCGGGCGCACTACCCTATTATACCATGCCCGTATTCACCCGGCATGACGGACGGCTGTTCAACCGCTATGTGCGCGGTTATATCGATTCTGCGCAGCGCTTCGCAGAACTGCCCCGGTTAACGGCGCTGGAGCGCGAGGCGCTGGACGCGCTGGACGCGTTAACCGTCAGCAGGGAATTCCGTCTGGACATGGACCTGCAGCCGGGCGACATGCAGTTTGTGAACAATTATGTGATCTTTCATTCGCGTACGGAATATGTCGATCATGACGCCGAAGATGAAAAGCGGCACATGAAGCGGCTATGGCTGGCGACTGACCGTATTGCCAGCAGACCGGCTGCGTTCATAGGGCGTGGATATGATCACGGGTTTCAGAGACAGCAGCGTTCCGGTAATCAAGCCGGGGCATGACAGTTTGTTGGGTGTAGCAAGAAAAAACTCTACATGATTCCATTTGCGCGAAACAGGCTTTGCCCCATTAGTGTTCATTGATAGCTATCCATCTGTTTTATTTCGGCCAGGACATATTGCGCGCGTCAGCCGCCCGGTCCGTTGTTCCGCAAATCCGGCCGCCACCTTCTGTAAGTTTACTATTACCCGATCCGCATCCATAACCTTGTTCTCAGCCGTAAAATAAATCTTCCCAATCCGCCTGTCATACTTTGACACGTCTAGCATATTGTCAATTATATTATAAAGTTGTTACCTTGTTCCCACTGCGGTGGGCGGGTTATATGCCGCTTCGTTCTTTGGCTTAAAATTGAGGGTAATGCTTGGATGTTTCTTGCCATCTGCGGAGTATTCAGGGCAAGTTCACGCTTAAACTTAGCGTTTTGATAAACGGACTTAATGGCGGAGAGGTCGGCGCGGCCCTCGCCGTATAACATGAGGGCGGATTTGGAGCAGCTATGGCAAAACAAGAGATCAGCGTTGGAATCATGGGGGCAGGATTAAGCGGCATCCTTATGGGGATCCGGCTCAAGCAAGCTGGCATCGATAATTTTGTGATTTACGAAAAGGCGGATGATGTTGGGGGCACCTGGAAACACAATACCTATCCGGGCTTGCATTGCGATGTTCCCTCGCATCTGTACAGCTATTCGTTCGAACCCAATCCGGATTGGAGCCTGCCGTTTGCCGGTCAGGCTGAAATCCAGGCCTATTTGCGCCACTGCGCGGAGAAATACGGGCTTCTGAAACATTTGCGGTTTGGGGTCTGTGTCGAAACTGCGCATTATCAGAACGCGAGCGGATTATGGCAACTCGAACTGGCGGACGGTGAAACGATTACGCACCGCGTACTGGTTGCGGCGACGGGCGGATTAACGGCTCCCAACTTTCCGCGCATCGGCGGACTGGATGTTTTCAAGGGGCCGCTCTGGCATTCCGGCGCCTGGCGGCATGGGTTTGATTTTACCGGCAAGCGCGTGGCCGTGATCGGCAGCGCTGCAAGCGCGGTACAGGTCATACCCCATGTAGCCAAAACCGCCGCAGAGCTGTTTGTGTTTCAGCGCGATCCAAACTGGGTGATGCCGCGCAATAATAAACCGTATACGGATGAAATGAAGGCTGCATTCCGCGATCCTGAAACCGGTGCGCTTGCGCGGCATCGCCGCTTGCTGTACCGGAATATGCTGCGCTGGTATCAGGCGTTCAAGCGCGATCCCAAAGCCATTGCCGCCATGCGCCATATATCGCTCAGGCATATGAAATCGGCGATATCAGACCCGGCGCTGATCGCCACACTTACGCCGGCCTATGATCCCGGCTGCAAGCGGCTGCTTGTCTCGGATGATTATTATCCCGCGCTCGCCAGGCCAACGACGCATGTGATCCCGCATGGCGTGGCAAAGCTGACTGAGACCAGCGTTGTCGCCACGGATGGAACGCAAACACAGGTGGACGTGGCGATCTTCTGCACCGGCTATAAAGGTGGCGGGCGCGAAGATGGAAGTCCGGCGGTCGAGATATTGGGACGTGACGGCGTGCCGCTTTCGCGGGCCCTGCGCAAAAACCCCGAAGCCTATCGTGGCGTGGCGATACCGGGTTTCCCGAATTATTTCACGATTGTCGGGATCAACGGCGCGGTTGCCTATACGTCGCTGTTTTATTCCTCCGAAGTGCAGACGGATTATATTCTGAAATGGGTTCAGCAAATTGGACAAAAGAATCTGCGTTCCACTGAGGTTCGGACCGAACCCACGCGGGCCTATAATGAGCAAATTCAGGGCGAATTACAGAAAATGAGCTGGTCTGCCGGGTGCACGAATTTCTATCTCGATCCTACCGGCCGGAATGTTTCGTTCTATCCCGGCACCCTTGGCCGCATGCGCCGGGAACTTCGTGATCTGTTGCCTGAAGATTATGTTGTGGAGCATTCTGCAAACTGAGCAAGCCTGGAAGGTAACCGGGCCAGCGGCGCCTTATCGCATCAAGGATTGCTGGCGTAAACTATGCCGCTGGGGCTATATTCATTTAATTTTAGGCCGTTTTTTGATCTGATTTAACCAGATCCCTCGCATCTCTTCGTCTCCCCTCTCCGGCTCTCCCCATTTCAGGGGGAGGAAGAAATTGCGTCTGGCGTCCCCTGCCCTTGGAAAGGGGAGGGTAGGGAGGGGATCACGCGGTGATAGCGTTCGGATTCCCTTCGCCGCTCCAGTCACCCCAAACAAATGCGCTCGGAGCAGGGGGCGTCCATTGAAACCGTTGTTGGGTTTCAATGGACAAAGTGTGATTTACTCTTAATCGCGACGCGGACGGCGTTCCCTGCCGCCGCCGCCGCCGCCGCTGCCGCCGCCGCCAGCAGGGCGGTCGCGGGGTTCGACGCCGGGAATTTCCTCGCCGGTTTCCTGATTGACATAGCGCATCGAAAGCCGGGTTTTGCCGCGATCATCCGATCCCAGATATTTCACCCAGACGGTGTCACCTTCCTTGATCATGTCGGAAACTTTTTCGACACGGCCTTCGGATAATTCCGAGACATGCACCAGGCCGTCTTTCTTGCCGATGAAGTTCACGAAGGCGCCAAAATCAAGAACCTTGACGACCTTGCCCTGATAGATGCCGCCGGGTTCGGCTTCCGCCACGATGTCCTGAATCATGGACAACGCCTTTTTCACGCTTTCTTCATCGGGCGAGGCGATCTTGATGATGCCTTCGTCATTGATGTCCACCTTCGCGCCGGATTCTGCAACGATGCCCTGAATCACTTTGCCGCCCGAACCGATCACTTCACGGATTTTTTCAACCGGGATGGTGATGGTGGTGATGCGCGGCGCATTGGCGTTCAGATTGCCGCGCGAAACGGTCATGGCTTTCGCCATTTCACCCAGAATATGCAGGCGTCCGCCCTTGGCCTGGCCAAGTGCGATCTGCATGATTTCTTCGGTGATGCCGGTGATCTTGATGTCCATCTGCAATGAGGTGACACCCATTTCCGTGCCTGCAACCTTGAAGTCCATGTCGCCCAGATGATCTTCATCGCCCAGAATGTCGGACAGCACGGCGAAACGTTCGCCCTCTTTGATCAGGCCCATGGCGATACCCGCAACCGGGCGCGTAATTGGCACACCCGCATCCATCAGCGACAGCGAAGCGCCGCATACGCTGGCCATCGAGGACGAGCCGTTGGATTCGGTAATTTCCGACACCACGCGAATGGTGTAGGGGAAGTTTTCATACAGCGGCAATACTGCGCGCACCGCCCGCCAGGCCAGTTTGCCATGGCCAACCTCGCGCCGTCCGGTAAAACCAAAGCGGCCGGTTTCACCCACCGAATAGGGGGGGAAATTGTAGTGCAACAGGAAACGTTCCTTATACGAACCATGCAGCGCATCGACCCATTGTTCATCCTCGCCGGTGCCCAGCGTGGTGATCACCAGCGCCTGGGTTTCGCCGCGCGTGAACAGGGCCGCGCCATGGGTGCGCGGTAGCACGCCAACCTCGGCCATGATCGGCCGCACATCGGCAAGGCCGCGTCCATCAATACGCTTTTTGGTGTCGAGAATATTGCCCCGCACCACATCTTTTTCCAGCTTCTTGAACTGTTCGCCCACGCCGGGTTCCAGATGCAGGCCAATTTCTTCAAGGCCCGCCAGCACTGCTTTCTTCACCGACGCAACCTTGTCCTGACGCAGCAGTTTGCTGACTTCGGTATAGGCGCTGCGCAGCAGATTTTCACCAATCTCACGCACCTTGTGCCCAAGACTATCATCGTGTGACGCCTTGGCCAGTTCCCAGGGTTCCTTGGCGGCTTTTTCCGCCAGATCAATGATCGCGCCGATCACAGCCTGCATTTCGCGATGGCCAAACATCACGGCGCCCAGCATGACTTCTTCGGAAAGCTCCTTGGCTTCTGATTCCACCATCAGCACGGCGTCATGCGTGCCGGCCACCACCAGATCAAGCTGGCCATCCTTGATGTCATCGATCAGCGGGTTCAGAACATATTCGCCATTCTTGTAACCCACGCGACAGCCGCCAATCGGACCCATGAACGGAATGCCGGAAATGGTCAGCGCCGCCGACGCCGCAATCAACGCCACGATATCGGGATCATTTTCCATGTCGTGGCTCAGCACGGTGCAGATGACCTGCGTTTCGTTGCGAAAACCATCGACGAACAGCGGACGGATCGGACGGTCGATCAGGCGCGATGTAAGGGTTTCTTTTTCCGTCGGGCGTCCTTCGCGTTTGAAAAAGCCGCCGGGAATTTTACCCGCCGCATAGGTGCGCTCGACGTAATCACAGGTCAGCGGAAAGAAATCGATGCCAGCGCGCGGCGCGCGTGCAGCAACCACGGTGGCCAGCACGCTGCTTTCGCCATATTGCACCAGAACCGCGCCATCGGCCTGACGGGCGATCCGGCCAGTTTCAAAACTCAACTTACGCCCGCCCCACATGATTTCTTTGCGGTGGATTTCAAACATTCTTCTTCTTCCTTATCATCTATATGACGTTCCGGCCCCTTGGCCGGAACGTAGCCGCCAAATCAGATTAGCGGCGCAAGCCAAGGCGTTGAATCAGGGTCGCATAGCGCGGCTGATCTTCACGTTTGACATAGTCCAGCAGCTTACGGCGCAGATTGACCATCTTGATCAAACCACGGCGTGAATGGTTATCATGTTTGTGGTCTTTGAAGTGCATGGTCAGATTGTTGATTCGTTCGGTCAACAGCGCGACTTGCACGTCGGGGGAACCGGTATCACCGGCTTTGCGGGCATACTCGGCCATCAGCGCCTGTTTGCGCTCAGGTGTAATCGACATCGGATTTTATAACTCCTGTTGGAATGTTGAAAATACGCACCGGCCTGAATTCCCCGGCCTCAATAAACCCAAGAGCCACGGCTTTACCGCGAATCCTGGCGCATATCAGGGCGTCGGGGGAAGTAAACTGGCCGTTACGCGCCAGAATCGGCTGCCCGCGTTTCAAACGGGTTGCATCACTTCCGGTAATGGCCATCGCCGGGATGTCGTCCAGCGGGGTCTCAACCGGCAGCAAATGCTCCGACAG
>DAIOWE010000001.1:0-87390 GCA_036758605.1 Pseudomonadota bacterium | reverse complement strand
AATCAACAAAGGACTCTACTCATAAATGGATGAAAGTTGGGGCGCAGGTCATAAGTGCCAGCAAATTAACCTGACCGGCAATATTATTGATTAATTGTACAACTCCCTCCATTGCTTTCATGCTATCATTAAGCTCTTTGGAAGCTGCACTGGACTGACTTGAGTCATGCGAAATAGCATCCGCCGCACTTTTGGACATCTGCATATTTTTGCTGATTTCATGCATGGATGCAGTCATTTCTTCAATAGCTGCTGAGACACTCTGTGTACTTGCCAATGTGCCTTCGGCATTATCTATCAGGCTGGTTACATCATTGGCGTATTTTACAACTTTACAAGGTCTTCCACTCGGATCAAAAACAGGGTTGTAGGAACCCTGAATCCATATTGTACCGCCATCTTTCTTAATACGTCTAAACACTTGGGCATCAGTTTTTCCAGCTTCAAGGTTCTTCCAAAAGTCTACATATCCTGCGGAATTGGCTTCCGCAGGATCCACAAACATACGGTGGTGTTTTCCTTGCACTTCAGCAAGCGTGTAGCCCATAGCGCTCAGAAAATTATCATTCGCCTTGATGATGGTGCCATCAGTGTTAAACTCAATCACTGCTTGTGATCTGGAAATTGCTGCAATCTGCCCCTCAAAATCTGCTGACTGAAGTTTTTGTTGAGTAATGTCTGTTGCATACTTAACCACCTTGAATGGCTTACCTCTGGGATCCATGATTGGATTGTAGGAAGCCTGAATCCAGATTTCTTTTCCTCCCTTTCCAAAGCGCTGAAACTCGCTCGAAAAATATTCGCCTGCGTTTAGACGGCCCCAGAAGTTTGTGTAATCGGCACCAGAGGCATAATCGGGATCCACAAACATACGGTGGTGTTTTCCTTGCACTTCAGCAAGCGTGTAGCCCATAGCGCTCAGAAAATTATCATTCGCCTTGATGATGGTGCCATCAAGGTTAAACTCAATCACTGCTTGTGATCTGGAAATTGCTGCGCTTTCAGCGCTCTCAGATGAAACGGGTTTTTTAGAAAACATAAATTCCCTCCGCTACACGTTATTGTTTGCACTTTCCGCACTTGACAAACTTTAAATATCATTCTTTTCCTAAAATGAAGTTAATGCGTGTGTTCAGTTAAAGAGTTCACGCTAGCAAGATTATGTGATCCATAGAAGGTCGGCTGAACAGGAGGAGCTGACCGATGGCGAAAAGATTTTTAAATCGGGGGCAGGTCCTGATATGATAGTTTCTCCGCCCCCCGCCCTTTAATTGGAACGCCGTTTTGCCAGGACAATGTCCGGATCGGTAGCGGGCAGCCTGGCCTGCCGCAGGATAATAAACTGATGCTGACAGGGAGCGTGTGTGATGCGCGTCCATATGATCAAAAAATGGACCAGGCTATCTTTTGTTGCCGGGCCTTCCCAGCTTTTCGAGGCGTGCCAGAATGCGGCGGATTTCTTCGTCGCGATGGTCAGGGCTGGAAAGAGCCAGCCCTTTTCCCCGGCTGAAATTGTCCTCATGCGCCAAATCACCAGAAGCTTTTCGTCGGCCAACTTCCAATAATATGCCTGTTAAAAAATCATGGCCGACGTGTAACAGGATTTGTGCCTGTATCAGCTCAAAATTGAGATTTTCGAGATCGGTTGCCACTTGATCACCCAGAAGGGCCCGCAAGCCCTGAGCGTAGAGGAATATCCCTCGCCGTCCCGGATATTAGAATGATCAATGTTTCATGGAAGTGATAGACGTCACATGAAACCAAAAAATACGAAAAATTCAATATTGGAACATACTGCGATTAGGTCCGTTCATAGCCGTATCGTCTTTGCGAGCGAAGCGCGGCAATCCAGAGTCACAAACTCAGGCCCTCGTTTGTGACTCTGGATTGCCGCGTCGCTTCGCTCCTCGCAAAGACGGGTGCGAATATGGGCCAGCGCCCCAATTTAACTGCGGTGTGCTCTAACGGGGGTTAAACTGCCCTCCTTTTATTTCACATTAATGATGATCGTCCACCGGGGCCATGATGCGTTCCAGGCTGGTCATGTTCATGCCGAACTTGGTCCAGTTATAGGGAGTGAGGTTGAGCGCCTTGATAACTTTGCGGATGATTTCAACGCCCTGCCCGTCGGCGCGTGGCGCCATGTCGAAATCCAGTATGTTGACGCAGGCGGTATCCTGCTCAAAGGCCTGAACGCCTTTCAGCCCCGCCCCGGTCATCCAGCCGAGCAGCACGCGGTTAATGCCTTCATGCGCTACAACCAGAATATTGGCCCAGTCGGGCTGTTGCAGCAGGCGTTCAATGGCGGCGGTGCTGCGCGCCAGGGCATCGGCGAAGACCTCACCATTGGTGCCCAGGCCAAAGCGCGCGCCTTGTTCCCCGGCGCCGTCAAATTGAAACGCCAGCGCCGCCCCAAGCTTTTCACGGGTCATGGGCGGGCCATTGGTGCTGCCGCGCAATTCCACCAATCCGGATTCGATTTCCACTTTAAGTTTTGGTGTTATCTCATGCTGAAAAATAGTAATTTCTGCTGTTTCACGGGTGCGGTTCAGGCCCGAGCACAACACCCGGTCGAAGGGAACATGGGCCAGCGCCCGTCCTGTCGCAACGGCCTGGTCGCGGCCCAACGCCGTCAGCGGCACCCCTTCAAAATCACCGGAAGCAATCACTTCCGGTGAAAAATAATCTACATGACCGTGGCGCATCAGATAGATGCGTCGGCGGCCTGTAGTGCCGGGCAATACCTGCACGGTTAAATCGCCCCGGTCTTGCGCAGGCCTTCCACTTCCGCCGCCGAAAAGCCCCAGTCTTTCAGAGCGGATTCCGTATGCTGGCCAATGACCGGGGGCGGACTTTGCACTTTCGACACGGTGCGGCTGAAGCGTGGCGCGGGCGCGGGTTGTGGTACGCCTTCAACCTCGATAAAGGTTTTGCGGGCGACATTGTGTGGGTGCTTCAGCGCCTCTTTGAGGCCCAGCACCGGTCCAAAACAAATATCGGTAAATTCCATGATCGCGTTCCATTGATCACGGGTTTTGGTCTTGAACAGATCAATCAGTTTTTGCTTCATGACCGGCCATTTGGAACGATCCATCTGTTTTTTGAAGTCAGGGTCATCACTTAACCCCATCTTTTCAAGCAGTTCCGCATAGAATTGCGGCTCAATCGAGCCAATCGAGATAAATTCCCCGTCCGAGCACAGATAGCTGTCATAGAAGGGCGCGCCGCCATCCAGCAGATTGGTGCCGACTTCATCATTCCACATGCCCGCAGCGCTCATGCCAAAGAACATCGACATCAGCGACGCTGCGCCGTCTGCCATGGAGCAGTCCACCACCTGCCCCTGCCCTGAGACTTTCGCTTCATGCAGCGCCGCCAGCAGCCCAACGGCCAGATACAGCGCGCCGCCGCCAAAATCACCCACCAGATTAAGCGGGTGCATGGGCTTTTCCCCGGGGCGGGCGCAAGACCGCAAGGCGCCCGTGATGGCGATGTAATTGATGTCATGGCCGGCCATTTGCGCATAAGGCCCATCCTGGCCCCAGCCGGTCATGCGGCCATACACGATACGCTTGTTACGTTTCAGGCACACATCCGGACCAAGCCCCAAGCGTTCCATCACGCCGGGGCGGAAGCCTTCGAACACGATATCGGCTTTTTCGATCAGTTTCAGGCAGGTCTCAATCGCTTCGGGGTTTTTCAGATCAAGCGACACGGAACGCCGCCCGCGTCCGCCGATCTCAAACTTGCTACCGCCGCCATTGCGCTCCTTGCGGTCGATGCGAATGACATCCGCCCCCATATCGGATAGCAGCATGCCGCAAAACGGCCCTGGGCCAATGCCCTGAAATTCTATGATTTTAACCCCAGTCAATGGTCCGGACATCGCAATTTCTCCCAGTTGATTATTTGTTATCAGGATTTTAGTGCAGCTTGCGGGCAAATGGAACCGTTAACCCAGGGCCAGCAGGCTTTGTCCGTCATCCACATCCAGAACAGCGCCGGTCATGATGGCGGAGCTGTCTGAACAGAGCAGCAACAACATGCCGTCCAGATCGCTGGCCTGATTGAGGCGGCGGCGCAGGAAGGTGGCGATCTGCGCCCTGCCCTTGTCACTGTGGAACCATTCACTGTTTAGCTCGGTTTCAATATAGCCCGGATTAATGGCGTTTACGCTAATACCCTGACGGCCCCATTCGCGTGCCAGCGCTTTGGTCATCATCGCCATTCCGGCCTTGGACATATTGTACAAAGACAATCCAGGCAGCAGGACATGCGCCGCAGCAGAAGCAATATTAATAATTTTACCAGTGGCTTGCGGATCTTTTTTATGCCGTGACATCATCCGCTTTGCCACCTCGGCCGCCATAAAGAAGGCGCCGCGCAGATTGGTGTCGAAAAGCTCGTCATAGGCTTCGGGTGTAATGTCAATGGCGCGCCCGGCCCCGTTGACGCCGGCATTATTGACGAGAATATCGATCGGCCCCATGGTCTTTTCACTGGCCTCAACAGCCTGTTTGATGCTTTGTACATCCTGAACATCAAGTGCCAGGGGGAAAGCATGACCGCCCTTTCCGGCTATTTCAGCACACAGATCCTGAAGCCGTTCAATCCTGCGCCCGGTTACTGTCACCTGGGCCCCCGCCGCCGCCAGGGTTAGTGCAAAATGCCGTCCCAGACCGCTGGTGGTACCGGTTATCAGAATATTTTTACCCGTCAGATCAATCGTCATGCTGCTCATCACCGTGAAGCTCCCGTAAGGCTGAAACGTGATCGTTAACGCCCACAATTCGTTGCCGCAATCAAAAATGCAAAGAAAGCATTAACTACCCTGCATTAGGATGGCTGAAAATTCTGTAGGAGAAGCCCCCGATGAGCAGCAGTGCACGTGTTCTTGTTATCAACAATGATTCTGTGGAAGCCGACCTCCTGACACGTAAATTACATGCCCAAGGGTATGAAAACGTACCACATAAGGACAAGGTTGATGCGCTTTACCAGGTACGTTCTACAAAACCAGATATCGTGATTATTGCAAGCAATGACAGTACAGGTTCCAGCCTGAATCTCACCCGTGCATTGAAAGGCCAAAGTGAAACGGCTGGCGTGCCCGTGATTTTGATTACCCCTTCCACAAGTGAATCCGCGCGCGGAGAGGGATTGCTGGCTGGTGCAGACGCCTGCCTGCAATTCCCCTATCATGACATGCAGTTGTTCGGTCGGATCGAATCGCTGGCCCGGTTGGGCGCAATGCAGGGAGAACTGCGCCGCCGTTCCGTCACCACCGCAAAATATGGTTTGCCAAGCCCCCCTGCGGTCCTGCCGCAGAACATCATCAAGGATGATGCAAACTTTCTGCTAATTGGGCCATCACAGGAACATTTTGAACAGATTGAGCAGGGCCTCTGCCATATGGGCACACTGACCCACGCGCAAAGCCCGTCAACAGGCATGAATTATCTTGAACGGCGGCGCTACGACGCCATCCTGCTCAACATTCCACATGGGCAGGAGGAAAGCTTTTTCCTTTTCATTGAGGATGTACGGCGGAATTCCCGTTTTTTCAATATACCCATTGTGTGCATGCTGAGCGCGGCGTCTTCTGGCGATGTGGCGGCGGCATATGCGGCTGGCGCGGCCGACGCGTTCCGGCACCCTATAAATATTGGTGACTTTAGCGCCCGTGTAGATGTGTTGACCCGGCAGCAGCGCTATCGCGATTCGCTGATCAATGTCTACCGTCAGGCCCGCGATGTGGCGGTGAGCGATGCCTTGACCGGGCTGTATAGCCACGGCTTTATGATGGAACATCTGTGCGAGCTGGTCACTGAATCCCACGCACAGAACAGAAGCCTGACACTTGGTATTTTCACATTCGATAATCTGCCGGATATTAACAATCTGTACGGGTACAATACAGGCGACAAAGTCCTTCGCCAGATTGGCCTGATCGTCAGTAATCTGGTGCGCGGGGAAGACCTGTCTGCGCGCTTCAGCGGGCGCCGCATCGCACTGATTATGCCTGAAACCCGCCTGGCGCCGGGTGAACTTGTCGCCCATCGCATTGGCAGTATCATCAATTTTACCGAGATCATGGAAGGCGATACCGCCATCCCCATTCGCGCCCATGTTTCAACCGGTGTCGCCAGCCTGGCTGCGGGAATGAATGCCGAGGCGCTGATCAGGGCTGCGATTGCCAGTAGCAGATAAAGTGTCTTTTTAGTTTAACCGGTGCGCCGGGATCGGCTAATGTGCGGGCAGCGAGTTACAATGCCCATCCAGGGAGTTTTGCCATGCAGCTTGATATTATATCTGATCCCGTGTGCCCATGGTGCTATGTTGGCAAGAAACGCATGGAGATTGCGATCGCCGCCAGACCAGAGATGAAGATCGATCTTGCCTACCGGGTATTTCAGTTAAATCCCGATATGCCGCGCGAGGGCATGGACCGCAAAGAACATCTGCGGCGAAAATTTGGTGAGTCGAAAGGCCCCAGCGGTATCATGGATGCACTTGTGGAAGCAGGCCATGATCTGGGAATTGAATTTAATTTCAGCCGCATCGCCCGTATGCCAAATACACTGGATGCTCATCGTCTGATCCGGTGGTCTCACAGCGTGGGCCGTCAGCCTGAATTGGTTGAAATAATCTTCCGCCGTTATTTTACCGATGGTGACGACATCAGTGATCATGCAGTACTGCTTGATATTGCCCGTGAAGCCGGAATGGATACCGAAATTATCCGCGATCTGCTGCTTCGTGATGCAGACATTGATTTGATCCGCGAGGAAGATGCGACGGCGCGCCGGATTGGCATTCAGGGCGTGCCATCCTACGTGATTGCCAATAAATATTTGCTGGTGGGTGCGCAGGAACCGGAACTGCTGCTGAAGGCGCTGGATACCGCATATGCGGAATCGCAGCAAACCGTTGCCGGTTAATTCGTCTGACGCCGGATGGCCTGTGACAGTTCAGGCTGATGCTCTTGCGCAGGAATTTCTTTCCTGATCTGGTCATCCGGCAGTGGAAGCGCATCCATTGCCGCGACTAATGCGCGATTGCGGCCTGTCAGCCTTCCATCAAGAACAGCTCCCGCCTCGATGGCAATCGTTTCATGCAGAATGTCGCCGGTAATCTGTGCGGTTTTACCCAATGTTACGGAGCGTGCTTCGACACCACCATTAAGGACGCCCAGGATCAATACATCTTCAGCGATGATATTGCCGGTGACACTTGCCGAGGGACCAATCGTCAGCGACTGACAGCGAATATTGCCCTCCACACAACCGTCTATCTGCAAATCCCCGGGTGAGACCAGATCTCCTGTCACAGACAGATCAGCACTGATGAACGAGATCATATCCCGGCCCTGCCGACGGCCTGATGCATGACCGCCGGGGTTTTTATCCCTGCCGCTGAAAAACATTCTCGCCAGCCTTCAAGAAGTTGCGGGGATCACGCGCCTTGCCATCAAACCAGACCTCAAAATGCAAATGCGCGGTACCGCTTCGTCCCGTATTTCCAACACGACCGATCAGATCGCGCAAACCGATCTTTTGCCCGCGTGTAACAGTAATCTTGCTTAAATGACCATAACGGCTCTTGACCCCACGACCGTGATCAATTTCCACCATATTGCCATAAGGACCGTTAGGACCTGCGAAAATAACGGTACCCGGCGCGCTGGACAAGACCGGATCGCCATACGGAGCGACCAAATCCATGCCGGAGTGAAACGCCCGGGCGTGGGTAAATGGATCACGACGATAGCCATACGCGCTTGAAACGTAATATTTATCAACTGGCTCTGCTAGCGGCAGGCTGAACAACGCCTCACGCAGCATTTCCAGCCTGCCCTTGCGGGTTGACGGCATTGCAAGTTCACGAGGCATGTTACGGCGTAAAAATTTGGCCGTCATTGAAGGTGGCAGGCTTAGCAGCGGCCCACCTTCTGCATGAGTGTCAGGCTTTGCCGCCTCATCACGTCGGCGCAACATGGTGTCCGCATCCAGCCCGGTCTGATTGATTAGTTTTTCAAGCGCGGCAACAGCCGTATGGGCATCCGCCGCAAGATACGCCATCACATCATATTGGGCGCTTTTGGCGCCCGTCAAGCCAGGCCCCATTGACGTGGCCCGGTCATTATCGGGCAGTCCACCGTCAATAGCGGTCATATTGGACGGCAGCGTAAAAACCGGGCGCACCGGACGCATGCGCGGCAAAACATCCGATGATATATTCGTCTCACGGCGTAACACTTCTGGCGTCTCATCGCGTAGCGCTTCCGGGCGCGGGCGCGGCAATACACCGGGATTGCCAGATTTAACTGTTGCGACATCTTGATTTTCAGCCAGGACAGCAATATCAGCGTCGGCCCGATTATTTTGCGCCAGCAGTTCAGCCAGTTGCCGCTTTTTGGCCTCCAACTCCATGGTTGTGTTCAAAAACCGCTGTTGAACCTGCACAATCTCGGCCAGAAGCCGTTCATTCGATGTGCGCAGAGCGTTAAACTGTGCGTCACGCCCGACCAGCGCCCCATGATGGAATGCAAAATTCACCGAGGCGAAAGTCATCCACGAAAAAATCAGAAGAAAAATGGCTGCACCGGTAAATTGCGCGCCAGGCGACAGGCTGACACCACGCACCCGCCCTTGACTGCGCAGGTAGATTTGCCGCTCGGGAAAAAGTTGCCTCCAAAAGTTAGCGGCAATCATTACGATCCCGTTTGACATCCAGCCCCCTCTTTGTATTTTTCTACGATTCTTGTGCCCCGCGGGTTATTCAACCCTGATAGACAAGTGATGTCTATCACAAGTTTGATGTTATCCCCCATTTTTCGACTCAGGGAACGTATCAATGACAATATGTTAGTTAGGAATGATACGACATGCCCCTGCTGTCTCCCGCTTTTCAAAGCTTCATGAAACATTGCAGCGACTTGATATTAATCGCGCTGCGTATTTTCTTGTGTGCGTTCATGTTGCCTGAACTTGACTATAGCGCCCGAACGGCCTCCAGCACCTGTTCCGCGTGTCCCTTGACCTTCACCTTGCGCCAGATTTTACGTATCACCCCCTTGGCGTCGATCAGAAATGTGCTGCGGTCTATGCCCATATATTCGCGGCCATAATTCATTTTTTTGATCCAGACTCCATAATCAGCCACCATTTGACCCTCTTCATCTGAAGCCAGTTGAATTTTCAGATCGTATTTTTTCTTGAAATTGTCATGGCGCTGCACACTGTCTTTCGACACCCCTATCAACACTGCGCCGCATTTATCGAATTGGGGCTTTAGAGCGCTGAACGCGATGGCCTCAGTCGTGCAGCCGGGGGTGTCATCTTTTGGATAGAAATACACGACGGCGACTTTACCTTTCAGCTTTGCCAGGCTGATTTCGCCTTCGCCATCGGTTTTAAGTTTGAAATTGGGCGCCTTTTGGCCTTCTTCCAGCATGTGCCTTATCCTGCGAGTAATTTGTTCATATTATGACGGAACTTCCGGCTCCTCGTCCAGTCCTGCCTCGGCCAGAACGATTTTCTGATAAATCCGGTAGATATTTGTTTCAATACCGGTGATCTGTTGCTCCAGATCAGTAAATGTCCGGGCCTGTGCACGCTTCGCCATCATCTCTTGCAGCGCAGTTGGCGCGGAATGGACATCCTTGCTATCACCAAGACACAGGCGTGAAATTTGCTGCAGATCACGCAATGTGCGTAGTGATGCCATCAAATCCTGCGCTGGTTCCTTTGGCAAGCATCCATGCGCCTCAAGCCGTTCCAGCGCCATCATGGTGGTGCCATGCAGGACATCGGGGGAAGCCGCTGCATCGCGCAGAAGCAAAAACTGGGTGATGAATTCCGCATCCATCATGCCGCCCCGGACATATTTAAAATCCCAGATATTGTTGCTGTGAAACTCCTGATCAATACGCGCCCGCATCGTGGCTACTTCATGGGCCAGTATTTTTGAATCGCGCGGCCTGACAAGAAACCCCCGAATAACGGCGCTAATATCATTCGCGAGCGTTTCCGGTGCCGTCACAATGCGCGCGCGCGTCCAGGCCATATGCTCCCATGTCTGCGCAGATTCTGCATGATATTTGTGAAATGCCTCCAGCGATACGGCAATGGGGCCCTTGCCGCCGGATGGACGCAGCCGCATATCAACTTCATAAAGCCGCCCCTCCGCCGTGGGTGCAGACAGGGCATTAATCAGACGCTGGCAAAGCCTTGCAAAATAGTGGCCCGCGCTAAGCGGCGTTTTGCCATCCGACATATCCGACGTATCCGGATAAATAAAAATCAGATCAAGATCAGAGGTGAAGGTCAGCTCCCTTCCGCCCAGTTTTCCCATAGCCAGTACTGCCATGTCGGCACCCGCAATCACCCCATGTCTTTCAGCAAGCTCAGCCACAACGCGCGGCAACAGGGCTCGCAGCAATGTGTCGGCAATATCACTCTGTGCCAGTCCCGCGCCGCCGCCATCAATCAAATTCCGGAGCAATTGCACCCCAACCTGGAATTTGCGTTCATATGCCCAGCGCCGGGTAATATCGAGTACATCCTGAAAATCACGCGCAGGTTCAAGGGCGTATTCCAGATCAGCCGATAGCTGCGCCGCGTCTGGAATGGTTTCCAGAAAATCAGGCGATAACACTGCGTCCAGCAGCGCAGGTTTTCGCCCCAGAATTTCCGCCAGTCCGGGCGCGGTGCCCATAATTTCCGCAATTAGCTCCAGCAGCCAGGGATGCGCATTAAACAGCGAAAGAAGCTGAACGCCCGCCGGCATGGCCGCAAGAAATTCATCAAACCGCAGCAATGCGCCATCCGGATCGGAAGTGGAGGAGATCGCAGTCAATATTTTTGGCGTCAGTAGAACCAGTAATTCGCGTGCGCGCTGGGTTCGCAAGGCGCGGTAGCGGAATGTCCGCCAGGTTTCGAGAATGTCAAGGGCGCGCGCCGGGTCGCCGAAGCCCATCTGTCGCAACGGCTCATGTGATACTATGTCACCGGTCGCCTCACTGTCCGTTGCTTCGCCAGCCTTCCCCTGCCCGGTCAGTTTGCGAAACTGTTCCGCTGCATGGCTCAGGTGCAATCTTATGGCGTCGTTGAATTCAGCGGCCCCGGCATGCCCCATAAACGCCGCCAAATGCGCAAGGCCTTCTGAAGTTTTCGGAAGAGTCTGGGTTTGTTCGTCATTGATCATTTGCAGACGATGCTCCAGGGTGCGCAAAAATATATAGGCGTCATGCAACTGTTGCGCAGGCTCTGTTTCAAGCTGTCCTTTTTCCTGAAGGATCGACAATATTCCCAGCGTCGTGGGATCGCGCAGTTTGCGATCACGGCCGCCCGCGATCAATTGATGGGTCTGTGCAAAAAACTCAATCTCGCGAATACCGCCAAGACCGATTTTGATGTTATGACCGGCCACCTGAATATCTGCATGGCCATGATGCGCGCGGATCAGGCCAACCATGTCAAACACATCGCGCACGGCGGCATAATCAAGGCTTTTGCGCCAGACAAAGGGACTGATGTTTTTGAGGAACGTCTGGCCCATCTCTATATCACCGGCAACCGGGCGCGCCTTGATCATCGCCGCCCGCTCCCACCCCTTGCCGGTGCTTTCGTAATAGGTTTCCGCCGCCTCTACGGGCAGGGCGATGGGGGTTGCCGCAGGATCGGGCCGCAGGCGCAAATCAACGCGAAACACATACCCATCCGCAGTAAAATCCTGTAGCAGCCTGACCAGTGTTTTTGTAAAACGAACCTGAAACTCAAGCAGTTCCAGCTTTCCCCGATAGGAACAGCGTTCCGGGTCAAACAGAATGATCAAATCTATATCACTGGAATAATTCAGTTCCCCCGCGCCCAGCTTGCCCATGGCGATGATCACATATCCACAGGATCGGGAAGGCTGATCAGGATCAGAAAGAACAAGATCGCCCGCTTTGGCGTGGGCGCGCAGCAATGCATCGACTGTTGCCTGCAATATATTGCAGGCAAAACCGGAAAGCGCGCCGGTTACCTGCCCTATATCCCAAAGCCCTGCAATATCAGCCATGGCGATTGTCAGCGCCGCCTGCCCGCGCCGGATGCGTAACTGCTGCGCCAGCGCATCCTGCTGCAGACCGGCATCCGCCAATGCCATGACGGCGCCGTAGATTGCGGTCATGGTTGCCTCCGGGCCCTGCTGTATCAGGGAACACAGAAAGACCGGATCGCGCAGGGCGATACGGCTGAGAAACGGGCTGTTCCCAAATACCGCCAGCAACAGGTTACGCCCTTTTGCATCCTTCAACAGCGCTGCAACCGTCTGCTGAACCTCATCCTCGCACACCCCGGCGGCTTGCCGTAAATCGGCCAGCAGCGCCTCTGCCCGCGCCGAATCAAAGGGCTGGGGCATAAGGTGCGAATCTGTGATAGCATTCAGCATGGAAAAAACGTGCATTCAGTTACCACCCGAATTAAATCCGTCAACACTTCTGGCCATGACATTGCCAGTATTTACGGTGGTGTATGAATGATAATACGGCAAGATTGAAGCCAGCCTGTGATTATTCGTTCAACTAAAATACTCATGCGCGTCCTTGGGGCCGCCTTGACGGTCGGTACGTTAATCGTGGCGATTGGCCTCTGGCGATTTGCCAGCGGCCCCGTCTCGCTGTCTTTTTTAGGCACATATCTACAGGAAATGCTGACCGAGGCCACGCCCGGCTATGTATGGGAGTTTGATGATCCCATTCTCGACTGGACCGATTTGCAGCCTTCCCTGGCGATCACCATTACCGGCGTCCGTATCAAGGAGGCATCGGGCGATCTGGTGGCGCAGGCACCACGGCTGGACCTTGGGCTTAGCGCACGCGGGCTGTTATTGGGCCGCATCGCACCGACCTACGTTGAATTAAGAGGCGCCTCGCTTACTGTGGTGCGGCTTCTGGATGGATCATTCCGGTTGGGCGTTGCGGCCGCCCCCGATGATCTGCAACGCACTGATCCGCCGGACATATCGGGATTATTGTCACGCGCATTTGCCGCATTGCTTGAGCCGCCAGGCCTTGGCGGCAATATGGGCGCGCTTGAGCATCTGGCCATCCAAAATGTTGAACTGGTTTATCGCGATCTCCGGCTGGAAACTGTGTGGGAGGCCAGCAACGCCAATTTTTCATTCGACCGTTCTGAACAGGGCATTATTGGCGAAGCAGCCATCGGGTTGAGAATAGATGAACGGACATGGATGCTGTCCCTGGGCGGGAATTTTGACCGTACGACGCAGTTGAGCCAGATTGATATCAGCTTTAGCGGTATTGAGCCATTCCGCCTTGCGGAAGGTTCCGTGGCGCTGGCGCAACTTGCAAATTTTCGTCTGCCCATTAGCGGCCTGGCAGGCGTGCGAATCGCGGCTGATGGAAAACTACTGGGGTTGAGCGTCAATATGCGCGCAGGCGCCGGTCAAATCACATTACCGGATTTAATGCCTGAACCGGTGCAGGTCGATACGCTTGAAATCGAGGCTGAGTACACATTTAATGACAGCCTGATCCGGATTGACCGCGCGCAATTACGCCAGGGCCCAATGGAAATCACCGCCAGGGGATCGACTGAGTATGGTGTTGCGAGCCCCGCCATCCAGATTAACGGCGACATCACCAACGCCACCATTGAAACGGTGAAACGCCTATGGCCGATTCCCGCCGCCAGGGGATCGCGCGGATGGTTCATGGAAAATATGGACACCGGCAATGTCGATCAGGCACACTTTGAGGCCAACATTGCGCGCGGCGAGTTTGCCGCCGGACCTCTCACCAATGAGGCGATCAGGGTTGATCTGAAGTTCGGTGGCGTTACCGGTCACTATCTGCGGCCCATGCCACCGATCACCCAGGGGCAAGGCAGCGCCCTGATTACAGGGCGCCAATTCGAACTAACGCTGGATGATGGTCTCATTCTTGATGATCTGCGCCTGAGTGACGGCAAGTTTATTCTTGCCAATACGCATCTGCCGGAAAAGAACGGAGAAATAAAGCTGTCCCTGAACGGCAGCATGACAAAAACGCTGGAACTGATTGATTTCAAGCCGCTGGGCTATCCATCAAAATATGGCGTTGACCCTGCCACGATCAGCGGCGCTGCAAATACACAGTTGCAGCTTAAAATGCCCATCAAAAATAATATGCATATGGACGAAATTCACTATGAGGTGGCAAGCGATGTGGATGATTTGCGCCTGCCCAATCTGCTGAACGGCGTGGCGCTGGAACAGGCTGATGTCCACATTGATGTGAACCCCAAAGGCATAGCGGTCAAGGGTTCAGGAAGATTTATCGACGCGTTTGCCGATCTTGCCTGGGCAGAAAAATTTAACGTCAACGAAGGCCCATCCAGCAATTACACCGTAAAAATGAATGCGGATGAGCATCAGCTGGAAGCGCTTGGCTTTCCAACTGCGGGCATCATTGCCGGGCCGGTAACCCTGATGGCCGAAGCCTGGGGGCGTGGCACAAAAATATCCGGCGGCCGTGTCAGCGCTGATCTCATAGACGCGGAACTCATCGCCGAACCGCTTTCCTGGCGCAAACCGAAATCCGTTCCCGCAAGCATGCATTTTGATTTTGCCATGTCCCCCGGCGGTGAAACCGGCGCTGTTCTGGACAATTTAACCATCGCAGGAAAAGATATTGATGTCGTCGGCCGACTGGTGTTTGAGCCACATGGGCCGCCAAATATCATCCGCATGGACCGTCTGAAGCTGGGTGCGGCGAATGAGATGAGTGGTGAGGCGCGGCGCAAAAAAAATGGCGCGTATGCTATTTCCATGAACGGGCCCCGTGCTGATTTATCCCTGTCCATTTCCCAATTACGAAAATCTGGCAGCATGCCTAAACCGGACGAAAAAGGGCTTACCTATGATATTGAAGCCCGCGTTAAGGAGGTATTGCTGCGCGAGGGAAATATTTTGAACGATGTCATTGCAATTGGCAGTTATGACGGTACGGATTTTATCAATCTTGCCGTGGATGCAAACTATGGGCCTGAACGCAATGTAACCCTGCGCTTGCAGCCTGACGCAAATGGCAACAGAACTTTTTCGCTTATCTCTCTGGACGCGGGAAAAATATTATACGGGCTTGAACTGTTTGACAGCGGCGTCAACGGCGATTTTGAAATGACGGGAGAGTTTCAGGATAAAAAACGGCGCGGGCCACTGGATGCTCCGCCGATGCAAGGTGAAATCCGTATACGGAATATGCAGGTTGTTAACGCACCTGCGCTAACGCGGATCCTGACCATAGCCTCGCTTACCGGTATTCGTGACATTCTGACAGGCAGCGGCCTGACGTTCGATCGTATCCTTGTGCCCTATAAAATGCACAATGGCGTCATTACATTGACCGATGCCTATGGGTCTGGCTCGGAACTTGGCCTGACACTGCATGGAACGATGAATGAAGCTGACGGCACAGTCAACATGAATGGAACCGTGATCCCCGCCTATACGCTCAATACGGTTTTTGGCAAGGTGCCAATATTGGGAAATATTCTGCTTGGTGGTAAAAATGAAGGCATTTTGGCCATCAATTACAGCGCCACCGGATCAAGCGATAACCCGGATATTTTCGTTAATCCGCTTTCTGCACTAACGCCGGGATTTCTACGGCATATTTTCAATCTTGGCGATCTGGCCGCACCGGCTGAACAGGCGGAGCCGGTGCTGCCTGATGCTGCAAAATAAAATGCGGTCTTGATTCCTGATCCGTATTGCTGAAAGCTTACGTCTTTCAAATTTAAACTTCAGGAGAGACGCCTATGGATGATGCAGCAAAGAAAACCGCGCTTCGGATGATCCCTTACGGGATTTACATTTTAACCGCCAGGTCAGGAAACGATGTTGCCGCCGCGACTGTGAACTGGGTGACTCAAACATCGTTCGAGCCGCCACTTGTTGCTGTCGCCATCAAGAGTGACAGTGGCGCTTATGCACTGGTCAGGAAAACCCAGGCTTTTGCACTCAATATGCTGGGCAAAGGGCAGGCGCCTGTTGGCTTTACGTTTTTCAAACCTGCGCAACTTGACGGAGACAAGATCAGCGGCGAGCCTTTTAGGACCGGAGCCAATGGTTCGCCGATCCTTAACAACGCCATCGCCAGCGTTGAATGCAAGGTAACCAGCATTGTCGAACAGGGCGATCACCATATTTTCGTGGCCCAGGTAACCAACGCCAATGTCGCCAAACAACCGGAAGCCCGCGCCGATGACGCCATCCTGTGGATGAAAGACCTGGGTGAGAAGGTGTTTTACGGGGGATAGGGTAGTAACTCACCCCACCCGCAGCAGAACGTGTTTCTTTTTGCCTGCGCTGAGCTTTACTGCACCGTTTGAGAAATCGGTGGGGTTTAGCAGCGCCTGCTCGTTTTCAACCAGTTGATCATTGATCCGCACACCGCGATTTTTGATCAACCGCCGGGCTTCGCCGCCACTGGCGCACAGGCCTGCGCGGCGCAGCAATTCTGATACGGCAATGCCAGGTTCAATTTCCGTGCGCGGAATGTCCAGTTCCGGCAGCCCCTCCGCCATTGCACCTTCCTCAAAGGTCTTGCGCGCAGTTTCCGCCGCCTGCTGTGCCGCCAGCGCGCCGTGCGCCATGGCGGTGGCTTCGTTTGCAAGCACCTTTTTTGCCTCGTTCAGTTCCTGACCCTGCAGGGCTTCCAGACGGGCAATTTCATCCAGCGGCAATTCAGTGAACAGGCGCAGAAAGCGGCCCACATCGGCATCTTCGACATTGCGCCAATATTGCCAGTATTCATACGGGCTGAGCATATCACTATTCAACCATACGGCGCCGTTTTCGGATTTACCCATCTTCCTGCCGGACGCCAGCGTCAGCAGCGGCGTTGTCAGGCCAAACAGATGCGCCCCGTCGGCGCGGCGTCCCAGGTCAACACCATTGACAATATTGCCCCACTGATCCGATCCGCCCATTTGCAAATGGCATCCATGCTTGCGATTGAGTTCAAGAAAATCATAAGCCTGCAGCAGCATATAATTGAATTCAAGAAAGGTCAGCGGCTGCTCGCGTTCCAGGCGCAGCTTGACGCTGTCCATTGTCAGCATGCGGTTGATCGTGAAATGGGTGCCAAAATCGCGCAGGAATTCGATATAATTAAGCTGGTCCAGCCAGTCCGCATTATTGACCATGATGGCGTCGGTTGGCCCATCACCGAATTTTATGAATTTTTCAAACACTTTCCGGATGCCGGAAATATTGGAATTGATCTGTGCATCGGTAAGCAGGGGGCGCGATTCATCTTTGCCTGTCGGATCGCCAACTCGTGTTGTGCCGCCGCCAATTAGCACAATCGGCTTGTGCCCGGACTGCTGTAGCAGCCGGAGCATCATAATTGAAATCAGGCTGCCTACATGCAGGCTGGGCGCCGTGCAGTCATACCCTACATAAGCCGTAATCGGCTGCTTCAAAGCAAGCGCATCCAACCCCTCAATGTCGGTACATTGATGCAGGTAACCGCGCGCTACGAAAGTCTCCAGAAACCGGGAGTTTAATTTCATGGTCATCAACTATTCTTGCAGGAGAGTATTGTCTGATAAGCGGCTAAGCTGTAACAGCTTTATAGGCAGTGGAAAAGGTGTTGGACAGAGATGGAACCGGTAATCGCCCTGGGCCTGATGAGCGGAACCTCGCTTGACGGGATTGACGCCGCCTTGATCCGCACGGATGGGGAGCGGGTGGAGGCTTTTGGCGCCTGGGCAACCCAGCCTTATGATGACCAAATGCGCGCCCGGCTGCGCGATGCCATGGTTTTGGCGGCAAAACTTGGTGCGGTCGCGCGCGAGGCGCCTGAAATCCTTGCCCTGACCCGCGACCTGACCCAGCAGCATAGGCAGTTGGTGGACACCCTGCTGGCCGAGGCTGAGATTGAGCGTGAAGAGGTTACCGTTATTGGCTTCCACGGGCAGACCTTGCTGCATCGGCCCGAAGACAGGTTGACCCTGCAAATTGGGGATGGTGCTTCGCTGGCGCGTAGCCTGGATATTGATGTGGTGTACGATTTTCGTAGCGCCGACGTGGCGGCAGGCGGCCAGGGTGCACCACTCGTACCGCTCTATCATCAGGGTTTGGCCCGCGATTTGGACCTGGATGGGAACGCGGTTCAGGGGCCGCAGGCCATTTTGAATATTGGCGGAATTGCCAATGTGACCTGGCTGGATTTGCGCCTTGATCCGGCAGATGGCGGCATCCTGGCGTTTGACACTGGCCCCGGGAATGGCCTTATCGACGATTGGTGCGCCCGTAAAATTGGGACGCCGATTGACCGGGAGGGGGCGCTGGCCGCACGCGGTCAGGTGAATGCCCCTGCCCTTGCCGCGCTGATGCGCGCGCCGCAAATTCAGGCGCCGCCACCCAGGAGCCTGGATCGTCAGGCTTTTAATCTGTCGCCGGTAGACGCGCTTTCACCCGAAGATGGCGCCGCTACGCTTGCTGCATTTACCGCAGCATCGGTTGCCGCCTCCATACTGCATTTGCCAGCACGGCCTGTGCGCTGGATCGTGTGTGGCGGCGGTCGGCACAACAGGACACTGATGGAAATGCTGCGCCGGGAACTGGGTGTTGATGTTTTTTCTGCGGAGGACGCCGGTTGGCGCGGCGACGCACTGGAAGCGGAAGCCTTTGCTTTCCTTGCTGTACGCCACCTGCGTGGTTTGCCGCTCAGTCTTCCATCAACAACCGGCACGCCAAAACCCATGACAGGTGGTGTGCTGGCGCGCCGGCCATAATATTGCTGACTAGGCGGTCTGTTTCGTTTCCAGGAGCGCAACCTGTCGGCCCAGATAATCGCTGACATGCTTGCTCAGTTCAGGAATGTGCGATTCAAAGAAGTGATTGGCGCCTTTGATCTTCTGATAATCGACGACAATGTTCTTTTGTGATGACAGCTTGTTCACCAGTTTGTCTACAGACTCGATCGGCACCACCTGATCGGCGGTTCCGTGGATGATCGCACCCGACACGGGGCATGGCGCGAGAAAGGCGAAATCATAATTATTGGCGGGCGGGGCGATTCCAATAAAACCCGATATTTCAGGGCGGCGCATCAAAAGCTGCATCGCAATCCAGGCGCCAAAAGAAAAACCTGCAATCCAGCATTGTGGCGCATTTTCATTAATCTGCTGCAGCCAATCCAGCGCCGATGCGGCGTCAGACAGTTCGCCCTGGCCATGATCATATTCCCCGACGCTGCGGCCCACGCCACGAAAGTTAAAGCGCAGCACGGAAAATTCATGCTTTTGAAAAATCTGTCCGACCTGATGCACGACCTTGTTCTGCATCGACCCGCCATAAAGCGGATGCGGGTGCAACACCAGGGCGATTGGGGCGTTTGCCCTGTTCGCCGGATAATAACGGCCTTCGATGCGACCGGCCGGGCCATTGAAAAAGATTTCAGACATCTTTTCCGTTTTCCTTTCTTCAAGCCTGTATCAGACTAGTTCAACGATGCTGTAGATGGCGCTTAATTCAGTAATATCAATAGGTTGAAATTAACCTATAGCTAATACTTGACTTTTTTAGTGGGTTGTTTACATTCCTTATAGCCACGCGCGTCAAATCGGCACGGATGTGGTGCGCGGTCATATCATAAGCGACCCCGAAAATGGCAGTAAAATCTGCTATGGGATACAATACCTGTTCGAAGGATTATTCCGGTGAGACTGAGCACACGCGGGCGGTATGCAGTAATGGCGATGGTGGATCTGGCCGACGAGGGGCACGGACGGCCCATCACCCTCGCGGATATTGCCACACGCCAGGATATTTCGTTGTCCTACCTGGAACAGCTATTTGCCAAATTGCGCCGTGGCGGTATCGTCCGTAGCGTGCGCGGCCCCGGCGGCGGCTACCGGCTTGCAAACCCCACGGATCAAACCCGTATAGCCGACATCATTATGGCGGTGGATGAGCCGATCAAGACAACCCGCTGTCAAACCGGTTCCTCCAAAGGATGCACCAAAGATCAGAGCCGCTGTAAAACCCACGATTTATGGGAAGAGCTGGGACGGCAGATACATATTTATCTTAGTTCTGTGACGCTGGCCGATGTGGTGCAGAAACGGGTTTTGGGCACAAGTGCGGCTTTCGAACGTATAATGGACTGTTCTGGAAAATCTGATTCCCCCCGGATGACGTCCCTCGCCGAATAGGTATTTGGAAAGTATTACAATGCCTGGTCAGATTACCTATCTGGATTACAATGCCACCGCCCCTTTGCGGCCTGAGGTGATCCGCGCCATGACCGATGTGCTGCACTGTCATGGTAATGCATCCAGCCTGCATGGCCCTGGGCGGCAGGCCCGCAGCCGGATTGACGCCGCGCGCCGCGATGTGGCCAGCCTGGTAGGCGCAAAAGCAGATGAGGTCATCTTCACCAGTGGCGGCACCGAAGCCAATAATCTTGCGCTGCGTGGCGTGAAGGCCGCACGGGTGCTGGTTTCCGCAATTGAACATGATTCCGTAATGCGCGCCGCCCCGGCGGATAATGCGATCATTCCTGTATTGCCGTCAGGCATTGTCGACCTGGCGGCAATGGATGCAATGCTCGGTGAAACAGATACGCCCACACTGGTAAGCGTCATGCTGGCAAACAACGAAACCGGTATTGTGCAGCCAGTTGCGCAGGCAGCGAACATTGCGCATGCTCATGGCGCGCTGCTGCATTGTGATGTGGTGCAGGCGGCTGGCAAAATGGCTTTGGATTACACTGCGCTCGGCGCTGATCTGCTTACATTGTCGGCGCATAAATTTGGCGGGCCGCAGGGTATTGGCGCATTGATTGTACGTAACGGGATCGAAGTCACATCCCAGATGCGCGGCGGTGGCCAGGAACGCGGGCATCGTGGCGGCACAGAAAATATTGCGGCGATTACCGGTTTTGCAATGGCTTCGGTATTGGCGGGGAATGCCCTGCCCGCATTGATGGTGGAGATGTCTGCATTGCGTGACAGGCTTGAAGATGGCGTGATGTCGATAACACCGCATGCCGTGTTTTTCGGGCGCGATCAGCAGCGCCTGCCGAACACCAGTTGCTTTGCCCTGCCCGGCGTCGCGGCCGTGACCCAGGTGATGAACCTTGATCTTGCGGGCATTGCCGTCAGTGCGGGTGCAGCCTGTTCATCGGGCAAGGTCGTGCGTTCTGCCGTGCTTGGCGCAATGGGCGTTGATGAAGCGCTGGCGGGCGCCGCCATCCGCGTCAGCCTGGGATGGGCGACAAAGGCCGCTGACATAGAAACATTTTTGACAGCATGGGAAATGATCGCAGGGCGCGTGAATTTGCGCCAGGCGGGATGAGGTATAAATTATGAGTGCGCGTCCGGAAACCATCACGACCGTCGAAGAGGCCGGTGAAACCTATAAGCATGGTTTCGTCAGTGACATAGAATCCGAATATGCCCCCAAAGGGTTGAACGAAGATATTGTGCGTTTTATTTCCGGCAAAAAAGGCGAGCCGGAATGGATGCTGGAATGGCGGTTGCGCGCCTATCGCCGCTGGCTGACCATGAAAGAACCGGGCTGGGCCAAGGTGGATTTTCCGCAGATTGACTATCAGGACGCCTATTATTATGCCGCCCCCAAGGGATTTGGTTCACGCCCCAAAACCCTGGACGAGGTGGATCCTGAACTGTTGCGCACCTATGAGAAGCTGGGCATTCCGCTGAACGAGCGGATGCTGCTGGCGGGCGTTGCTGTTGACGCCGTGTTTGACAGTGTTTCCGTGGTGACCACTTTCAAGGACAAGCTGCACGAGGCCGGTGTGATTTTCTGCTCCATTTCCGAGGCGGTGCAGGACCACCCGGAGATGGTGAAGAAATATCTGGGGTCGGTTGTTCCCTATGCGGATAATTTTCACGCCACGCTGAATTCTGCCGTGTTCAGTGATGGCACCTTTGTCTATATCCCGCCGGGTGTGCGTTGCCCGATGGAGCTTTCTACCTATTTCCGTATCAACGCCGCCAATACCGGGCAGTTTGAACGCACCCTGATCATTGCGGACAAGGGTTCCTATGTCAGCTATCTGGAAGGCTGCACCGCGCCCATGCGCGATGAAAACCAGTTGCATGCCGCCGTGGTGGAGCTTGTAGTGCTGGACGATGCCGAGATCAAATATTCAACCGTGCAGAACTGGTATCCCGGCGACAAGGAAGGGCGCGGCGGCATCTATAATTTCGTTACCAAGCGCGGCGCATGCCGGGGCCGTAACTCAAAAATTTCATGGACACAGGTGGAAACCGGATCGGCCATTACCTGGAAATATCCAAGCTGTATCCTGCAGGGTGATAATTCGGTGGGTGAGTTTTACTCCATCGCCATTACCAATAATCATCAGCAGGCGGATACAGGCACCAAGATGATCCATCTGGGGCGCAACACCACAAGCCGAATCGTGGCCAAGGGCATTTCTGCGGGCGCCAGCCAGTCCACCTATCGCGGATTGGTCAGCATACATCCCAAAGCCGAGGGAGCGCGCAACCACACCCAATGCGATTCCCTGTTGATTGGCGATAAATGCGGCGCGCATACCGTGCCCTATATCGAGGTGCGCAATCCGGCGGCGCAGGTGGAACACGAGGCGACCACGTCCAAGCTGAGCGAGGAGCAATTATTCTATTGCCGCCAGCGCGGACTGGATGCGGAAAGCGCGGTGGCGCTGCTGGTTAATGGTTTTTGCCGTGAAGTGTTACAGCATCTGCCGATGGAATTTGCCGTCGAAGCGCAAAAGCTGGTCGGTGTGAGTTTAGAAGGCAGCGTCGGGTAAAATGAGTAAGGTAATGCTGGAAATCAAAAATCTGCATGTGTCCGCCGGCGGGCAGGAAATTCTGCGTGGCATTGATCTTGTTGTGAAGGCGGGCGAAGTGCATGCCATCATGGGCCCGAATGGGTCTGGCAAAAGCACGCTGTCCTATATTCTGGCGGGACGCCCCGGCTATGAAATCACGCAAGGCAGTGTGCTTTATTTTGGTGAAGACCTTACCGCCATGCCGCCCGAAGCGCGCGCCGCCAAAGGGATTTTTCTGGGTTTTCAATATCCGGTGGAAATTCCCGGTGTCGCAACCATGACCTTTCTGAAACACGCGATCAATGCGCAGCGCAAATCGCGCGGCGAAGATGAACTGGACGCCATGGGCGTCATGAAGCTGGTGCAGCGTGAAGCGGGAAAACTTAAAATATCCGCAGACATGCTGAAACGTCCGGTGAATGCCGGTTTTTCCGGCGGCGAAAAAAAGCGTTGCGAGATTTTACAGATGGCGGTGCTGCAACCCCTGCTGGCCGTACTGGATGAAACGGATTCCGGGCTGGATGTGGATGCCCTGCGTCTGGTTGGCGATGGAGTCACCGGGTTGCGCGCACCCGATCGCGCGATGATTGTCATCACGCATTATCAGCGCCTGCTGGATCATATTGTGCCGGACTTCGTGCATGTGCTGGCCAAAGGAAAAATCACACGCAGCGGCGGCAAGGAACTGGCGCTTGAACTGGACCGCGAAGGTTATGGTGAAGTGGTCAATGGCTGAAACAGCAACATTGGAGCACTCGCTGCTAAGCGAGATTAAGGCGCAGGAAGCGGGCCTGGCGTCTGTTTCGCCGCGTCTTCGCGCCATGCGTCAGAATGCGATGAAGCTTTTTTCAGAAACGGGTTTTCCGACACGCAAGGATGAAGCCTGGCGGTGGACGGATTTATCGCTGTTGCGGGAACAGCCCCACCGTGTGACGGTGCCAGCCGCCGATTTTCAGAAACTGGAAGGAGCCTTTGCGGACATTGACGCATGGCGGCTGATTTTTGTGAATGGCGTGTTGCAAGGTGAAGCAAGCGATCTGCCCCCCGGCTTGTGTGCGCAATCTTTGCGCGCCGCCTTGCAGGATGATGCTGTGATAGCGGACCGGTTGCGCGATAGCGCCGGCGCGCCATTCCTTGCGTTGAATACCGCTTTGTTGAACGATGGCGCATATATTTGCGTTGCAGCGGATACACAGCTTTCCAAACCACTGCATCTTGTTTTTTTTAATACCGGGAATGCCCAAATCCGCAATCTTGTTGTGCTGGAACCGCGCGCCAATCTGATGCTGTTTGAAAGCCATTACGGGCCGACAGGCGCAGAATATTTTGTCAATAACGCAAGCGATGTGCAGCTTGGCGAAGGGGCGCGTCTGGCCCATTACCGTGATCAGGCAGAAAGCCAAAACGCCCTGCATTTTCATTTTCTGAATGCCCGGCTTGACGCGCATACGGTTTATGATGGCTTCACATTAACCCGTGGCGCCCGCCTTTCGCGATCTGAGGCGCATGTCGAAATTGCGGGCAGTGACGCACTGTGCGGCCTGAACGGTGTCAGCATGCTGAACGGATCGCAGATTGCCGACACCACCTGCGTCATGAACCATCGCGCGCCGGGAAGCCGCAGCAACCAGATGTTTCGCTCTGTGCTTGATGGTAAATCCCAGGGCATATTTCAGGGCCTTATCCGCGTTGCAAAACCTGCGCAACGTACCGATGCCACGCAACAGATCAAGGCCATGCTGTTATCGCCGCATGCCGTACAAAATTCCAAACCGGAACTGGAAATTTTTGCGGATGACGTGAAATGCGCACACGGCGCGTCGGTTGGACAGCTTGACGAGGCTGCACTGTTTTATCTGCGCGCGCGCGGCATAGCTGAGGCGCAGGCGCGAGCGTTGTTGATCGGCGCGTTTCTGGATGATGCGGTCTCCCAGATTCAGGGTAGCGATGCGCTGGATGCCGGTCAAATTCAGCTAAACATACGGGACACAATCAATACATGGCTGGCGCAGAAATTGGTGATTGAAAATGTCTAAACCGGCCAATATTCGCCCCGCTACAACATCAACCGGGTTTGACGTAGCGCATGCCCGTGCGCAGTTTCCAATTCTGCAAACCAGGGTGAACGCAAAGCCGCTGGTCTATTTCGATAATGCCGCGTCGGCGCAAAAGCCCGAGTCGGTGTTGCATGCGCTGGATAATACCTATCGCACCTCTTACGCCAATATTCATCGCGGCGCGCATTATCTCAGCACACTTGCGACCGAAAAATATGAAGCGGCGCGGGAAAAGGTGCGCACTTTCCTGAACGCGCGTGAGACATCAGAAATTATTTTTACCAGCAACGCCACCGGCGCGCTTAATCTTGTGGCGTCCAGCTTTGCCCGCCCGCGCATCAAGGAAGGTGATGAGATCATCCTTTCCGTGATGGAACATCATTCCAACATCGTACCCTGGCATTTTTTACGGGCGGATAAAGGCGCTGTTCTGAAATGGGTTCCGGTCGATGGGCGGGGTGAATTGCAACTGGATGAATTTGAAAAACTTTTGTCGCCCCGCACAAGACTGGTGACCATTACCCATGTTTCGAACGTATTGGGCACGGTGACGCCCATCAAGGAAATCATCCGGCTGGCCCATGCGCAAGGTGTGCCGGTGTTGGTGGATGGCAGTCAGGCGGCGCCACATCTGCCAATTGATGTGCAGGATCTGGATTGCGATTTTTACGCCTTCACCGGCCACAAGGTTTATGGCCCGACCGGCATTGGCGTGTTGTATGGCAAGGCGGAACATCTCAACGCCATGCCGCCTTTTCTCGGTGGCGGCGAAATGATTAGCCAGGTCACTCAGGACAATGTCACCTATGCTGACCCGCCGTTCCGGTTTGAACCCGGAACCATGCCCATCGTGCAGGCCATCGGCCTGGGCGCCGCCATTGATTTCATGTTGTCGCTGGATCGCGCGGCCGTTGCCGCCCATGAAAAATCCTTGCTGGATTACGCCACGGCACGCTTGTCGGAAATCAATGCGCTTACCATATATGGTCAGGCGCGCGAAAAGGGCGCGATCATTTCTTTTGGCATTGATGGCATTCATCCGCATGATATCGCCACCATCATTGATCAGTCCGGCGTTGCCGTGCGGTCAGGCCAGCATTGCGCCGAACCGCTGATGCGGCATCTGGGCGTTACCGCCACGGCGCGGGCGTCGTTCGCATTATATAACACAAAAGAAGAAGTCGATATTCTGGTGCGCGCATTGGAAGACTGCCGCAAATTATTTGGTTAGATGGAAACAGGTGCCCAGCATGGATATGGAACAAGAAATGGCAAAAGCGGAAACCGGCGCAGATATTTCTGGCCTAGTGGATCCGCATCTGCTGCACGATCCTGTCGTGGCCGCCATTAAAACGGTTTATGACCCGGAAATTCCTGTCGATATCTACGAGCTTGGGCTGATTTACCGCCTGGATATCAATGAACAGGGCATGGTCGATATTGATATGACCCTGACCGCGCCCGCCTGCCCGGTTGCCGGTGAAATGCCGATATGGGTGCGAGATGCGGTCATTCAGGTTTCCGGTGTGCGGGGATGTGAAGTGAATATGGTGTTTGATCCGCCCTGGGATAAATCACGCATGTCGGACGAGGCGCAGGTTGCGCTGGATATGTTTTGAAAAGGTACGGCAACAATGGCGATTGAAATAACCGACGGTAATTCCGGCAAGCCCGTACGCAGGCCCGCGCGCCCGCGCCCTAAAGCCATTACCCTGAGCGACGCCGCCGCACACCGCGTTAAAGAAATCATGGCGCGCGCCGATGGCAAAGTTGTTGGCGTGCGCATCAGTGTAAAAAACACCGGCTGCGCCGGCATGTCCTACGCGATGGAATATGCGTCGGAATTGAACCCGCTGGATGAAAAGGTCGAGGACAAGGACGTTACTATCCTGATTGATCCCAAAGCGGTGTTGTTCCTGATCGGCACCGAAATGGATTACAAAACCGACAAATTCGAATCCGGCTTTGTGTTCAAAAACCCAAATGCCGTCGATACCTGCGGCTGCGGCGAATCCTTCCGCGTTAGCTGACCTGAGCTATGCCGGTCAGCGAGGAATACCGCGAATATGTACGTGATCTGTTCACCGCTTTTGGCGCCATTCGTATCCGCAGCATGTTCGGCGGTGCGGGCATTTTTCGTGATGACCTCATGTTCGGCCTTATCATTGACGATCAGATTTATCTGAAAGTGGATGATCACAACCGCGCGGAGTTTGAGAACGCGGGCCAGGATCCGTTCCTGTTTGAACGCAAGGATGGCCGCACCATGGCCATGTCCTATTACCTCATCCCCGATGCGCTGTATGACGATACAGATGAATTGGCGGTGTGGGCAAAGAATGCGTTTGCCGCTGCACAACGCGCCGCCATCAAAAAAGCCCCGCGCCTGGTCAAGAAGAAGTAATGCATTACGGCCTGATGAACAGACTCGCTGTCATTCTGAGCGACCCGCTGCGCCAGCGCCTGCGCGGCGAGAGCGAAGAATCCCCATCCATTTCGAGGAGATCCTTCGCTTCGCTCAGGATGACAGGTCAGGGCATAGGGCCGCTGATATAACGCATTACGGCTGCTTGATTGCATCCACCTCGATGATTATTTCCACATCATCGCCCAGCACCGGTGCCGCATACCCCATGCCGAATTCAGAGCGTTTAAGGGTTCCGCGCGCGGAAAACCCGGCGACTATTTTGGTCTTGGTAGGGTCCATCGGATTTGGCCCGACATTCACCAGCGTCACGTCAAGCGGCACAGACTTCGTCACTCCATGCATCGTCAGATCACCTGTAACTATCGCCGTCTTTTCACCCGTCAGTTTCACCGATGTGCTTTTATAGGTAAGTGCTGGAAACTGCGCGACATCAAAAAAATCCTTGCCGCGTAAATGTTCGTCCCGCTTCTCGTGATTTGTGTCGAGGCTGGCCGCGTCCATGGTGACGACGACGGATGATTTTTCCGGCGCGTCCGCGTCCAGCGTAAAGGCCCCTTCAACTTTATTGAAACGCCCAAAGGTTTTTGAAAATCCCAGATGCGACACACCAAATAAAACGCTGGCATGGGTGGGATCCAGCAGAAATTTATCCGCCGCGTTTGCGGACAGAGCCAGACCCGCCATGGCCACAACGGCGCCGGCTGAAACCAGTTTAGCTTTCACACTTCGCATCATTTTCCCCCTTGGATCGGATTTTCAATTCGGCGCCTGCACGGCCTCCAGCCTGATCTCTATCTTGACCTCATCCGCCACAATATCTGTGGCTTCCCATTGTCCCCGCGCCAGACCGAAATCGCGGCGTGAAATGGCAACCATGCCGGAAGCAGATGCATTACGACCGCCCTCATCATCATTTTCCAGTTGCAGGGCAAAGGGTAACACCAGCGGCAATGTAATGTCACGTATCGTAAGTGTGCCTGCGGCCTCATATTGTCCTTCCGATGCAACCCGGATTTTATCAGCGGAGAACTGCGCCTGCGGAAACTTTTCGGCGTCAAACAATTCAGCCGAACGCAGCGTGGCGTCGCGTTCCGCGTTTTGCGTATCCAGGCTGGCAATATCGATAGTGACATCGATGCGCCCATCCTCGGGTTTGTCCGGATCAAACTCGATGCGCGCGTCAAAGCGCTCAAACTTTCCGGTGATGGACATGCCAGACTGCGTAAAATGGAACAGAAGCTGGCTCGCCGGCGCCACATTCCATGTTGTTGCATTAACCGGCGCTATTATAAAAACGCCGGATGCGATCAGCATCACGAGCAGCATCCGCCGCAAAATATCATTCTTCAGAATAAAATGATGGCGTAGCGCCGCGCCTATATGCATTACGAGCAATCCAACAATGCCGAACGCGAATAACTCATGAAGCTCTTCACCCAGTTCATGCAGATCATGGTCGGGGGCAAATGGACTGGGCACGGGAATCCAGCCAAAAAATGTGAGTGGTGAATTCGCGGTCCAGACCAGTCCCATGCCGATAAAAACCTGCCCGAACAGCGCCCCATAAAGCGCCCAATGCGTCAGTATTGCGGCGCGCACTTCCCAGATGGGCAGACCGGCGGGCAATGGCGGCGGCGGATTATAGGCCCGCCAAAGACTGCGCCCGATCATAAACGCCAACAGCAAAAGCCCCAGCGATTTATGCAGTTCCACATAGCGAAACTTCTCTAACCCACGCGGTAAATCATGCATGTACCAACCTATGGGAAGCAGCGCGAATACAAGCAGCGCCGCGCCCCAGTGAAACAGCTTTGCGACAAGCCCGAATTTCTGTTCGTCATTTGTCAATTGCATCTACTGAAACGTCCTTACTTGCCCGTAAATACCGGGGGCTTTTTTGCCAGAAAGGCGCGCACGGCGGCTTGCGCATCTGCGGTGCGGCTGGCTGTGCGCTGATACATGCGCTCCACAAGCAGTTGCTCCCTGAACGAATTATCAAAGCCTTCCCAGAACGCCTTGCGGGTCAGCGCATAGGCGCGGGTCGGCCCCTGCGCCAGACGGTGCGCCATGGCGATTGCCGCATCGCGCAATTTGTCATCGTCAAACACATCATTGATCAAGCCCCAGGCCAATGCCTTTTCAGCAGACAAACGGTCTCCCAACAGCGACAGTTCAAACGCCCGCGCCTTGCCCAGAATGCGTGGCAACAGCCAGGTGGCGCCGCCATCCGGTATCAATCCGATATTTGCAAAGGGCTGCAACAGATAGGCCGAACGCGCCGCCAGTATAATATCACCCATCAGCGCAATACTCATGGTAATGCCCGCCGTCGCCCCCTGCAAACCCACGACAATGGGAATTTCCATATCCCGCAGTTTCAGCAAAAGCGTGTTGAAAATTTCGTCCAGAACCTGGCCCGCATCCGGCCGGGGCAGCCTGGGCCCGCCCGGATCGGCCAAATTCATGCCGGAAGAAAAGCCGCGCCCCTCGCCCGTCAGCAACAGACAGCGCACACCGCTTTCAGGTGTGGCACAAAAATCCATCGCCGCCTCAAACTCATGCAACATATCGCGTGTCAGGGCGTTGAGTGTGCCTGGTGAATTAAAGGAGATATGGCCGACCCCATCGGACCACGTGAATAGGATATGCTGATATTCCATTGTTTGCTGCCCTGTGCTGGTTGGGAAGCAATGAGTTAAGCATACTTTGAGAGTAGAGAGTAGTGATCCGGACGGCCGCAACAAGCACTCAAGAAGCGCTCGATATTTTAGTTGTTCCAGGAGTGTCACGACTTTGCTGCATGTTGCGCAGTTCGTTTTCGCAAACAACCCGGTTGCGGCCGTTTTCCTTTGCTGCATAAAGCCCGGCATCCGCGCGTTCAACGAGGGACGTAAGCGGTTCGCCTTGGGAAAATTGCGCGGCGCCAATGGATACGGTAACCGTACCCACTTTTTGGCCATTGAACCGATTTACTATTTCCCTTCCGGAAATGGATTTCCGGATAGCGTTGGCTATTTTCACCGATTGCGCTATATTTTTGTCAGGTAGGAGAACCGCGAATTCCTCGCCACCATATCTGGCGCAGAATCCCTTACTCCCAACCGCGTGTTTCATGCATGAGGCAAACAGGCGCAACACCTGATCGCCAAGCGTATGCCCCCATGTATCGTTAAAGTTCTTGAATTTGTCTATATCCAGCAATAACAGGCAAAGCGGATCCCCGGTTTCCATACTCTGCATGGCGTATTCACGCAAGTGATCATCAAAGGACCGGCGGTTACCAATCTCCGTAAGCTGATCAGTCACCGAAATTGCCTGGATTGTTTCGATGGTGGATTTCAAATCCATTATCTGTTCGCTTGACCTTTGCAGATGGGTTTGAAGATTTTGATTGTTCGCCCCCATGTGCCGTGTCGCCGTCATCAGCAAATTAACTATTGGTCTTAAACTTTCTTCCGTCCCCGGATAAACTTTGAGGGCTTTCGAGGCCCCTTCAAGCGCCTGACCGAACTGCGAAGTCTCCACGCCGGCATTTGACAGGCTGGACATCAGTTCAACCAATTGGCTTTCGATGTCCGTGGTGACATCGGCTAACCGCGTCACTTCATCCAGACTCTGAAAGAATTGATAATAGAGATCGTCGCATATGGCCGCGCTAAATCTGCGTTTGTTTGACAGCAGGATATTAATTGTCTGGTTGATCTTTTTGTTTTCGCCGCTCGCATACGCAAACCAGAGCCGGTAATTGAATGGATTTGGTTCGACTTCATGCTCTTCCATAAGCCGCATCGCCACGCCGGCATGGTTCGCTGCGGATCCCGCAGAAGTGGGTCTGATTACAGTCATTTATACCTAATTAATTAGGGGGGTATTAACCTGGCTTACTATGCTGACGATGCGTAATTATTTTATTAACCCGTTCGCTCCGATTAGTATCAAATTTTACTGTCTTGAGAACTGCTTGCCGGACACCGGCAACATGTTAGTCTGTGCCCTGCTACCTGGAGGAAGAATAATATGAGCGCCACGGAAAATTTATCTAAAGACGGAAACACGAGCAGGGAGGCGCAAATGCGCACAGTACTGGAGCGCCAGAAGCAGGCCCATATCCATGAGGGTACGCCAAGCGCTGAACTGCGCATCGACCGCATTAATCGCGCCATTGGCCTGATCGTTGATTATCAGGATGAAATCTGCTCTGCGCTTAGCGCCGATTTCGGCCATCGCAGTACGGATCAGTCCATCATGTCCGATGTTGTTGGCTGTCTTGGCGGCCTAAAAGAAGCAAAGAAACAGTTGCGCAAATGGATGCGGCCGGATCAACGCGCCAGTACATTTCCATTTAATCTTACGGGAGCGAAGTCGCGGGTGGAATATCAGCCGCTTGGAACCGTCGGCCTGATTACACCCTGGAATTTTCCCCTGGCGATGACCTTTTCGCCGCTCGCGGGAATATTTTCGGCGGGAAACCGGGTGATGATGAAGCCTTCGGAATATACGCCGCGCACCGCCGAATTATTGGCGCACATGTTCGCCAAAGCCTTTGATGAAAATGAGGTTGCGGTATTCACCGGCGGGCCAGAGGTTGGGCAGGCGTTCAGCGCCCTGCCCTTTGATCATATCATCTTCATTGGGGCAACATCGGTTGGCAAGAGCATCATGCGCGCAGCCGCCGAAAATCTGGTGCCGGTAACGCTGGAGCTTGGCGGTAAGTCCCCAACCATCATCAGCAAGTCATGCCAGATGCAGACATCCACCGACCGCATCATGAATGGCAAAATGCTGAATGCCGGTCAGATATGTCTGGCGCCGGATTATGTCTATGTCCCCAAAGGCCAGGAAGACGCCTTTGTCGCCTCGGCCCAGCGATCCGTCGCAACCATGTATCCCACTCTGAAGGAAAACCCGGATTACACATCGGTCATCAATCAGCGCCATTATGACCGTTTGCAGGGATATGTCGCCGACGCCAGGTCAAAGGGGGCGAGGATTGTTGAAATTAATCCGGCCAATGAAGATTTTTCGCAGCAGCCCGCGCATAAAATCCCGCCTACGCTTTTGCTTGATGTAACCGAAGACATGAAGATCGCGCAGGAAGAAATTTTTGGGCCATTGCTGATGGTCAAATCCTATGCCGGGATCGATGAGGTTATCGATTACGTCAACGCCCATCCGCGCCCGCTGGCCTTGTACTATTTCGGCAATGACCCGGCCGAAAAACGGCGACTGCTGGAGCGCACTACTTCGGGCGGCGTCGCCATAAATGACGTCATGATGCATGTCGCCCAGGAAGATTTACCATTCGGCGGCGTCGGGGCCAGTGGCATGGGATCCTATCACGGCTATGACGGCTTCAAGAATTTCAGCCACGCCAAGGCTGTTTATGAACAGGGCGGGATTTTTGATATTGGCCGTTTCATGCGCCCGCCATTTACGCCACGCTTGCGGAAAATGCTTTTGTCGCAGGTAAAACGCTGAACCAGTTCAATAATACCAACAGCCCTATGCTCTGACCTGTCATCCTGAGCGAAGCGAAGGATCTCCCCGAAATGGATGGGGATTCTTCGCTTCGCTCAGAATGACACAACGGGTCTGTTCATCAGGCCGTTGGTATAACAAAACGGGCCGCCTTTCGGGCGGCCCGTTTGCTTTAAGTCAGATAATCAGACGGCTTAACGAACGCCCAACCGGCGGATCGCGTCCGGGGTATAACGGTCCTCGGACAGTTCATCCGCGTTCCAGCTGATCTGCGGCTCCTGGTTGACGAAGCTGTCGACCAGATAACGGCCGGCGTTCAAATCATAGGAAACCGCGCCGACGCGGTCGCAAACCGGAACTTCATAATAGGTTTGCGCAAACTGTTCCTGTACGCGCCACAGATCCCCGCGTGAGTCATAGGCGCTGGTTTGCACGATGAACCAGCTATCTTCTTCCATCCAGAACTTGCGTTTGGCATAGATATGGCGGGTTTCAGGGCGCACCTTAGCTTCAAAAACATGCGCGCGCTGCAATTCGTAACGCGGCAGATCCTGATTGATGTGCGGGCCAGCAATGAAGATGTCCTTATATTGCAGGTCGCGCTGCGCCAGCCGGTAATTATTGGCTGGCATATAGGTTTCCTGACGGCCGATATAGGTCCAGTCATAACGGTCGGTCGCGCCACTAAAGCCGCCAAACGAATCGGTCGTTTGCAGGCCGTCAGAATTGGTGCCGGGATTGTCATACGCGATGTTCGGCGCGCGGCGCACACGGCGTGTGCCGGGGCTGTACACCCATGCCTTGCGGCGGCCTTGGGCGACGTTGATGGTTTCGTGAATCAGGATCACGTTACCCGCGCTACGGGCCGGAGCGATCGTGTTGGAGATATATTTGAGAGAGATGTTGTTAAGCTCTGACACATCCTTGATCGCAGGATCACCATAATTCTGCAACACTTCGTCCTGCGCAACATAATGGGTAAAGTCACCGCTGCGGGTTGGCGCGGCAAACACCAACTGACGAGTCGCCTTGAAATTGCGATACTTCAGACGATGGTTCCAGATCAAACTTTGCGCCGTGCTCGGGATCGGGAAAGCGGTCGAGCGAATCGCACCCGACATGCCGGCGCCATCCATCGACTGCTCACTATTCAGTGCATTGTTTTTCACAACTTCATACACCGCCGCAGGCTGTGCACAGGAGCGCCGGGTCTGATAGATGTTCATCTTGAAGGAATCAGGATACGCCTTGAACATCGCCAAAGGCATTTCGCTCAGATTTTTTGCATACTGTGCGCTGTTCGCCCCTGTGATTGTGAATAGCGGCTTATCAGCCGAATAGGGGTCCGGGTGACGATCGCCAATTTTATAGGTCACATTTGACGGCGGCTCCGACAATCCACCCGTCCATTCCGGGATCGTGCCTTCCTTGTTGCCTGATTTCTGCGAACCCAGTGGGGTCAGGTCTTTGCCAAGCCGGTCTGCGACCTCAGCTGGCACCCCTGCCAGCGCCGCAGACGACAGCAATGCCGTAAACGAAGTGGCAAAGAGGATGTTTTTTACAATCATGTTGGTGCCCTTCTTTATTATTACTGATTGATTCCAAGCTGAATCATGGCACGACAACAGCCTGCCACTCAATTCAAGAAAACGTTAACTCAGGGCAATACGGCCCCGGAAACCAGAGTTTTTGGTAAAGTTTTCGTGATGAATGCGGCTGAAAAATGTAAAGGCTGGGATCCAGGTTGCTGCAACCATATCTATTGCGCCCCACGCCATCCAAAATTTTGAATAATCTACCGCTTGAGTAAGGCTTAACCTGCAGTCCCCCCCACAGTCAGACCATCGATTCTCAATGTTGGCTGCCCAACGCCAACAGGCACGCCCTGGCCACTTTTTCCGCAGGTGCCGATGCCGGGGTCCAGTTCCATATCATTGCCGATCATTGCAACCCGCTTCAGCACATCGGGACCATTTCCGATGAGCGTCGCGCCCTTAACCGGCGCGCCAATTTTGCCATTTTCTATGCGATAGGCTTCGGTGCAGGTAAAGACGAATTTACCGCTGGTGATATCCACCTGGCCACCCCCGAAAGAAACCGCGTAAATTCCGCTTTTAACCGAGGCCAGTATCTCTGCGGGGTTCATGGCGCCAGACAGCATATAGGTATTGGTCATGCGCGGCATCGGCATATGCGCATAGGACTGCCTGCGGCCATTTCCAGTAGGCGCCATGCCCATGAGCCGTGCATTCAGCCGATCCTGGATATAGCCTTTCAGGATGCCGTCTTCGATCAGAACCGTATTGGATGTAGGTGTTCCTTCATCATCCACACTTAGCGAGCCGCGTCGACCGGCCAACGTGCCGTCATCCACCACCGTTACGCCCTTTGCCGCCACCTGCTGGCCAAGCAAGCCTGCAAAGGCGCTGGTTTTCTTGCGGTTAAAGTCGCCCTCCAGACCATGCCCGATGGCCTCATGCAGCAATATTCCGGGCCATCCGGGGCCAAGCACAACCATCTGCTCCCCCGCAGGCGCCGGGACGGATTGCAGATTGACCAGCGCCTGACGCAGCGCTTCATCCACAAAAGGCTGCCATTTGTCCGGGGTCAAATATGCGGTGTAGCCATTCCGGCCCCCAACGCCATGACTGCCAGATTCCTGACGATCCCCCTCGCCTGCAACAACAGATACGTTCAATCGCACCAGGGGTCTGATATCACGGACGCTTTCGCCCCCTAGGCGGAGGATTTCCACCACGCGCCATTCCCCTGCCAGGGAACAGCTCACCTGCCGCACCCGGCTATCTTTTGCGCGGGCGTAGGCGTTCATGTCTTCAAGAAGCTTTATCTTTGTCTCGAATGACGCCGTATCCAGGGGGTTGTCGGAACTGTAGAGCGCGCGATTCGTTCGCGACGGTCCAACCGAAAGCTGACCGGACTTGCCGCTTTGCACAGCGCGAACTGTTTGCGCGGCCCGGGCTATTGCTGCCTCGCTTAGATCTGCGGCATGCGCATAACCTGTCGCTTCACCAGCGACCGAGCGCAATCCAAACCCCTGTCCCGTGTCAAATGCAGCATTTTTAAGCCGCCCATCGTCAAAGACAAAACTTTCAGAAACCGAATATTCAAGGAACAGCTCCCCATCATCGCCACGATGCAGCGCATCATCCACCAGCGACTGCACACGCCTGCGGTCCATACCAGATTGGGTGAAGAACAAATCTTCTGAAATATTTCCGGAGAAACCACTAGCTTGGGGAGAATTGGTCAAATTCCTATTCCTTCCAGTCAATCAAGCTGTATCCAGCTAAAGACAATCTGGCGCATCCAATGCGTCAGACCGTATATAGTACACTGACGCCCCTGAAAGAAGTCTAACATGCCCGGGAGAAAAGAAATGCCGCAAAGCGTGGCCATTGCACAGGAAGCATCAGAAATAGCCGATTCGCTTATCGCCAAACACGGACCATCCGCCCAGAATGTCGCCGCGCTGTCGCTGTCCGATGCTGTCACCGCAAATGATCTTGCAGGCTATAAAAAATGGCTGACAGTACGCAAAATCATACTCGAAAGAGGAGATACCATCCGCTACACCCGCCGCCTTTCCGACAAGCTGATATGGGCCATCGAGCAGGCGCTGGAACTGGACCTGCCGCAACTTGCCGCGGTAATAGGCGTTATAGCCGTAGAGGCGCGCAAGGCAGAACAACAGGTGGCAGACGATATTCGCTTGCATGGCAACAACCACCCACCCCTCGGTGGCGGCATTAATACAGATGAACCAGAATATACGCGCCGTCTGAGCGATAAATTAATCTGGGCGCTGCAACAATCCGTTGAACAGGGGCAAATCGATATCGCCACCATGCTGAAACCGCTTTATGAAGTTGCGGTCGAAGGGGATGCCGCACGTGCAGCCGCCTATAAGGAGCACAATATGTAAGGGGCACCCCGCTATTAGTAACTATTCTCAATAGTTGGCTCATTTTAGCCGTTTTTTTAAATATTATCTTCTCACGCATGTCATCTGTACTTGCAGTTTCATGGCGGCTGTGGTTTGTGAGGGACTGGATTCGGGTCTGCCTTGCGCAAGACCCGGTGCGGGTAAAAACAACAGGGAAAACAGATGCGTTGTATATCCAAGGGCCGCCGCTTCGCAAGTGAAGCACTGACGGCAGCGTTTATGATTTTTGTATCAGCGGGGGCCGCGATGGCTGAAACGGCGGTCGAATGGCAGATGGGATTCCAGCCAGCGGCGTCACCGGTCATGGAGCAACTTACCAGTTTCCATCATACTCTGCTGATATTGATTACAGCCATTACCCTGTTTGTACTGGCCCTGTTGCTGTACATCATGGTGCGCTTCAACTCCCGGGCCAATCCGGTTCCAACCACCACCACCCACAATACGGCACTTGAAGTGATCTGGACTGTGATCCCGATCATGATTCTTGTCGTTATGGCGGTCCCGTCGTTCCGGTTGCTGTATCAGGAGGATGTGGTGCCGGAAGCCGAAATGACACTGAAGCTTACGGGTAATCAGTGGTACTGGAATGTGGAATATCCTGACCATGATTCGTTGACCTACGACATTACCATGCTCGAAGATGCGGACCGCCCTGTGGATGCGCCGCGCCTGCTGGCTGTCGATAATGATATCGTGGTGCCGGTTGGCACAACGATTCGGGTGCAGACCACTTCGGTTGACGTGATTCATGCCTTTGCCCTGCCTGTGATGGGCGTCAAGATTGACGCCATCCCCGGGCACCTGAACGAAACCTGGTTCAAGGCAACCCGTGAGGGTACATTCTATGGCCAATGTTCCGAGCTTTGCGGCTCCCGGCATGCTTTCATGCCCACAGCGCTTAAAGTCGTGAGCAAAGAGGCCTTTGCCGCATGGATTGAGGAAGCAAAGGTGAAATATGCTTCCACGGCCACGCCGAAATCGATTGGCCTGGCATCCGCCGCCATTCGCTAATCCCATACGCAACTAGATGATTCGAGAGAGAGTAGTTTAGATGAACACAGCAGCCGGCACGCACGACGAACATGCGCATCACCCGACCGGGTGGCGGCGTTATGTCTACTCAACCAATCACAAAGACATTGGCAATATGTACCTGGTTTTCGCAATCATCGCGGGAATTATTGGCGGCGTCATGTCGCTGCTCATCCGGACGGAACTCGCCTATCCTGGCGACGGCATCCTGGGTGGCGATTACCATCTGTTCAATGTGCTGGTGACCGGGCACGGCCTGATCATGGTGTTTTTCATGGTTATGCCAGCCTTTATCGGCGGATTCGGCAATTGGTTCGTGCCCTTGATGATCGGCGCGCCGGACATGGCGTTCCCGCGCATGAACAATATTTCGTTTTGGCTATTGCCTCCTTCGTTATTGCTGCTTGTCATTTCGATGTTTGTTGAAGGCCCTTCGGGCGGCTTGGGCGCGGGCACAGGCTGGACCGTTTATCCGCCAAATTCTGCGGATTTGGGACATCCGGGACCGGCTGTTGATTTCGCCATTCTCAGCCTGCATCTGGCAGGCGCCTCATCGATCCTTGGCGCCATCAACTTCATCACCACGATTTTCAATATGCGCGCCCCTGGCATGACCATGCACAAGATGCCGCTATTCGTATGGTCTGTATTGATCACCGCATTCTTATTGCTTTTGTCGCTGCCTGTTTTGGCCGGCGCCATTACCATGCTGCTGACCGACCGTAATTTCGGCACCACCTTCTTTGACGCCGCCGGTGGTGGCGATCCTGTGCTGTTCCAGCATCTGTTCTGGTTCTTTGGCCACCCTGAAGTTTACATTCTGATCTTGCCCGCCTTTGGCGTTATCAGCCAGGTGGTCAGCACGTTCTCACGCAAGCCGGTGTTTGGTTATATGGCGATGGCCTATGCCATGGTGGCGATCGGCGGCATCGGCTTTGTCGTATGGGCGCACCATATGTACACCGTCGGCATGCATGTTGACATGAAGGCCTACTTCCTGGCCGCCACGCTGGTGATTGCTGTGCCTACCGGTGTCAAGATTTTCTCATGGATTGCGACCATGTGGGGTGGCTCGATTGAATTCAAGACCCCCATGCTGTGGGCCATCGGGTTCATCTTCCTGTTCACGCTTGGTGGTGTAACCGGTGTTGTGCTGGCGAATGCAGGCATTGATGCGGCGTTGCATGACACCTATTATGTGGTGGCGCATTTCCATTACACCATGTCGCTGGGGGCGCTGTTTGGTATTTTCTGCGGCTTCTATTACTGGTTCGGAAAAATGTCAGGGCGGGTTTATTCCGAATTCCTCGGCAAGCTGCATTTCTGGCTGACCTTTATCGGTGTCAATCTGGTGTTCTTCCCGCAGCATTTCCTTGGACTCGCCGGCATGCCACGCCGTTATGCGGATTATCCTGACGCCTTTGCGGGCTGGAATATGGTATCTACTGTCGGCGCCTATATTTCATTCGCGGGTGTGATCATCTTCCTGATCATGCTGGCCAATGCTTTCATGCGCAAGGAACGCTGCGCGGACAATCCGTGGGGCCCTTACGCAACAACGCTGGAATGGACACTTTCCTCACCGCCGCCATTCCATCAGTTCAACGTTCTACCGCACATAAAATAGAGGTCAGAGTTTGTTTTCGGGGAAAGCGAATTACTTGATTTCCCCGAAAACATCATCAGCGTAAACCAGTCAGGTATTATAATGGACAGGCATCAGGACGGTTCTGTGTACAGAATGGCCAAGCAGGCCACTGATACGGTTGCGGGAAGCGGACGTGGCGCTTCATTACCTGCTGCCCGGATGTTCAATGCCGCGCGTAACGAAATTTCGCGCGCACCACAGCCCAATATTGTTACCGAAGAAGCCACCGTGGGTGATTATTTTGCGCTGCTGAAACCCCGCGTGATGTCACTGGTTGTATTTACGGGGTTTGTCGGCATGATGATGGCCCCCGGCCAAATTAATCCGGTGATCGGGTTTATCGCATTGCTGTGCATTGCTGTTGGCGCAGGCGCGTCCGGTGCACTGAACATGTGGTATGACGCCGACATTGATGCGCAAATGGAACGCACGAAAACGCGCCCCATTCCGATGGGACGGGTCGCCCCCGCAGAAGCCTTGAATCTTGGCGTCACGCTGTCACTTGGTTCAATATTGTTGATCGGGATTGCCGTAAACGCGACGACTGCTGCGTTGCTGGCGCTGACCATTGGCTTTTACATGTTCATTTACACAATGTGGCTGAAGCGCCGGACGCCCCAGAATATTGTGATTGGTGGTGCTGCCGGCGCCTTTCCGCCGATGATTGGCTGGGCCGCCGTAACAGGTACTGTCAGCATCGAATCCATCGTGCTGTTCATGATTATATTCATGTGGACGCCGCCGCATTTCTGGGCGCTGGCGCTATATCGTAGCGGGGAATATGCCAAGGTTGGCGTACCCATGTTGCCTGTGGTCGCTGGCCGCGTTGAAACTTGCAGGCAGATCCTGATTTATACGGCGCTGATGATACCGGTTGTCCTTGCGCCCTGGTTGATGGGGTTTGCCAGCATCTATTATGGCGCAAGCGCCGCCGCTCTCAGTGTGATCTTTGCTGTGCTTGCCGTGCGCGTATGGAATGTGCGCAACATTACTGGCGACGCGGGCGACAAACCAGCCAAACATCTATTCGCTTATTCAATTTTGTATCTGATGCTGCTGTTTTCCGCGTTGCTGGCAGAAGGCGTTTTTGATCTGGGAAGCCGCGCATAATCATGCCAATCACCGAATTACACAAACGCAAACGGGCTAAAAACTTTACAGTTGCGGGAATTTTGTTGGGAATTATGGCGCTCTTATTTGCCCTGACCCTTGTTAAACTGAGCGGTGGTTAATACCCATGACGCAAACTTTCATCAGGCTGCATCACCGGGCCAATGCGTCGCGCAGAATTGCGATACTGTGCGTTGCTGTTGTTGCCGGGATGATTGGCCTGTCTTACGCGTCTGTTCCGCTCTATCGTATATTTTGTCAGATGACCGGTTTTGGCGGCACAACCAACAAGGCAGAGGCCGCCCCCGAACAGGTTCTGGTTCGCCAGATGACAATACGCTTTGATGCCAGCGTGGCGCGCAGCCTCGCTTGGGAATTCGCCCCGGCGCAGGGCCCGCAGAAATTAAAAGTCGGCGAGGTTGGACTGGCGTTTTTCCGCGCCAAAAATCTGTCGGACAAACCGCTCAACGGCACCGCCAGCTTTAATGTCACACCCGCAAAAGCTGGCGCATATTTTTCCAAGATCGAATGTTTCTGCTTCACTGAGCAGCAGCTTGCTGCCGGTCAGGAAATAGACATGCCTGTGCAATATTTCATCGATCCATCGATTGATGAGGATGAAAACATGCACGACGTAAAGACCATAACGCTTTCCTACACCTTCCATCCAACCCACCCTAAGGTAGCCGTAACGGCGACCCCGTAACGGCGCAACTGAAGAGAAAAAGCATGGCAGACGCACACGCCCCACAACATGACTATCATCTGGTTGAACCCAGCGCCTGGCCGGTTATCGGCTCTATCAGCGCCTTTATTGCTGCCGTTGGCGGCGTCATCTCCATGCATGAAGGTCCGGCATGGGTCTTCTTCCTGGGTGCTGCCGGACTGGCCTACACCTTTATCGGCTGGTGGCGCGACGTTATCAACGAGGCCGAACATCTAGGCAATCACACGCCCGTGGTACAACTGCATCATCGCTATGGCATGCTGCTGTTTATTGCCTCTGAGGTTATGTTCTTTGTGGCCTGGTTCTGGGCATTCTTCAATGCCAGTCTGTTTCCGGATGCGACAGGCGGCATCTGGCCGCCAGAAGGCATCGAAACCCTCGACCCCTGGCATCTGCCGCTGCTGAATACGCTCATACTGCTGACCTCCGGTACGACGGTGACCTGGGCGCACCATGCACTGGTGCATGGTGACCGCAAGGGGCTGCGCTATGGCCTGATCCTGACAATCCTGTTGGGCGCACTGTTCACCGCTGTTCAGGCTTATGAATATAGCCATGCCAGCTTTGCTTTTGCCGGCAGCATCTATGGCTCCACATTCTACATGGCGACCGGCTTTCATGGCTTCCATGTGCTCGTTGGTACGATCTTCCTGATCGTCTGTCTCCTGCGCGCGGAACGTGGCCATTTCAAACCGGATCACCATTTCGGTTTCGAGGCGGCCGCCTGGTACTGGCACTTTGTGGACGTCGTTTGGCTGTTCCTGTTTGCCTGCATCTATGTCTGGGGCGGCTGATACGCCATTCCGGTTTATAACGAGACTTCAACAAGACGAATACCGCCGATAAACCGGCGGTATTCTACGTTATGACAGCCCTGTAATTCGGACATGAAGCCGGAAGTAGCCAGATAGATGACGACTGAAACACACCGGCCAACCCTGCGGCAGATTTTTACAGGGCTTCCGCTGGTTCCCAGCCTGATGACACTTGTTGCGCTGGCCGTGCTGGTTGGGCTTGGTGTCTGGCAATTACAACGATTGCACTGGAAGTCTGAAATTATCGCCACCATTGAGACGCAAATGACCCTTCCTGCCAGTCCATTACCCGCTGGCGACATAAACCCGGAGGAATGGCGCTATCGCAAAGCCCGGGTTGAGGGGCGGTTTCATCATGACAAAGAAATTCACATGTATGCGGCCAGCGCCAAGGGCAAACCCGGCTTTCTGATTATTACGCCGCTGGAGCGCCCCGATGGCAGCTTCGTGTTCTTCAACCGTGGCTGGGTGCCAATGGACAAACGCAACCCCGAGACCCGCAAGGAAGGCCAGATCGAAGGTTTGGTAACACTCGCAGGAATTGGTCGTAAACCATGGCTACAAAATACTTTTGTTGCGGATAATGAGCCAAAGGCAAATATCTGGTTCTACGGCGATCTGGATGGGATGGCTAAATTTCATGAAATAGTGCACTATGCCCCCATATTCCTGGAAGCGGACGAGACCCCCAATCCGGGTGGTTTGCCAATTGGCGGCCAAAGCCGCGTCAAGATAAGTAATGACCATCTAAACTATGCCCTTACCTGGTTCAGCCTCGCCGTTGCCCTCCTCATCGTCTACGGCTTCTATGTCGCAGAGCAATTCCGCGCGCGCGAATAGCGCGTATCGTTCGCTGGAGCAGCGCTTTACCCGCATCAGCAGTCTGGACGGCGCATTGTCCATACTCGATTGGGATCAGGCGACCATGATGCCTGAAGGCGGTGCCGACGCCCGTGCAGACCAGCTAGCCACACTGAAACTGATCCGCCACGAAACCCTGTGCAGCCCGGAGATTGCCGATCTGCTGGCCGAAGCAGAAGCCGGCGCATCCCAACTGGATGGCTGGCAGCAGACCAATCTTGCCCGTATGCGCCGTTCCTGGCGGCATGCTACGGCCCTGCCCGCTGATCTGGTCGATGCCCTGTCACGCGCCGCATGTGAATGCGAAATTACCTGGAGGTCGGCGCGCGAAAAGAATGATTTCAAGGCGCTGGCTTCTGGTCTTGATGTGTTGCTGCAATTAAGCCGGGAGGCAGCAAGCGCCAAAGCCGCCATTATGGGCTGCACGCCATATGATGCGTTGCTGGACCAGTTTGACAGTGGCATATCGGCGGTGGTGATTGATAAACTGTTTGCTGAACTGGAAGATTTCCTGCCTGATTTCCTACCCCCGGTTCTGGAGCGCCAGCGTAGCCTGCCTAGGATCATTCACCCCTCTGGCCCGTTTCCTGTTGCTAGCCAGCGCAGCATTGCCGTAGCCCTGATGCGGGATATGGGATTTGATTTTGAACATGGCCGTCTGGATGTCAGTCACCATCCATTTTCCGGTGGCGTACCGGAAGATGCGCGCATCACCACCCGTTATAGCGAAACGGAGTTTTTGCAGGGCCTGATGGCCGTACTGCACGAAACCGGCCATGCCCTTTATGAACGCGGCCTGCCCAAAGCCTGGCGCAGTCAGCCGATCGGACGCGCGCGTGGGATGATCACCCATGAAAGCCAATCCCTGATCATAGAGATGCAGGCCTGCCGCAGCCGCGAATTCACCCGCTATCTTGCACCAAAATTGGCGATGGCTTTTGGCGATCAGGCGGCCTGGTCACCGGACAATCTATTGCGCATGTTTCAGCATGTGGAAGCCGATCTGATCCGGGTGCATGCCAATGAGGTGACCTATCCGTTGCATGTGATACTGCGTTACCGTCTGGAACGCGCGATGATCGGCGGCGATCTGCAAATCCGTGATCTGCCCGGCGCATGGAATGAAGGGATGCACGATCTTCTGGGCATTACGCCCCCCAATGACTCTGATGGCTGTATGCAGGACGTGCATTGGGCGGCTGGACTGTTCGGTTATTTCCCTACCTATACGCTAGGGGCGCTGGCGGCGGCGCAGTTTTTTGATGCTGCGAGAAAAGACATAACAGAAATTCTTCCTGAATTATCAAAGGGAAATTTTTATCCTTTGATGGGATGGTTGAATGATAATGTGCATCAATGGGGTAGCCGCTACAGCAGTGATGAATTATTGCAGAGAGCGACCGGCGCACCACTAGGCACGGCGGCTTTCAAGGCGCATCTTCGCGCACGTTATTTACCTGGTTAGGCCGGAACAGACTTTATGAAATATATCAGTACCCGTGGGCAGGCCCGGCAGTTGGATTTCGACGAAGCGCTTTTGGTTGGCCTCGCCGACGATGGCGGCCTGTATGTACCACTTTACTGGCCCGAGTTTTTCATTCAGGACATTCACAAGATGGCTGGGCTTCCCTATGCGGAACTGGCGCTGCGCATCATGCAGCCGCTGGTCGGTAACGCTATCGAGGCGGCCACACTCAAACGTCTGATTGATGAATCCTATGCCAGCTTTGACCATGTGGCGGTCACGCCTCTGGTGCAGCTTGATCATAATAACTGGTTGCTGGAACTGTTTCACGGGCCGACACTGGCGTTCAAGGATGTGGCTCTGCAACTGGTTGGACGGCTGTTTGACCATGTGCTGACGAAACGCAAGCAGCGCGTGAATATTCTGGTGGCGACTTCGGGTGATACCGGCAGCGCCGCGATTCACGCCATCAAGGGGCGGGAGGCGGCAAACATATTCGTGCTGCATCCCAAAGGCCGCACGTCGGAAATTCAGCGCCGCCAGATGACCACGGTGCTGGATGCCAATGTGCATAACATTGCCGTTGAGGGCACGTTTGACGATTGCCAGAATCTGGTGAAAGCCATGTTCAATCATGCCGATTTTCGTGCCCGCACCCACCTGTCAGGCATGAATTCGATCAACTGGGCGCGGGTGATGCCGCAGATCGTTTATTATTTTCACGCGGCGCTATCCCTGGGGGGCGGCTTGCGGCCCCTGGATTTCAGTGTACCCACAGGGAATTTTGGCGATATCTATGCGGGTTATGCCGCCAAACGCATGGGCCTGCCTGTCAACCGGCTGCTGATCGCCACGAATAACAACGATATTCTGGCGCGCACCCTGGCCACGGGAAAATACACACTGGGGCAGGTTCACCCAACCTTAAGCCCCAGCATGGATATTCAGGTATCCAGCAATTTTGAGCGGTTGCTGTTTGAAGCCAATTCAAGGGACGCAGATCGCGTGACGGTGCAAATGGATGCTTTGCCACAATCGGGCAGCTTTACCCTGTCGCCCGCAGCGCATGATTATATCACCAGCCAGTTCAGCGCCCATCGCGTGGACGAGGCAGCAACCTTGAATGAAATCACCCGCACCTTTCAGGAAACCGGCATGCAGATCGATCCGCATACCGCCGTAGGGCGCGCGGCGGCGCGTTTGCACCAGAACGATTCGAAAATCCCGATGGTGACCCTGGCCACAGCGCACCCGGCAAAATTCCCCGACCCGGTGGAAAAAGCAACCGGCATTCGCCCGCAACTGCCGTCGCGCTATCACGATCTGCTGAAATCACCCGAACGCTGCACCACACTGGTGAATGATCTTGCAACTGTTGAAGCTTTTATTGAGGCGAAAATCCAATGACACTGGCACCCCGCGTAACAACATTAGCCAACGGCCTGCGCGTCGTAAGCGCACATATGCCACATCTGGAAAGCGTCGCCATTGGCATCTGGGTGGATAGCGGCGCGCGCCATGAAACCCAGCAGATGCACGGCATTTCGCACCTGCTGGAGCATATGGCATTCAAAGGCACAAAACGGCGCAGCGCCTTACAGATCGCAGAAGAAATCGAAGCGGTTGGCGGGCATGTCAACGCCTATACCAGCCGTGAAAACACCGCTTATTATATCCGTGTCCTGAAAAATGACGCGGCCCTGGCGGTGGATATGCTGGCGGACATTCTGCAGGAATCCGTGTTCGACCCGTCAGAACTGGAGCGCGAACAGGATGTGATCGTGCAGGAAATCGGTCAGGCGCTGGATACCCCCGATGATCTGGTCTATGACCGCCTGCAGGAAATGGCCTATCCCGATCAGGCCATCGGCCGCACGATTCTTGGAACGCCGGACAGTGTGGGCGGTATGACGCCGGAGATTTTGCGCGGACACATGGCGCGCAATTACCGCGCCCAGGACATGGTGCTGTCGGCGGCCGGTAACATTGACCATGATGCACTTGTCAAACTGGCCGAGGAAAAATTCTCCAGCCTTGGTCAATCGACGCACCGTGATCTGCAGCATGCGCAATATCATGGCGGCGACGCCCGTGAAACCAAGGATCTGGAACAGGTGCATCTGGTAATGGCGCTGGAAGGTGTCACTTATGACGACCCGGATTATTTCGCCAGTCAGGTCTTCACCACTATTCTGGGCGGTGGCATGTCGTCGCGCCTGTTTCAGGAGGTGCGTGAAAAACGTGGTCTATGTTATTCAGTTTATGCATTTTCCAGCTCTTTCGTGGATACGGGAATTACCGGTGTATATGTCGGAACGGGACCAGACAGATTGGGTGAACTTGTGCCGGTCCTTGTCAATGAAATGCAGGGAGTGGCCGGTTCTGTGCGTTCCGACGAAGTGGCACGCGCCCGCGCACAGTTAAAGGCAGGCCTGCTGATGGGGCTTGAATCCCCCAGTTCCCGGTGTGAGCAGATGGCGCGCCATCTGCTGATCCGGGGGCGCCTGCTAACCAATGCCGAACTGGTGGAAAAAATTGATTCGGTCGATGCTGCGGCGGTGCAACGCTATGCCGACAGGATGTTGAACAAGCCAAAATTAGCCGTTTCTGCGCTAGGCCCCATTACGCAGCTTGAATCCAGCAGCAAAATAGCGGCAAGATTCGGCGCGGGATAATTTCGCAGCGTTAAAATGGCTGCGTTCGGGGAGAATCATTCAGGATTATGTCCTTATTACGGCCATCGGTGTTGATGAGTGAACAGGTGCGGATTGAGGGACGCAGGGTTTTTCTGCGCGCCCCCCTTGTCAGTGATTTTGATGAATGGGCCACATTGCGCGAAACCAGCCGTGCATTCCTGACTCCATGGGAACCTATATGGCCCGCAGATGATCTTAGCCGCCCTGCATACCGCCGCCGCCTGAAACGCTATGCACAGGAAATGCGCGAGGATACGGGCTATGCCCTGTTCATATTTCGTCAGGAAGATTCCGCATTGATCGGCGGCCTTACCCTCAGCAATATCCGGCGCGGTGTGACGCAATCCGGTACGCTGGGATACTGGATGGGACAGCCATATTCGGGCCAGGGCTATATGCGCGAGGCGGCGCGCTGTATAGTGCCATTTGTGTTTGAACAGCTTGGCCTGCACCGGCTGGAAGCGGCCTGCGTACCCAACAATGAACCGTCCAAGGCCGTGTTACGTCATGCGGGCTTTCAGGAAGAAGGTCTGGCGCGCCGCTATCTGCGTATCAACGGCGTGTGGCAGGACCATCTATTGTTTGCGCTGCTGGAAAGTGATCTGGCGGCGAGAGCGCCACGGTTATTATGAAGAATTTTCTCATACTGCGCCCCCCACCCCGGCCCTCCCCACGAGGGGGGGGGAGAAGAAACTCCGCACTCGGTGGCAAAGCCCCTCCCCCTCGTGGGGAGGGGTTGGGGTGGGGGGCTGCGAAAAAATTTACGTTAGTAAAAATTTCTCTTATCTTACTAACCGCTTTCATCATCCTCGCCTCCCCCGCCCACGCCCAATCCACATTGAGCATAGAAGCGGATAGCAACCCGGAATATCTGGCCAACCTCTCACAATTATTCGCCGATGCAAATCGCATTGCCCCCGATGCCCTGAGCGGCGAAGGCCCGTTATTGCGTATTACACCCGATGGCGCGGTAAGTGCGGCGGATAAAAGCACACTTTCCGCCACGGATCAGGCATTGGCAGAATCCGCGCGGCGTTTGTTCAACCTGTACCGGTCACTGGGCGGCCAGACGGGAACCCGAGCACTGTTGTTACAGCGCACAAAAAACGGTTTGTTTGCGGCGCGCGAAGGCATGGCCGGAACATTGTCCCGCTCGCTTGGCGCCGCCATGGGGGGGGCGCTGCAAGACATTGCCAGAACAGATAGCGGCCTGCCGGCATCCGCAGCCGCATGGCTGCCACAACTGGCTGCGGCCCTGAGCAGTCCCGGCATGCTTGCGCCCCCCTACCCCGTGGCGCGCGTCCTGCGAAATCAGCGCACTGTGATTACGCTTTCCGGTCCCGAAATCGCGCGCGCTGGCGCCGACGCCATTCTGGCGGGGCCACCCGGCAGTACGATCAACATACTCAAAACGGAAGGCGGACGTTTGCAGGCCAGCACCGTTTTTTCTGAAACCACGCCGGAAGGTTTCGCAAAACTATATTTATACCGCAGCGGTGATGCGCTAAGGCCGGTTGCCAGTTTCGACATAGCCGTGGGTGCTGGCCGCGCCGGTGCGACAGGGGCGGAACCCGATGATTATGGTGCAACTGCCAGAACCGCAATGACACTGTTACAGGCGGGCGCAACACGCGCCAGCCTCGAAGGACAAATTAGCGCAGCCAACGATGTCGATATGTTTTCACTGCGCGTATCTGAACCGGGAATGCTTGCCGTGAATTCGCGCGGGTCCAGCGATGTCACCGCCCGTCTGATGGATAGTCGCGGCAACCCGGTGGCAAGTAATGACGATGGTGGCGCGGGCTATAATTTCGGGCTTAACACACCGGTTAATCCGGGTACCTATCTGCTTTCCGTCCAGCACTGCTGTGGCGGAAATGGCAAGTATCAGATCAATACCACGCTGACGGCAAAATAAGCCGCCTTTATTCCCCATACACTCTTCGAGGACGTTCCGCGCCTTTTTCCTGGAGCAACAATATCCCCTGATATTTTTCGCGGATGGTCATGGTGACATCACGGTTTTGCTGTGTGTCACGCACAACGCGCGGGGTAATCATCACCAGCAGCTCGGTGCGTTGCGCCGAATTATTGGTGCGCCCGAACAGATTGCCCAGCACCGGCACCTGATGCAGGATGGGGATGCCACTGCGGCCTTTTGAGGCCTGTTCACGGATCAGGCCGCCCAGCAGAATGGTTTCGCCATCGCGCACGCCCACAGTGCTAAGGAAGCTGCGCTGCTGAATGGTGGGAGAATTGATGGTAGAGCTGCCCGAGCTTTGGGTGTTTACCGCCGCGCTGACTTCCTGCACGATTTGCAGGGTTACCATGCCGCCGGAATTTACCTGCGGGGTTACTTCCAGCAATACGCCGGTACTGCGATATTGCACCGTATTCAGCGTACGGGAATCATTTGTCAGCCCGTCGGCAGTTTGTGTGATGATCGGAACTTCATCGCCGACACGCAACCGCGCGACCTGATTGTCCAGCACGAAAAGTGTCGGCGCGGAAATCATGTTGACGCTGGTTAAATCCGACAGCGCATCCAGCACGACCCGGTTCTGCCCTGCCCTGCCCGATAGCGAAAACGCAAAGCCGCCGCCCGGTGGCGATGACAGGTTTGGCGCAATGCCTGTGGCCGACGCGCCCGATGTCAGTTGGGTGATGCTGTCTTCATCAATTTTCAGTCCGCCCGTATCCAGGAAATATTGCACCCCATAGCGTAGGGTGTCGCCCAGGCTGACCTCTACGATTTGCGCCTCAATCATCACTTGCAGCGGGGCGATGTCCAGTTTTCCCAGTACGTCCTTGACCTGCTGATACTGGCGTTCATTGCCCTGAATCAGCAGTGCGTTTTTGGACCGGTCCGCCGTGATGCGCAGGGGGGGCGGGGCAATGCCCGCAGAATTTCCCGATGGGATTGGCAATGCAATCTCCACATCTGTACCGGTTTGGGTTGCATCCGGCGCCGTTTCGCGCGCGCCCGATGCGCTGGTAAAAATTTCCTGTAGGGTTTTCACCATATCGGGAGCGGAGCCATGCTGCATGAAATACACAAACACCGTCTGTTCATCGGCGCGGCGCGTACGGTCCAGCCGCCGGATCCAGTCGCGCGCCTGACTTAAATAGTTCTGCTGTGAAGACAGCACCATCAGCGCGTTCAATCGCTCGACCGGTACAAAGCGCACAAGGCCCGCAAGCGGTCCCTTTCCGGTATCGCCGAAAATATTCTCCAACTCAAACAAAATGGTTCGGACATCGACATGCTCAAGGCTGATCAGCAACACCGACTGATCGGCCATGGCGTTCACATCAAACAGAGCAATGGTTTCACGCACCGACTGACGTTCCGGCCCAGTGCCGCCGACGATCAGCAGATTGCGCTGTGCATCGACATTTACCGGGCGGCCTTCGGGCACTAGCGGCGCGATTAGCTTCGCCATCTCAGCGGCGCCAATATAAGACAGTGCAAACACTTCGAAACCCGCACCCGTACCAGACGGCAATCCAGCGCCCACCGGCGCGCCCGGTAAATCCATGCCGATGGCGGATTTGATACGATATACCTCGCCCTGATTGATCAACACGGCATTCATGCTGGACAGGATCGCTTCCAGCACCGGAATCAGCGCGTCGCGGTTAACCGGCATGCCGGTATTCAGCGACGCACTCCCCTGTACGCCTGCATCAATGGTGAATGGAACCCTCAGCAGGTCGCCCAGGATGACGCCCGCAATTTCCGCAATGCTGGCGTTCTGAAAATTCAGGCTGATATCCCCCGCAGCCGTGGCCGTGCGCGGCGTAGCATCGGGCGCTGAACCGCCGGGTGCGGGATAATATTCCTCAATGGGCTTTGCCGGAGCGTTCAAGGGTGTCGCAGCGGCCGATACAGGGGATGGATTCTGGGGAGCTTTCGCAACCGGGGGCTGGGGCACGGGTACAGCCAAACGCTGGCGCTGATCCGCACAACCGGCCAGCGCAACAAACATCGCTAAAAATAGAAATGCTGCATTTAGAGTGGGATGATATTGGATTGAATCCCCCTGCATTGTCATTGCGCGGACAAGCCGGGTAATGACAGCGATACGGGAAGGGCAAGGGATCAACCTAAAATCATCAGGCCCTGATAGATGCCGCCGCTTAAAAATACTCATGAGCCTGTTCAATCTGCACTACCGCCATTATTCTGCAGGGATACTTCCTTGCGGTTTCCGGCCTTTTCCAGGACCAGCCGCGCGCGCGACACTTCTGTTAAAGTCCAGCCGTCCAGTTCTGCCCCCTGCGCTATCCGGCTCACTGTGTCACCCGCGGCCTTGCGGATCAAGACCAGGCGCTGTTGCCCCGCAATCACCACCCCTACCACCGGATAAATGCCCAGCAGCATGACCTCGCCTGTATGGCCAGGATTCAAGGCCGGGGCCGCAACCGGACGCCGGGTGGCCACAAAAACCGGACGCTGGACGATTTCGTCATATTTCTCAAGCGGCCCCGGATCATTGAAATCTGACGGGGCCTGCGGCGCATTTATGGCTATCCCCGGCCCGCTGTCTGTGACCATGGGATCGCGCAACCAGGGTATAATTGCGATCCCGGTCAACACGGCGCCCGCCGTCAGCAAAATCTTGCGCATGATCATTCTGCTGCCCGACGAAAGCCCGAAACATCCATCTGCACGTCCAGATGACCGCCCGGCACACTATCCTGATCGCTGCGCGCCCGTACAAAGAGATTATCCAGCAATAGCAGCGGCCGGTGACTTTCCACTGCATGCAAAAGTGCGCGCAGGGACTGTGTATTCGCCGTAACCCGGATACGGCCCATGGCGGCTTTCAATGGTGCGTCATCAGTATTTGTCACCGGCAATAATTCGAAGCTTAATAACAATGCCCCGCTGTCCGCCGCTATCTCGCCCATGCGTTGCTGCAAATAAGCAGCGGCGGCGGCGGCGCTTTCCCCTGGCAGCAACAATGCATCCAGCGCATCATTTTTTCCGGCATGGGCCACTTTTCCGCGCGCAACGGCGCGCTGATAAATTTGCAATTGCGCCGAGGCCGCCTCCAGCCTGTGCCTGGTATTGGAAAGCGCTTCCAGATAAGGATGCGCCGCGCCAAACCATACCAGCATGATTGCGCCCAATAATAACAATAACGCCACTGCGCGCCCGCGCATATTTTCAAGCGCGCTCATTCTGTCTGCTCCGCCACTGATGCTGCGCGCAACTGAATGGTCAACTGAAATTGCTCCAGCCCCTGCACCGGGTCACGCAAAGTGGGCGCAGTGAATTCCACCTTTGCCACCTGATCGAGCGCCTCCAGTGGCGCAATCAAGTCTGGCGCCGCATGGGCTACGCCCTGTAATGCAAGGGTGCGGCCGGAAAGTTCAAACTGCGCCAGATGCGCCGTATCGGGAAGTGCGGTGCTGATTGCATTCAACAATGCTGTAACAGGCGGTCTCTGGCCACGCAATTCCACCAGATAGGTCATCTGTGATTGCGCATCCCCTGCCCCATTCCCTGGATTGTCCGGCAATGCGGCCTGCCGCGCTTGAGCAAGTGCCTTTTCAACATCTGATAACGCCACTGAATTTCGCCAGAAAGGCGATACCAGTGAAACCAGCAACAAGATGGATACAACCGCCAGCAAAATTTTAGGCGCTGGTTCTTTGCGCAGTGGCCTAAGAATGTGAACGGTATCGCCAGCTGAATTTTCGTTCGCATCATCGGCCAGTGTAATCCGATCCGGAACAATCCCTGATCTGGACAATGTTTGCAGCACCATATCCGTGCTGGCGCATGGAACCAGCGCCAGATGCGCCATCACCCTGCCACGAGGATCAATCGTATCTTCTACGTGATAGCCCAGATAGACCTGATCTGGCGCAAATGGGGTTTGCCGTTCAATTTCACCTGCAACGGCATCATAGCCCCGTGGCAATGCAGAAACCGCTATGGGCGCCTGCCGCCGTAACCCCTGCGCCGATGGAATGCGCAGAACACATTCGGCGCCTGTTGCGCGATAGCGCGCCACCTGGTCACCCTTTCCGGCCTGTGATAAAAGTCCTAGCATTTGCGCGGCGCCCCCAACACATCGCCGCACGGTAAAATCATTTCCCTCTGGAACCAGCACTATCACTTCGCGGGCAAGCCCGGACAGTACAGCCAGCCGGGGCGGGACGAGCGTTCGCAATTCAGCACCCCACCAGCGCAGAAACGCTGTGATGCGGCCTTGCTTCAAATCCGGATTTTGTCCCGTTTCAGACACGCGCCAAATGACCATTTAAAAATGCTGAACCAACTGGCCGGGTCGTCTGCCGACCGATCCTGCCCCCTAACTTTCATAGCATAAACAAGGATCAGCATGTTAGATCTGACGCAATGGCCATTTTAGCGGATTTTACGAGGCAGCCTGCACATCGCGCATGATCCAGCCGCCACCAAGCACACGGCTGCTTTCGCCCGCCTCATAAATCACGCAGGCCTGGCCGGGGGCCACCGCCTCTTCCGGTTGGTGCAGGGTAATGTTGGCGCCACCTGCACCGTCCGGGAACAGTGCCCCGGGAACCGCTGGCCGTGTAGAGCGTACCTTGACCGCAACTTCCTGCCCTTCAATAGAAGGCGGACTATCCCCAAGCCAGTTAAGCTGACGCACCCGCACATGACGGCGAAGCAATGCTTCGCGCGGCCCGACAATCACCTGGCGCCGACCCGCATCCAGGCGCACAACGAACAGGGGTTCGCCCCCGCCAACCCCAAGGCCGCGGCGCTGACCAACCGTATAATGAATGATACCCTGATGACGCGCCAGGACGCGGCCATCGAGATGCACGATGTCGCCGGGACCCACCGCATCGGGGCGCAGTTTTTCGATTACGCTTGCATAGCCGCCTTGCGGCACGAAACAGATATCCTGACTGTCCGGCTTGTCCGCAACCGCCAAACCAAGGCGCCCCGCGATGGCGCGGGTTTCATCCTTGTACAGATCACCCAGCGGGAAGCGTAAATAGTCCAGTTGCGCGCCAGTGGTTGCAAACAGAAAATAGCTCTGGTCGCGATCAGGATCCACGGCGCGGTGCAGTTCTGGCCCCTGCTTGCCCATTATCCGGCGCACATAATGACCGGTAACAAGAGCCTGTGCGCCAAGCTCGCGCGCCACCTGAAGCAAATCGGTGAATTTTACCGTCTGGTTACAGGTCACACAGGGAACCGGTGTTTCACCGGCAAGATAACTATCTGCAAAATCATCCATCACTGTTTGACGAAACCGGCTTTCATAATCCAGCACATAATGTGGAATACCGATTTTTTCAGCTACAAAGCGAGCGTCATAAATATCCTGTCCTGCACAGCAGGCGCCCTTGCGCGAAACCGCAGCGCCATGGTCATATAATTGCAGGGTGACGCCAACCGTATCATAGCCCTGTTCATGCAGCAGCGCGGCGGCAACAGATGAATCGACGCCCCCCGACATGGCGACGACGACCCGCGTTGCACCGGGTACGCCCGGCAGGCCCAAATTGGTTAATTGCAGTGTATGTGACATCGCGCCTAAATACAGGCACCCGGCGCTTACGGCAAGCGCCGTGCTTTAGAGGAAGTTCAGCAGACTGAGCTGGGATATTTGACGGAGCAAGTTATAGGAGGCCTCCACCGCCAGCTTATCCTGATTAAACCTGGAGATGGCCTCCGCCATATCCACTTCCGACAAATCGGAAATAAGCTGCTTGTTCACATTATCCAGTGCTTCATTACGGATCGTTACGGCTTCGATACGTTTTGAGATATACCCGTTGTTTGTCTGCAATTTGATAATTTCGGAAAGCACATTATCCAGATTGGTCACTTCAGCCTGGAGAATCGCGCGGTCGGCCGGCGTCAAAACCTGATTAAATGGTGTCGCTGCATTATATTCCGCCAACCGCTTGACAGAGGCCATCATGTTAATACCCATCTCGTCCGCCAGAATACTGTGTTCGATGGTCAGATTTTGTTCAACGCGCACCTGAGCCTTTTGCTGGCTGTTATCAAAAAAACTTGCAATAGGCGATGCAACCGTCGCCAGATCAGCCAGATCCACGGCATTGAATGGCTGCACGTCTGTTCGTGATCCGGCAAAAAGAAACCTGCCTGCAAACCGGGTATTCAGCACAGCTTTACCCGACACAAATGCGCTATCCAGATCGATGGAGACGGTACGGCCACTATTCGTCGCCAATGACCCCAATATACTGTCGCGTAATGTTTTTGCGGAATCATACATTGCCGTCAATCCGGTATCCTGAAAATTGACCTGCGCGCCGATCTGTTGCCCCAGTTCAATAAATTGTAAAGTCCGGCTTTCAACCGTCCGGGCGCTAACAAGAGTTGCTGCATCGCGCGCTATCCCGTCATAACGATCAGCTTTGAACCCGGTCGCCACCTGACGCTGATCATCCGCCACCAGGTTTTGTGCGCGTAGCATCTGGCTGACTATGGACTGCTGTTGTGAAAGCGTTGAAATTCGCGTCATATCACTATTCCCTCAGCTATTACACAGCATCCAGCAGCGCATTGAACAATTCCTCGGCGGCTTTAATCATGCGGGCAGCCGCATTATAAGCGTTCTGATAGACCACAAGATTAGCCAGTTCTTCGTCAAGATTGACGCCAGAAATATCGCTGATCTGAGAGTTTATTTCGTCCCGGATGCCGCTACGATCATCGCCGATCGCCTTGGCCTGCGCCGCCAGTCTGGCAGCAGTTGACAGAATCTGACCACTATAATCGCTCAGGGTTGCAGACAGCCCTGTGATATGCCCGGCCGCATCAAATTTTGTTATTTTGTCTTCCAGCGCGTGAAATGCTATTGCCCCGCGATCATCCGCGACACCAAGCGCAGCGGTCCCGGGCGCTGTTACATTTAGTTTTGCCAGTGCAAGCCGGTTATTGTTCGAGAAGATATCGGAACGTACTTCCATACCCATCGCCTGGTTTTGCCGTGCACCAGGCCCAATTCCAAAAATCTGTGAAAGACCAAGTCCCGTGCCACCACGGTTTGTTAAATCATTCACCGAATATAGCGCTCCCCCCTCGTACGCAGGTGCAGGTGTGAAAGCGAGTTGACCACTGGCATCCAAAGCAAAACTTCCATAAGGAGCTACGCCTGTATTGAGTTGCGTAATCACATCACCCACAGTCGCGCCGGCCACCGTGAGTGTAAAATCCAGTGGGATCTGTCCCTGTGCATCGATGAATTTGAACTGCGCCGTACTGCCAAGCGTGAACCCATGAGCGGCGCCAGCCGAGATACCTGTTTGATAATGGCTTGGCTTATCGGCCCTCACCAGGTCATTAAGACCAAAGAAATGCGCAAAGCCACGTCCCGCCCGCGAGCTGGGTAATGCGCTATCCTGCACCATCGCCACGCCATGGGCAGGGTTTGTGGCGGAAAGCGTCATTACGCCGTTCACAAAGGTGAGGCTGCCACTGGCGCCAAGCCCGGTATTAATGGCCGCAACAGCGTCCCCAATCGTTGCGCCGCCAAACGCTACAGGCGCACCGCCATTAATCCGGTATTGATTATTCGTAAAATCAGCCTGGACACTGACGACAGTCAGGCCTGTAGCATCCGTAACACTGAAATTACTGATGCCGGAAAAATTATGCGCATCAGCTGCAAGAAGTCCCGTATTAATACCCGTCAATCGATTGGGCGCCGGCACTGCCGAGCTATCATTATGAATTGCATTCAATTGGTCCGCGAGTTTTGAGGCCAGCTCTCCAACCTCTTCTGCAATTTTTGGCAGGGTCACATCCCGCATATCAAGCAGACCGCGCAGCTCACCTGATAAAATATGCGTCTCCAACGGTTGCCCAACCGGACTAACCGCACCCGTGGCAAAGTCGGTATTATGAAGCGTTATACGTGGAAAAATGGTGTCTGGCGTAACGGTAGCCCCAGACTCATATTTCATTTTTGTCAGCGTGGTGCTGACCATAAAAATACCATCCGATGTCGCAACAAATGTTCGTCCGTCTGCCTGGGGTGAAATACGAATATCTATAATTTTGGATAGCGCCGTCAACGACTGCTGACGCTGATCAATCAGGGCGCCTGCGTCATTGCTTAATGAGTTTGAAGCGACAATTTGAACATTTAAATCATAGATGTTTTTTAACAGGTCATTGACAATTCCGATGCGACCGAAAATATCCTGATCCGCATCACCCCTGATTTGTTGCACAGATGTTGCAAGTTTTCCCAGTTCATCAAGGGACGCCTGTACGCTATTCACACCGGCTCCACGCCGGACATTCGATGTCGGATCGATCTGCATCTCGGAAAGATCGGCAAACATCGCATTAATTTTTGAGGCGATAGAATTGTTAGCTGACGGATCCCCCAGCGTTGATTGCAGCCGGTCATGGAGTTTCGAAATAATTCCCGCCGCTTCTGCGTTTGATGTTGCCCTGTAAGATTCACGGGTTAAAAAATCATTGGCTATGCGGGTTACATCTGAAATTTCAACGCCACCCAATGCGCGTGACTGAAAATTGACCTGACGCCGTGCAAAATCCGGATTATTTACATTTGCGATATTGGTAGATGTATGGCGAAGTGCCGTCTGGCTTGTTTGCAAGCCACTAATCGCATTACCAAGAATTCCAATTCCAGACATTTTGACATCCTTTCTCGCATATATGTGTGCAAGCTTGATGCCAGACTCCCGGAAAGCGGACTAATCCCAGAAAATAGCCATTTTTTAGAATTTTTGCGCCGCGCAGAAAGATGTCGGCTGTCGCGCATGGAAGAATTTTCCCTGTTGGCGCTAGTTTCCGGGCGATGTTTGCCGGTCATCTCAAAAAACCGGAAATAGTGGTTTTCCCGGATCGAAAATTTCGCGCTTTTTGGGATTTTTATAACTTGGCCCGCCCCTTGCTAGTGATAGTTCGTCTTATGCCTGTTTGTGATCAGGCGTGGCTACACAGAATGGCCGCCATAAAAATGGTGGTGACGAACAGGGATCAAAATGGAACTGTTACAGAATATATTTGCACTGCCCGGCCAGGGAATAACAAATACGGCCGCTTCTATTGCATCCCGCACTGTTCCTGCAAGCACTGGCACTACCGGTTTGTCGGCAGGCGTCACGCCTGACAGCCCCCATCAAGACAACCCCAAGGTTATTGCAGAATTCGGAAACCTATTAGACATTATTCTGGGGCTTACCCCTGCACCAGAGAACATGGACGACAGAACCAGCGCCGTTACTGATTTTTCAAATATATTCACGAACCCGCTGCTAACCGTTTTGCCGCCTGCCATTGTGACGAAAGCCCTTTCTTCTGTAATTTCAGCAGACGAAGCTGCGTCAAATAACGGGCAAACGCCGAAAAACAGCCTGCTTTCGTCTGGCACCCTAACTACGTCTTCCGGAAATGAAAAAAAACCTGAAACAGCGGATCAGAATATTGCAGCGGATACAAAATCCGGAATTATGTATCCAAAAATCAACCTGCTGCCAGACTCGGAAGTTACCACTATCGTAACCAGGCCATCTGATGCAGAAACAGAAAACATAGCATCTACTTCATCTGCGCCTGCGCTGGCCGCAACCTCAGACATGAAAATTAATATTTTTCAAACATCACAGGAAAATCATACTGATTCGATGTCCACATCCGTGGAAAATAAAACGGTGTCCCTGACCGATAAGTTGCTGAATAGCGCCGCAGCCATATCCTTGCCGGTTACTGACAATGTTCCCTTGAACACGATAGCTCCCGCACAGGAACCTTTACACAAACAAACGCTCATCACGGCTCAAGCAGAAGATAGTAATCTGTATACAGATTCCAGGGAAATAATTTCCAGCGCCCTGAAAATTGCCCCAGATTCCGCACATGCTTCTATTAACCAATCCATTACACCACAACAGGCAGTAACAAACCCGCCGCCAATTGCCATCCAGGGCGCGTCAAACTCCAAAACCGTTGACCAGAACACTACACAAAAAAAGAAACCCGAAATATTGACCGGCACCGTTGATACTGTGGCGTTACAGCAACCCTTGGATCCGCAAATTCCAGTCGAATCTGCTGCTGCGTTGGAACCGCAGCTTGACAGTCGGCAGCAGAATTTAACGCCAACATCCCCGCGTAAAAATACAACGCCACAGCACGGGGCTAATCCGGCGGCTTCTGAAGCAGCAGCGCAGGTTTTATCAGCAGAATTAGCCGCGCCCCTGAATATGAAACCAGCAACCGGCAGCAATATTCCTGCGGAAACGCAGCTGGTGCGCCAACAGGATAAGTTGCCCATTCAGCCCTTGCCGGATTCGAATGCAGGCCGTGTCGCCGTGTCGGCTGCAACGCCGCCAGTTACAACGGCCGTGCAAGCACAAATAATCACATCACAGCCGCAAACAATTTTGGATGGGCAAGGTTTTACGCAGGCATTAGTCCAGGCTTCAGAAGGGCTTTTGGCCGCGGCCCCCGATGGTTTACAGCAATTCGTCGGCACGGATCTGACGCAGAGCGAAACGGGCAATATTGTTATGATGGACAAGCCGGAGGCCCTTCGCTCCGGCGCCGGGCCGGTACTACCGCGCGCTGAAACGCCGCCCCAGCATGTAAGCCCGCCGATACGCGATATCGCCATTCATATTGCGCAGCATACTGACACGGTAGCGAACCGCTTTCAGTTGCGGCTTGATCCGCCAGAACTGGGCCGTGTGGATGTGCGCATGGAAGTTTCCGCAGAAGGAAAACTGAGTGCCGTCATAGCGGTAGAAAGACCGGAAACACTGGATTTGCTGCAACGTGATTCACGCGCTCTGGAACGAAGCCTGATGGAAGCTGGCCTGAAGACCGACAGTAATTCACTGAGCTTCTCGCTCAAGGGCGGGCGGCAGGATCAGCAGCATGCTGACTTAGCCTATAACGGGCCTGATAGAGGCGGCGACCCTTTGTCAGATGACTGGGATGACACTGTTGCGCCTATAGCAGCGCGTTTTGCGAACCGCGCCATTAATATCCAAATTTAGGAAAAACGATTATGGCTATAAACGGGCTGTCCCCGGCAATAATTTCGGATCCAAAAAATCCCTCGACGGCAGCAGCGTCTGCGGCTTCAACTTCGACGCCTGCACCCGTTATTACGGCTTCTGGTAATGCACTGAATAAACTGGCAAATGATTTTGACAGCTTCTTGACATTGCTGACTACCCAGTTGCAAAACCAGGATCCGCTGGAACCTATGGATTCAAAGGAATTTACCAGCCAATTGGTGCAGTTTACGTCGGTTGAACAGTCAATTCAGTCTAACAAAAATCTGGAAAAGCTGATTGCGCTTACCAGCGGCAATACATCTAGCGCCGCATTTAATTACATTGGTCGCGAAGTAAGAATGGCCAACAGTAGTACCAATCTGTCTAACGGAATGGCGAACTGGTCCTACGAGGTTGATCCGAAAGCAGCAAGCAGTGCCGTCACTGTCCTGGACGCAAAAGGCAATGCCGTATTTACTGTAGAAGGCGTAACAGGCGCTGGCACGCATAATTTCTCATGGAACGGCAAAGATAAAAACGGCAATCCATTCCCTGATGGTGTCTACAGTCTTAGCGTTTCGGCACTTGATCTCAACAAAAAACCCGTCACGGCAAAGGTTTTCACAACCGGCACCGTTACCAATGTGGAGATTTCTGGCGATGAGCCATCGCTCTTTATTGGTAGCGTCAAAGTCCCTCTCAAGGATGTGCTGTCTGTAACCAGGAGCAGCAGTGCGGGCGCGCCACTCGATTACATCGGGCGTGAAATCAGAACAATAAATACAAACACGAACCTTGCCAATGGAACCGCAAACTGGACCTATGAAGTTGATCCAAAGGCCGCCAGCACTGTCGTCACACTGAAGGATAGCGCGGGCAAAGTGATGCTTGAACAGAATGTAACACCGGAAGCCGGTCTGAATACCCTGACGTGGAATGGCGTGGATAAAAACGGCGATCAGCAGCCCGATGGTGTGTACAGCATCAGCATAACGGCGGTTGACAAGAACGATGTTCCCGTCAGCAGCAAGGTGTTCACTAATGGCACGGTGACCAGTGTTGACTCATCAGGCAATCAGCCCGTTTTGGTAGTCGGTGGCGTGAAGATCAATCTCAGTGATGTTCTCACCGTGACGGAACCGGCAAAAACAGCCACAGCCACAACAGGTGGATCGTAAAAAAATCAATGGCGTCCATACGGGCGTCATTCAAATCTCAATCGGCGTAATGAATGATGCGCCTTAACAGGAAGCCGGTCGGCGCTTCGAACAAGTGACGCCCGCAAGAGGAAAATCAAATGAGTATTTATGGTGCACTATTTAGCGGCGTATCCGGATTAACGGCGAACGCCAGCGCGCTTGGTATTATTTCTGATAATATCGCGAACCTGAACACAACCGGTTACAAGGACACGAAAGCGCGCTTTTCCACCCTGGTTACGTCGCCGGCTGGCGACCACTCCTATTCACCAGGCGGCGTACAGATCACCCCAAACCAGAATATCGACAAGCAGGGCCTGTTGCAGGCTTCAAGCTCACCCACCGATCTGGCGATTACCGGCAAGGGTTTTTTTGTAACCTCTTCCTCGGCGACAGCCGGGCAAGGCGAAACACATTTCACCCGCGCGGGCGCTTTCCGCACCAATGATCAGGGGTTTCTGCAAAATTCTGCCGGCAATTATCTGTTTGGCTGGCCCATCGACAATCTGGGCAATCTGCCTACGAACCTGAGCGACCTATCCGCCCTTAGACCTATCGACATCAGCAGCCTGACAGGCACCGCCGATCCGACGACTCAAATGTCCTTGCAGGCGAACCTGAAAGCCAGCACGCCCGTGCATCCTGCCGCGGGCACCTATGCTGTGGGACAGATCGCCGATGGCACAATCACCACCCCCGATTTTGTCCGCAGCATACAGTTCTATGACAGCCAGGGCGGCAGCCGCACAATGAACTTTGGCTTTATCAAAACCGCAGCCAATACCTGGGCGGCGGAAGCCTATGTTACGCCGGTTACCGATGTGCTGGTTGCAAGCCATCCGGCGGGCCGTGTCGCCGCTGGTAATCTGGTGTTCCAGACTGACGGCACACTTGATGCTGCCACCACATTTCCAACCCCATCACCGATGACGATTGCATGGGACACGGCGATCACCGGTCTTGGCACATCAAGCATCGCCCTGGATATCGGCACGGTGGGCCGACCAGACGGTATTACCCAGTTCGCCACCAACTCGGTTCTGGCGGCCGCCTCTATTAACGGCGCGGTGTTTGGCAACCTGCTAGGGCTGGAAGTCAGCAATGAAGGGTTTGTAACCGCGACGTTTGAAAACGGCATCCGACAGAAGATCTACAAAATTCCGCTGGCTGTGTTTCCTAATCCAAACGGATTGGCGGCGCGAAACGGTAATTCTTATGGCCAATCGGATACTTCGGGCACCTTTACCCTGCTGGAAGCCACCCGGGGCACGGCGGGACGAATAGACCCTAACGTGCTGGAAGCATCGACCGTCGAGCTGGCGGAAGAATTTACAAATCTGATTACAGCGCAACGGGCATATTCGGCCAACTCCAAAATCATCACGACAGCCGATGAAATGCTCGATGAGCTGATCCGTATCAAACGCTAATCCGCCTGACCGGGCGGCTGCTTAGCAGCCGTCCGGAAGCTTTGCGATACTTAATTAAGTCATTGTTAATATGTAGCTTTATCGCATTTTTAACTGTGACCTTTAGCGCTTCTTTAATGGCCCGGTGATATTATGAGTCTCAATAAAAATGGCCGCATCACAAAGAGCCAGTTTTAACAGGAAGCCAGTTTTGGCATGAGCTACGGGTAACAAAATGCTGAACCAAAGTCAGACCATTACATCGCTAAGTGTGGCGGGACCACACGGAACACCGATTTCGCTCGATGATCTGCCGCCACCCAACACCAAACGCTGGGTCATTCGTCGCAAGGCTGAAGTTGTAGCTGCTGTTCGGGGCGGATTACTGAGCCTGCACGACGCCTGCGAACGCTACACTCTGACCATTGAGGAGTTCCTTGCATGGCAAAGCGCATTGGAGCGCCACGGTCTGGCGGGGCTGCGGACGACACGGATACAGGATTATCGTGAAAATCCAGAATAACTTCCTTCCGCAAAATTATCTTTTCAAAAAAACCGGGAGCGGCGACGCTCCCGGTTTTTTATTTTTTATAGCTAACAAACAGTTTGAGCCGTCATTAACGAGATATTCACGTAGCACTGGGTAAATATTGCCGACATGCCAGAGGATGGCGCCTGGCGGACAAGATTACTGTGTGACGGATACCTGGATTTGAACGGATTTACAGAATTTTTACGAAAGCTGGGCGCAGGCCGCCTGATGGCGATGGGCGTTGTCACGGCTGGGCTTATTGCGTTTTTCACATATATGACGATGCAATTCACAACGCAGCCCATGTCCCTGCTCTATGCCGATCTTGATATGACGGATTCCGGCGAAATATTAAGCAAGCTGGAAGCGATGAATATCCCCTATCAATTGCAGGGCGATGGCAGCACGATTTTGGTGCCCCAGGACCAGGCGCGGCGATTACGGATGGCGCTTGCAGAACAGGGAATTCCTGCAGGCGGGACCGTAGGATATGAGATATTCGACAAATCAGATATGCTGGGGCAAACCAGCTTTGCCCAGAACATAAATCAGTTACGGGCAATGGAAGGTGAATTGGCCCGCACCATCCGGTCGATTTCCAGCATTTCGAATGCGCGTGTGCATCTGGTTATTCCCAAGCGTGAATTATTCGCATCGGGAAACAAGCAGGAACCGACAGCTTCAATAGTAATCAAATCGCGCGGACAGCTTAGCAGCGCGCAAGTCAACGCCATACTGCATCTTGCTGCATCCGCCGTTCCGGGGTTAAGCCCGTCACGGGTCGCCTTGATTGATGACAAGGGAAAATTGCTGGCGCGAGGCGTTGAAGACGACTTCGACAAAGGCAATGTTGCAAATATTCAGGACAAAAATACCGAATACGAAACCCTTATATCGGAACGGATACAAACCCTGGTCGGCAGTGTAGTTGGCCCGGAAAATATCCGCGTACAGGTAACTGCACAGATAAATCTTGATCGCATTACCGAAAATGCTGAAATTTTTGATCCCGATGGCCGGGTAATACGGTCAACCAGTGCGGTCGAGGAAGAGTCTGAAGATGCAAAACCAAAATCCGAAGGTGTGTCCGTCGCCAGCGAATTACCGGGTGCCGCCGACACCATTGGCGCAAAGGCCGACGACAAACTTCGCGATAGGCGCACGGAAGAAACATCCAATTTTGAAATATCAAGAACCACACGGGTAAAGACAAAAGAAGCAGGCGCAATTGAACGGATATCCGTCGCCGTTCTGGTAAATGGCGCCATGACTACACAGCCCGATGGCGCCCGGACATATACCCCGCGCAGTGAAGATGAATTAAAACAGATAGAATCACTGGTGCGAACCGCCATTGGCTATGATGAAAAACGCGGTGATCAGGTGCGAATCGCCAATTTGCGTTTTTCTGAAATGGAACTGGAGTCGCAAGATGCGGGTGAAGCGCCATTCCTGGGTATCGAAACCGGCGATTGGATGCGCTTCGCAGAAACGTCAATTCTGGGCCTCGTTGCATTGCTGACCGCCCTGTTTGTATTCCGGCCATTAATCACGCGCCTGCTTGAAGTTGGGCCTTATGCAGGCGGACAGATGCAGCCGACGCTTGCTGGCGGCGCAGGAGGAGTGCCGCAAATAACCGGACCTTCTTCATCAGGAAATCAGTCTGCGACGGCCAGTCAGCCAGGCATGATGGAAGGACCGGGGGCGATGCTTCAGATCCTTCAGTCCAAAGAACAACAACTCGACTCTATGATCGACATTGCAAAAATAGACGGACAGGTAAAGGCGTCATCGGTCAAAAAAGTTGGCGAAGTCGTTGGCAATCATCCAGACGAAGCAATAGCGATATTGCGGTCCTGGCTCCATGACAAAGAATAAGTAAAGAGGCAGCGAAAATTATGGTGAGCACACCACGCAACATTGAAGGACCGGAAAAGGCCGCCATCATTATGCTCGCTTTGGGCGAGGAACATGCTGCTGAGTTATGGCGCATGCTGGATGACGAGGAAATACGCGAGCTTTCCCAAATCATGTCGCATCTGGGACAGGTTCAGTCCGATACCGTTGAAAAACTTTTGCATGAATTTGTTTCGCGCCTATCAACCACCGGCTCCGTCGTTGGTTCCTACGAAGGAACCGAAAGGCTGTTGAGAAACCTTCTGGATGAGGAACGCGTCGCCACCATTATGGACGAAATTCGTGGTCCAGCTGGGCGCACCATGTGGGACAAACTTGGAAATGTAAATGAATCTGTGCTGGCAAGTTTTCTTAAAAACGAATATCCCCAAACCGTCGCCGTGGTTATGACCAAGGTAAAGCCCGATCACGCCGCGCGCGTTCTAGCGGCGCTCCCGGAAGATTTTGCACAAGAAGTCATCATGCGGATGTTACGCATGGAATCCGTTCAAAAAGAAATTCTTGATAAAGTCGAGAGCACTTTACGCACGGAATTCATGAACAATCTAGCCCGGACCAACCGCCGCGACGCGCATGAGGTGATAGCAGAAATATTTAATAATTTTGACCGGCAAACAGAAAACCGATTTCTTTCGTCACTTGAAGAGCGAAATCGTGAATCCGCCGAACGCATACGCGCACTGATGTTTACCTTCGAGGATTTAGGAAAACTTGATCCTGGAAGTGTGCAAACATTATTGCGTAATTTTGATAAATCCAAATTGGCCCTGGCGCTAAAGGGGGCATCCGATGGATTGCGGGATCTGTTCTTTTCAAATATGTCAGAACGGGCAGGAAAAATTCTGCGTGAAGACATGGAAGCAATGGGCCCTGTTCGCCTCAGCGAAGTGGATGAAGCGCAAATGTCAATGGTGTTGCTGGCCAAAGATCTCGCTGCAAAAGGCGAAATCATGATTGCCGACAGTAACAGCGACGACGAATTGGTGTATTGACCGGCCATGACACAAAACCTGAAATTTACATTTCAAAATCTGGATACGCAAAATAGCGATACGTTACGGGACAGCTTCGCGGCGCAAAAAAAACGTTCCTATACAGACAACCAGATAAAAGAAATCCAGGATGCGGCTTTTGCAGAAGGCGTAATTGCGGGCAAAGATTCGGCGCTGTTTAAAATTGAAAAACAGGCTGAAGAAACCCTGTCGGCGCTACTTTCGCAATATTCCACGCTTATTTCCGAAGTTTCCGGACACATTGCAATTCTGCGCAGGCAATCTGCCGAATTGGCGCTGGTAATCGCCAAAAAACTGGCATCGGTATTGATAGCGGAAAATCCAACGGCGGAAATCGAAGCGCTTTTTCTATCATGTTTGTCCAATCTTAATACAGAGCCCCGCATCGTGCTGAAGGTTGATGAAAAATTAATTGATATATTAAAAGAAAAAATTGATCGCATCACGATTACGACAGGCTACCCCGGGCGGGTCATACTTATTGGCGTCCCTGACACGACACCCGCGCAATGTGTAATTGAGTGGGCAGATGGAGGGGTCAGCTACCGTTCACCTGAACAGCTTGAGCATATCGATCAGGTGATTGCCAACTATGTATCCCGGGTTGATTCAATTGATGCCGGTGTGGAACCGGATTTTGTTACACCCAAAAATACTGAAATTGATGCCAACCAAAAATTTATGGATTCTACAAAATGAGTAATGAAAACGGAATTGACTGGGAAAATCTCGAAGATGAAGTTCAGCATGGCCTGCCTTCTGTTACCACAGATGGCAATGTCGATGGCAGCCTGACAAATGAAGAAGGCGGGGCTCGCTCAGCCAACGAACTGGAAGCAGTGTTCGATATTCCGGTGAATGTTTCTGCTGTTCTTGGAAAAGCATATCTGGAAGTCAGCCAGCTTATGAAGCTGGGGCCTGGAACTATTGTTGAGCTGGATCGCAAGGTCGGCGAAGCGATAGATATTTTCGTTAACAACCGTCTTGTAGCGCGCGGTGAAGTTGTTGTGATTGATGACAGGCTGGGGGTGACCATGACTGAAATCATCAAGGGCGACAGAACCTAGTTTCTGGATCTGGAGTATTGGAAAATGGATTTCGCAACAGTTCTTGGCCTTGGCGGCGGCATCATTTTATTGTTCATTGCCATCTTGCTTGGCGGTTCCGCTATCGCATTTATCGACATCCCTTCACTACTCATAGTAATGGGCGGGACCGTCACCGTGACAATGATTTCCTATTCGATTCCAGAAATTATGAATACACAGCGCATGATATTGCAAACCATTTTTACTGCACGCGATGACATTCAAAGCATCGCGCGCGAAGTCATTGCGATTTCCGAGCGTGCTCGCCGTCAAGGCGAAAAGGATATCGAACGGCTGATGAAATCAATTAATGACAAACCCATGCTGGCGCATGGATTTGCGATGATGCTGGACGGAATTCCGCCTGCTGAGGTAGAGCGCATACTGCGTCAGGAAGTGGCTGCCATGGTAAACCGCCACAATCGTAGCGCCGGGGTGCTGCGGCGCGCTGCTGAAGTTGCCCCAGCCATGGGCCTTATAGGAACGCTTTTGGGGCTGGTTCAACTTCTCGGAAATTTACAGCAGCCGGAAAGCATCGGTCCGGCCATGGCATTGGCGTTGTTGACCACATTATATGGCGCGGTCTTGTCAAATATGGTGCTGGCGCCGCTTGCATCAAAGCTTGAACGGAATTCCGCGAATGAAGCCATGGTGCTGAATATTTATGCCCTTGGCGCTGCTTCAATAAGCCGTCAGGAAAGTCCAAGACGACTTGAAATGCTGATTAATTCTATCTTGCCACCGGCGAAGCGCGTCCGCTATTTCGATTAATGACCGTCATAAGGAGATATAAAGATGCGTATACTGATTATAGGAAATATGAATGGCGAGATGGGGGCCGCGTCCAAAATAGCCATAGAAAAAGGAGCTAAAGTATCTATTGCCGGCAATATAGATGATGCTCTCGTTGCGCTACGTGACGGCCGTGGGGCCGATCTGTTGATGGTTGATGTCAATCTTGATATTGCACGTTTGATCAAACAGCTTGATGCTGAACATATTCATGTTCCGGTAGCGGCATGTGGAATTAATGCGGACAGCGAACAAGCGGCAAATGCCATTCGCGCTGGCGCCAAGGAATATATTCCACTGCCCCCAGATGCCGTTCTTATCGCGGCAATACTGGAGGCGGTTTCTGATGAAACACACAAGGTGATTTATTCCGATGCAGCCATGGCCGCCGTCTTGCGCATGGCGGATCAGGTTGCGCCCAGCGAGGCCAGCATTCTGATAACCGGCGAATCCGGCACGGGCAAAGAAGTAATGGCCCGCTATGTACATAGAAAATCCAAGCGGTCGGATATGCCGTTTATTTCAGTTAACTGCGCTGCCATTCCGGAAAACCTGCTGGAATCAGAATTATTCGGGCATGAAAAAGGCGCTTTCACGGGTGCTATCGCGCGGCGCATCGGTAAATTCGAAGAGGCCGAAGGCGGCACGATCCTGCTTGATGAAATTAGTGAAATGGATGTGCGGTTACAGGCAAAACTGCTTCGCGCATTACAGGAACGTGAAATTGACCGCGTCGGCGGCGGCAAACCTATCAAGGTGAATATCCGGGTTATCGCCACATCAAACGTTGATTTGTTGCAGGCGGTGCGCAATGGCACTTTCCGTGAGGATTTGCTGTACCGTTTGAATGTTGTAAATCTTTCTATCCCGCCATTGCGGGCACGGCCGGGCGACATTATTGCCTTGGCTAAATATTTTGTAGAAAAATATGCCAAGTCAAACGGGCTGCCCCAGAAACCTATTTCTGAAAAGAGCCGCCACCTGCTGCAGGCGCACCCCTGGAGAGGTAATGTTCGTGAATTGGAAAACACCATTCATCGCGCATTGTTACTTTCTCAGATGAGTGAGATAGAACCGGAAGCCATTGTTCTGCCTGATGGGTCAACACAGCAATATCCCGCGCACGCTGCCATCGCTACTGGACCGGCGGCTCGCGCAGCATCCACAGCTGAAGACACAGTGCGCGGCATGGTTGGACGCACTGTCGCGGATGTAGAGCAGGATTTAATCCTGAATACGCTCAATCATTGCCTTGGAAACCGCACACATGCGGCAAACATACTTGGCATATCCATCAGGACGTTGCGTAACAAGCTGAATGCGTACCGTGATACGGGGATAAATATTCCCGCCCCGGCCGGAGATTCCGTGGATCGTGTTTCTGCATGATGAGGAAATACACAGTTCCATTCGTCATGGTAGAAACATAATATGAGTGATAGCCCCGCATCTCCAGTCACCGGTCTTACCCTGGGCGGACTGATGACCAGCGTGCGTCTCGCCACAATGCGTGGCGATATTGGCATTGCGTTGGGTATTATCGGCATTCTGGTGGTTTTGATTATACCCCTTCCGGCATGGCTGCTGGATTTTGCGCTCACACTATCGATTACATTCTCCGTGCTAATTTTGATGACGTCGCTGTTTATTGAAAAACCACTGGATTTCAGCGCTTTTCCAATTATTTTGCTGATTTCAACAATGCTTCGTTTGTCACTTAATCTCGCTTCCACAAGATTAATTCTTGCCGAGGGACATGCAGGAACCGAAGCCGCCGGTCAGGTCATTCATGCTTTTGGCAATCTGGTGATGGAGGGAAACTTCGTCATCGGCATTATCGTGTTCGCCATATTGATGATTGTAAACTTTGTCGTAATCACAAAAGGTTCCGGCCGCATTGCCGAAGTTGCCGCACGCTTTAGCTTGGACGCGATGCCTGGTAAACAGATGGCTATTGATGCCGATTTAAGTGCGGGCTTGATAGATGAAAGCACCGCGAAATTCCGCCGCAAAGAACTGGAGGATGAATCCTCGTTCTTTGGCGCAATGGACGGCGCCGCCAAATTTGTGCGTGGTGACGCCATTGCAGGGTTGATGATTACCTTTATCAATGTAATTGGCGGCATCATTATTGGTGTTGCACAAAAAGGCCTTAGCCTCACAGAGGCAGGAAGCTCCTACACCACGCTGACAGTCGGCGATGGCCTGGTAACGCAAATTCCTGCTCTTATTGTTTCGACAGCAGCGGGTTTGCTGGTTTCAAAAGCCGGTGTAAGCGGCGCCGCCGACAAGGTATTGGTCACCCAGCTTTCGGGCTATCCGCAGGCGCTTGGCCTGTCCTCGTTCCTGCTCGGACTTATGGGATTGCTTCCCGGAATGCCATTTTTTCCCTTCTTTGTGTTATCGGTGGGTTCTGGCTGGCTGGCATGGTACGTCACCAAAAGCAAACGCGAGGCATTGGAAACCATTGCAGACGAGCAAATCAAGGCAGCGCAAACACCGACAACTGACGAGCCCATTCAAACGGCGCTCGCAATAGATGATTTACGCCTTGAACTTGGCTATGGCTTGCTTCCGCTTATCAATGAGCAAGGCAATCATCCGTTGACGGATCAGATTAAGGCGTTACGCAGACAGATTGCATCGGAAATGGGGTTTGTCATGCCCTCTGTGCGAATTCTGGATAATATTCAGCTTCCTGCCAACGGCTATGTTATCCGCGTAAAGGAAGTTGAATCCGGAAGTGGTGAACTTAGAATTGGCCATTTGCTGGTAATGGACCCCCGTGGCGCGCCAATTGATCTGCCGGGTGTGGAAACAAAAGAGCCTACATTTGGAATGCCGGCAATGTGGATTGACGAATCCCTGCGCGAGGAAGCTTCGTTCCGCGGCTATACGGTCGTCGATCCGCCCACGGTGATTACGACCCATCTGACAGAAACCGTACAGCAAAACATGCGTGAATTGCTCTCCTATGGCGAGACGCGGAAATTGCTGGATGATCTGCCACCGGCACACCAAAAATTGCTGGATGATATTTCGCCGTCACAAATCACCCTGTCGGGTATTCAGCGCATACTGCAACTTCTTCTTGCCGAGCGCGTTTCAATTCGTGACCTGCCTACCATACTGGAAGGTATTTCTGAAGCAGTTGGATTTAGTCAGAATATCGGGGCCATCAACGAACATGTCCGTGCACGGCTGGCGCGCCAGATATGCCATCAGAATATTGGTCCCAGCGGATATGTACTGCTAATCAGCCTGTCACCAGAATGGGAACAAATCTTTGCGGAATCAATTATTGGCCAGGGTGATGACCGGCAATTGGCGATGCAGCCAAGCCGGTTGCAGGAATTTATTGGTGCAGTGCGTCTGAAATTTGATCAGGCCGCCGAGGCAGGACAGGTCCCTGCCCTGCTGTGCAGCCCATTCATCCGTCCTTTCGTACGTTCGATTGTGGAACGCTTCCGCCCCCAAACGAGCGTCGTCTCTCAAAATGAAATCCATCCGCAAGCTAAAATCCGCACCATTGGGCAAATATAGGGAAAACCAAAAAAGTGCGCTTTAGAACGATTACCGCAGCAACCATGGAAGCCGCAATGGCAGAATTGCGCGCGACGCTAGGCCCTGATGCGATAATCCTGAGTAGCGAGTGCACAAGCAATGGCAAGGTTTCCATACGCGCAGCAGTCGAACATTCCTCTCCGGAAAACCCGCAATTTCAGGAAATGCAGGCCCCCTTTTTAGATGGGAAACATCAAGACACATTTGACGGTATAGAAAACGCCCTAACCTTTCATCGCGCACCACAAGCAATTAACGCCATGCTACTGGAAACACTGGGAACAATGGCAGCCTGTAATCCGGTACAGGCCCTGGCTGCGGCTCTGGAGTTGCGTTACGATTTTGCTTCTATTCCAATACATCCCGTGCGGCCTATTTTATTAATTGGACCAACTGGCGCCGGTAAAACCCTTACCGCTGCAAAACTCGCCGCACGATCGGTTCTTGCAGGTAACGAGACGATGCTGATTACAACTGACCTGGTCCGTACTGGCGGCGCAGAGCAGCTTGAAGCTTATGCAAGATCTATGAATGTACCGATGCACCGGGCCGCCGACGGCATGGAATTGGCCGCCTTATTAGATTCAAAGCAGAGTATAAAAAATTGCATTATTGATACTGTCGGAACGTCTCCGTTTAATTTGACTGAGCTAAAGTCTCTCAGAAACCTTGTCATGGCTGTTGATTGCGATCCGGTTCTGGTGCTGCCTGCCGGTGGCGATTCTGTTGAAGCATGTGAGATCGTCAACATTTTTTCCGGCCTTGGCGCCCGTGGCATGATTGTTACAAAACTGGATGTAACAAGACGGTTAGGAAGCATATTAGGTGCACTTGAGGCCGCAGCCATGACACTGCATCATGTCAGCATTACGCCTTTTGTGGCGAATGGCCTGGCCTCAATAACACCGGTCGCACTAGCACGCCTTTTGCTCGAGGATCCGGCAGAACATGAATCATTTTTAGAACTGGAGCAGGCCGCACAATGACGGAGGAACCCGTATTGACCTCACCCGCGAGAATATTATCTGTCGACGGAGAAATTAATTCCAGCAGGCGCGCATTGGCGCGGCAAAGCAATCTTATTGCTGTTGCATCCGGCAAAGGCGGCGTCGGAAAAACCTGGTTTTCAATTACTTTATCACAGGCATTGGCCGGTTTTGGGAACCGTGTATTACTGGTAGATGGCGACCTGGGATTGGCCAATGTGGATGTGCAGCTTGCCATGTCCCCCATACATGACCTGGCAAGTGTCGTGGCCGGTAAAATCAGCTTCGCCGGCGCCATATCCGCTTTTTCGGGCGGAGCGTTACCCGCGAGCGTCGGCAGCGTATCCACGCATCGTGCCGCAATGGGCTTTGATGTGCTGGCAGGAAGATCTGGTTCCGGCGCATTGGACACTTTGAGCCGCAGGCAGATTGAAACATTGTGCAGCGACCTGATAAAGGCTGCCATCCAGTATGATCATTTGATCGTGGACCTGGCTGCCGGAATGAACAGCCACATGATGCCTTTATTTTCCCGCATCGGAAAGGCGCTGATCGTCGTAACGGATGATCCCACATCAATCACCGATGCATATGCGATGATAAAATTTCTTGCAATGACACACCCTGAACTGGATATTCGAATTATTGTGAATATGGCGGACAGCAGGACACAGGCCGAAAAAACTTTCGGTGCTGTACATCGCGCCTGCGAACATTTTCTGCAATTTACCCCAAAAATGGCGGGTTATATCATCCGGGACAAGCACGTTACCCAGGCGATCCGCGCGCAGGCACCGCTTCTGGCGCGTTATCCGCAAAGTGAATCTGCCCAGCAGGTTCAGCAGATTGCAGCGTCACTGCAAACGCGGACGCCACGGGGCCTGATATGATGCACGCGATCCCCGCCCAGGACAGCATGGAAATTATCCTGCACATTACAGCGACAACGCATGAAAATCCGCCCATGAACCGGATTGTTAATTTTGCTGCGTAAAGTACGCCTGTTTTTTTTATAATAATTATTTCCCGGATGCTTTGCGTTGATGGCTTTCAACCGCCTGATCGTCGCTTGCAATCTGCTCCAAACGATCCCGTTCTTTTATTTTCCGGGATGCCTGGTTGGCGGCGGCAATCTCCTGCCGCTTAAGCGCCTTGTAAGCTTCACCAACAGATTCCAGCGCTTCAACAATCATTTCATCAATTGACTGAATGGATCTCTGGATATTTTCGCGCTGCATGATAGCGGCCTGTGCAAATGCGCCGTAAGAAAAACCTACATCGCCATGAATTCCGGTTTCCGAGTTGATGAACGCCTGCTCCCGGACAATAGAAATTTCCACCGCCTGCATTCTTTTCTCAAAATCCGCGCGAGATGCATAGAGTTCCGCCAGGCGCTTGCGCTTTTCATCGACCTGCCACTTGTGCAAGCGGACAAGAGTGTTGCGTGTTTTCATTTACAGTACCTAACTAACCGAGTATTTCCGCCAGATACGAAAATTCCGCATCAAACGCAGTAAGCTCATCGGGCTTCTGTTCTAAAAACCTGTCGAGCAATGGAAACCGCTTCACGGCCTCATCAACTTCTATGTCCGCGCCGGCGCGATATGCACCAAGGCGAACCATTTCCGCCATGTCTTCATAAACCGCCAGAAGTTTTCTTGCACGGATGATCAATTTAGTCTCTTCAGGTGAATTACATTTCGGCATGGTACGAGAAACTGAACGCAAAACATTTATCGCCGGATAACGTCCACGTTCCGCAATGGCGCGTTCCAGAACAATATGCCCATCCAGAATAGAACGGACCGCATCTGCAACCGGTTCATTATGGTCATCCCCTTCAACCAGCACCGTGAATAATCCAGTGATACTTCCTTTGGATATACCGGGCCCGGCCCTTTCAAGCAGCTTCGGTAATTCTGAAAATACCGTCGGCGTATATCCCTTGCTTGTTGGAGGCTCTCCGCTGGAAAGGCCAATTTCGCGCTGAGCCATTGCAAAACGGGTAACGGAATCCATCAGGCACAAAACATCTAATTCCTGATCACGAAAATATTCGGCCGTGGCCATTGTCACATAAGCGGCCTGACGCCGCATCAAGGCCGGCTCATCCGACGTCGCGACGATGATTACGCTGCGCTTAAGTCCTTCCTCACCCAGATTTTCTTCTATGAACTCCCGCACCTCACGGCCACGTTCACCTATAAGCCCTATCACCGTGACATCTGAATCGGTGTTTTTCGCAAGCATTGATAGCAGGACCGATTTCCCAACACCGGAGCCCGCAAAAATGCCCATGCGCTGTCCCCGGCAACAAGTCGCAAAACTGTTAATCGCCCTGACCCCAAGGTTAAGCTTGCGTCCAACAACCTGACGGGAATGCGCCGGAGGGGGGCTTGCCCGCAGCGCATAACCGGCAGGACCGGCGCCCAGCGGCCCCTTGCCGTCAATGGGCTCCCCCATCGCGTTGATAACTCTTCCAAGCCAGTTTTTAGCCGGCCGAATCGACGGATCATGAGACGTGATGACCACCTTACAGCCCAAACCAATGCCTTCAAGCGGCCCAAACGCCATGCAAAGAGCGCGTTCCTGCCTAAAACCGACAATTTCGCAGCCTATTTCCTGGGTGTCACGGGCGTGAATCACACCGCGGGCCCCAACACTAACAGAATGGATGCCGCTAACCTCGATCAACAGGCCCTGCACACTGACAACCCGTCCATAATAGCTATAGGGTTGGATTCGTTCGATTTCTGCTAGTAAGGATTGCAAGCCAATACCGCCGTAAATAGTTTAATCATTGAATCGGGAGAATAGGAGAAACCACTTAAGACCACGTAAAGAGCTAATTATATAAATTAATACAAACGCTTATAATTTTTTATTTGTTCACTTCAGGTCGAAAAAATTGGGAATAAAAATAATTGTTGTTAACCTTTTTTAACCTTTTTGCCTTATGTTGCTATTAACCAAACGACATCTCGGGAAAAAAAGCCATGCGAGTTCTCCTAATTGAAGACGATAGCGCAACAGCTCAGGGCATTGAACTTATGCTTAACCAGGCCGGTTTTAATTTATACACTACCGATTTGGGGGAGGAGGGCCTGGATTTAGGCAAGCTCTATGACTACGATATCATCATTCTCGATTTGAATCTGCCCGACATGAGCGGCTTTGACGTTCTGAAAAAACTGCGACAGGCAAAGGTTTCCACGCCTATTTTAATTCTTTCCGGTCTGTCCGATATGGAAAGCAAGGTTCAGGGGCTTGGCATCGGCGCTGACGACTTTATGACCAAGCCATTTCATAAGGATGAAATGATCGCCCGTATTAATGCGATTGTCCGCAGATCACAGGGCCACGCCCAGTCTGTAATCAAAACCGGGCAATTGACCGTGAACCTGGACGCCAAGACCGTCGAAGTTGATGGCCATCGGGTTCATCTGACCGGCAAGGAATATGCGATGCTCGAACTGCTTTCGCTTCGCAAGGGAACGACGCTGACCAAGGAAATGTTCCTTAATCATCTTTATGGCGGGATGGATGAACCCGAACTCAAGATCATCGACGTCTTTATATGCAAGCTCCGCAAGAAATTGGCGGCGGCAACCGGCTCTGAACATTATATCGAAACTGTTTGGGGGCGCGGCTACGTTCTTCGCGATTCTGAATCGCCCGTTGCTAGCAAAGAAAAAGCTGCCTGACACATTTCCAAATAAGCAAAAAAAACACCCCAATAAGCCTGGGGTGTTTTTTTGTGAAAATAATTTTGAATGAGCTATCTGGCCAAGCCAGCCCAAATGGGCGCCTTCAACTCGGATGATGCTGGCAAACTCTTCTCCGCAACAGACGATGCTTTGGTATACACACCGCGCAATCCCTTTATGGGGACAAGAGAATTTGTTAAACCAAGTACGGTTTCCGCCGCACCAAGAAACAGAACCCCATCGTCCGGCATTTGCTTTGCCATACGTTCGAGCACATCCTTCTTGGTCGCCTGGTCGAAATAGATCAGCACATTCCGGCAGAAGATTATATCAAATGCTCCCAATCCGGAAAAACTTGAAAGCAGATTGCCTTCCTTTAGCTGAACCATGGCGCGCAAGGCAGCATCGACCTGCCACATTTCACCAATTTGCTTGAAATATTTTACCAGCATCTGAATTGGCAAACCGCGCTGTACTTCGAACTGGCTGTACATGCCTGCGCGCGCCTTTTCCAGGACTTCTTTAGAAATATCTGTGCCTATAATATCAACACGCCACCCCTGAAACGACGCCGCCATTTCTTTCAAAATCATGGCAATGGAATAGGGTTCCTGGCCGGTTGAGGCCGCCGCAGACCATATACGCAATTGCCGCTGTGATTGGCGAGCCATCAAAAATTTTGGCAACACCTCGGCGTGTAAATTATCAAAAGGCATTTTATCACGGTAAAAAAATGACTCATTCGTGGTCATTGCTTCCATGACATCCTGGATAAGACTTTGGTCTTTTCCAAGCCGTAATTCTTGAACAAGTTCAGTCAGGCCGGGCAGATTTCGTTTGCGCGTAATTGGCAACAGCCGACTTTCAACCAGATACATCTTGTCAGCTCCTAGCACGAGGCCGGAACTGCTCTTCAGAAAGTTTGCCAGAAATTCGAAATCACCTGGTTTCATGCGGCAACTCCCTTAAGATAGCGCGTTAGCAATATAGCCATCTCAGATAATGGAACAACTGCACTGCATAAGCCAGCTTCTGCAACTGCGCCCGGCATCCCCCATACGACGCTGCTTTTTTCATCCTGCGCAATGACAGAACCGCCAGCCTCTACCAGTTTGCGGCTGCCGTCACGCCCGTCATGACCCATTCCTGTTAAAATGACGCCAAGCGCACCGGCGCCGTAAATTGCAGCGATGCTCTCAAACATTGGGTCTACCGCAGGACGGCAATAATTCACCTGCGCATTCTGATCCAGATGAACCACTTTGTCTGCGCCCTTACGGACAATTGTCATGTGATAATTACCAGGTGCGACCAAAATTTCGCCATTACGTAACGGATCACCATGCGCCGCCTCACGGGCAGGTATACCAGTAGAACTCCGAATATGTTCTGCCAGGATTGCAGTGAAGGTTGGTGGCATGTGCTGTGTAATCACAACGGGCACAGTAATCGCCTTTTTTAAGCCCCCAAGCAAAGCAAACAGCGCCTGTGGACCACCTGTTGAACTTCCAATAGCAAGAATGTCCGGTTTCGTTTTTGAATGCGATCGCAAGATAATTTCTTTTGCTTGAGTGCCCATCTTGACCGCTGCGCGAGGTGCTACACCCGTAGGCCGAACGGGCATTTGCGCGCCGCCCCGTTTCCCCTTGCGCATTGCGGCGCCAAGAGATTTTACCTTCAACAATAACTCGCGCTGAAAATCCGCAGTCGCAGTACCGCTGCGTGCCGATTCAGGCTTGGGCAGATAATCAACGGCCCCCATTGAAAGCGCGCGAATGCTGATGTCCGCATTCCGGTGCGTCAGCGTTGACGCCATTAATACCTGAATACCCGGAACTTCCTTGATTATGAGCGGCAATGCCGTCAAACCATCCATTTCAGGCATCTCAATATCAAGAATTACAATTTCCGCGCCGGATGATTTTACGTGCTGTACCGCCTGCGCACCATTGTGATAGGAGCCGACGATCTGGCACTCCGGATCAGCAGAAATCCAGCGATGCAGCATTCCCCGAATAACGGCTGAATCATCAACCAGCATCACCCGGACAGGCCCCACTGAATCAACATTCACTGCAACAGAATTATTGGGATGGGATACAATTGACACAAAATTACGCCTTTCAATCAAACTTGATACCTGTACTAAACAAGCCCGACCTCGACAAATTTTGTCTCAATGATCTCCCGATCAAAAGGCTTCATAATATATTCGTTGGCGCCAGCCTGTATCGCCTCTGTGATATGCTTGATATCGTTTTCGGTTGTACAGAAAATAACAACGGGAGAATTACCGCCATTTTCCGCGCGAAGCAGACGAAGAAAATCTATTCCGTTCAGCACGGGCATATTCCAGTCGAGAAGAATGGCGTCAGGCATTTTAGAACGGCATAAATTAAGCGCCTCTTGTCCATCCACTGCCTCAAGAGTGTCGAAATGTAAATCTTCAAGAATTTGACGGGCAACTTTTCGAATGACGCGTGAGTCATCCACAATCAGGCAGGACTTCATTCTCTTGCACTCCTTTGTACCAACGCCCACATAGTTTTCTACGCCGCCATAGCCCCATTCAGCAGAAGAATGATTTTATCAAGCTGAATTACCACCATCAGCCTGTCTTCAAGCCTGAAAATACCTTCTGACACATCTCGCAGCTTGGCATCCAGATTGGATGGATTGCGTTCAAAACAATTCGCTTCAAGGCTTAGTACTTCGCCAACCGCGTCAACCAGCAAACTGTATGGTTCACCCTGATATTCAATCACGACGGCCATAACCTGAGCGCCAGGATCGCGTGGTTCAAACCCCAGTCTTTGACGCAGGTCAATTGCTGTAACAATTCGACCGCGCAAGTTTAAGACGCCCGCCACTTCTGGCGGCGCCATTGGCACATGGGCCAACTTGCTTGGGACGAAAACATCATGCACTTCCAGCACCGGGATACCAAACAACTGCCCCCCCACACTCATCGTTACATAATCTGAGGTCGCAGTGTTACCCGGCATGCGCGCTTCGTTATCGGTCTGCATGGTGTTCGTGCTCATACTGCTTCTCCATATACCGACAAGGTTTCAGTCAGGCTGCGTAACAATGCGCCACGGTCCATCTTTACGACATAGTCAGAGAAGCCAACCGCTCTGCCCCGCTCAAAATCATCGGCTGTTCCGTGGGCTGAAATTGCGACTATCGGTGTATCTCCCCAGCGCTCATCCGCCTTGATCATGGAGGCCAATTCAAATCCGCTTATCCCCGGCATTTCTATGTCACTGACAATCGCATCAAATGTAAAACCTTCATCTCTCAGCGCCAATGCCTGCTCTGCATTTTCGACGGCCGTTACCTTGTAGCCTGCAGTTCCGAGCACAGGGGCCAGCATATTCCGGAAGAATGGGCTGTCATCTATCAGGAGTATGCGCCGCGCCGCTTTCACCCTGGTTTTCCTGCTTTCCTCAAACCAGTCCGGGAAAGCCACTACCAGATAATGGCTTACATCTATCACCTCGGTAGCGGCGTTAGCGATGACTGCTGTGCCTACTATCCCGGTGGTATCCGACGTGAGTTCAATTTTCAGGACATCTTCGACAATGTCGACAATTTCATCCACTGCCAGACCCATGGTGCGCGTTTCATCAGTAAACACCAGCATCTGCTGGCGCCCCTCTGTCCGCAGGGGATAATTATCCGAAATACGCACTAGCGGCATAAGCTGGCCACGGTACTGGATAACATCACGTCCATTTGAATGTTCAACGATAGAACAATCCAGCTCTTCCAGACGCGCTACAAGCGATAGCGGTACGGCCTTGGGCGTGTCATCACCTGCACGGAAAATTAGCAGCGAGACCTTTTTATCCCCTTCCTCGGTTACTGCCGCCTCAACCTTGGTTTCATCCTGGTCAACCGCAATATTGCCATACATATTGGCAATACCATTTGGATCAAGGATCATGATCACGCTACCATCACCCAGAATGGTGTTACCGGAGAACACAGATATATGGCGCAGAATAGGTGCAACCGGCTTAACAACAATTTCTTCTGTATCAAATACACGATCAACGACGATACCGAAGCGAAATGCGCCAACTTGCGTCACCACAACAAAGTCATCCTTGGGGCGTTTCCCGGCAACCAGATTGTCCTGTCCCCCATCAATACCTGATACAGGGGGGGCCTTGCGATTCATCCGTAATACGTCATTCAGATAGACAAGCGGCAGAAGCTGATCACGCAGGCGCAATACCGGCGATGATTTTAGCTGCTCAATCTTATGTTCGGAATTATCTGATGCCCGAACCAGCTCTATGACGCTGATTTGCGGAATGGCGAAACGTTCGCCATAAGATTCCACGACAAGCGCCGACACGATAGCCAGGGTCAGCGGTATCTTGACCGTAAAGACAGATCCTTTTCCCTGCGTCGAACGAACATCAACTGTACCGCCGATCTTTTCGATATTTGTACGGACAACATCCATACCCACGCCGCGTCCTGAAACGCTGGTGATTTTCTCGGCGGTTGAAAATCCAGCCTTGAAAATAAAATTACCGATTTGCAAATCGCTCATTTCTTCAAGCTCTGCCTCGGTGGCCAGGCCAGATGAAATGGCTTTCTGTTTGATCCGCTCAATATTCAGCCCCGCACCATCATCAGAAATCTGAATAATGACGTGCCCACCTTCATGATAGGCATTGAGCTTGATTGTACCCAGATCGGTTTTTCCCGCCGCCAGCCGCTTATCCGGCTTCTCCAATCCGTGATCGGCTGAATTTCGAATCATATGCGTGAGCGGATCCTTGATCAACTCTAGCACCTGACGATCAAGTTCGGTTTCCGCGCCGATCATTTTCAGTTCGATCTTTTTGCCCAGTTCATGGCTAAGATCACGTACAATTCTGGGAAGCTTCTGCCAGGCATTACCGATCGGCTGCATGCGGGTTTTCATAACCCCTTCCTGCAACTCGGTTGTCACCAGATTCAGGCGCTGCAACGGCACCTTGAATTTACTGTCCTCCTGATCACGCACGATTTGCATAAGCTGGTTACGGGTCAACACCAGTTCGCTGACCATTGTCATCAGATCTTCCAGGAGATCAACCGTTACACGGACTGACTGATTGGCGATTGATGTATCGGAGTTCTTTGCCGCCGCCTCGTTTGATGATTTTTTAGCTTTGGAATTTGACTGCGGCGCATGGTCCTGCGTTTCATCATCATCATCAACGGCTTCGGCCACAACGGATTTTGCAACTTTGACAGGCGCCGGACATTCATCGGGGCCTGGCGCCGCGTTGAATGCAGCTTCCAACTCCTCCATGGAAACTTCGCCAGGCAGCAATTCGCGGCCAAGCACCGGCTCAATCTTGCGTTCTCCATCAGCAAAGCTGTTTGAGGGGGTATCTTCGGCCATTTCTTTTTTGACCGGTTTCTTTTTTTCAGCTTCCGCTACTTGCGAGGGGGCGGAGACAGCCATTTTACCGGATGCAACTTCATTCAGTTTATCAATCAGTTCTTTATCATTACCTTCCGGCTCACATTCATTGGCTTCCAATTCCGCCAGAATGGTTTTAATCGCATCAATGGATTTCAGGATGAGGCTTACCGCTTCCGTGGAAACCTTCAATTCACCGTCGCGGAACTTTCCCAACACATTTTCAGAGGCATGCGCTACCGATTCAAGGCGTGGAAGCCCAAGAAATCCGCATGTCCCCTTAACGGTATGAACAAGCCGGAAAATATTATCCAGCACCGCCTTATCCGTCGGGTTTTTTTCAAAACGGACAAGCTCAACGTCGACGACATCGAGGCTTTCGTTCGTTTCTGTCAGAAATTCGCTAAGTAAATCGTCCATATCGCTGACCCCGTTTTTGCACTTATCCTGGGGCTTGGATTTAGAACGCTGCAAACACCAGGTACCAATACAGATACTGGATTCGTATTAAGAAGCCGTAAAGTTAGCCAGTATCGGCGTCAGATAATGAACGCGCCTTGCAGAAGTAATTGTTCAGGTTGAACGGACATTTGCAGATTTCCACCCATCAGACGGGCGATCAATCCGGTATAAAAGGCCTGGGCGGCGCGGGGCGCCAGGCTGGCCACAGCCATGTTCCCGTTGAGAATTTCTGCCATGCCATCAATGGGGCGCACCATGGGCCCGCTGGCGTTTATTGCTATGTTCGTCGTCCCGCCTTCCTGCCTAAGGGCCGCGACCAGAATTCCGCCCCTGGGTAGCGATTCAGCAGCCAGAAAGGCGGCGTTAGCCAGTAATTTAGCCGGCATTCGCCCCGTCGCACCCAGATCACAACGCCATTCCAGGGTAATTTTATGATCTTCCAGCACGGCAGCGGTTACCTTTTTCGCTTCCCCCATATCGACCATTCCATCAGGACCGCCTGATGAACCATAGGCCAGACGGGCAAATTGCAGCCTGTGTGCAGCCCTGTCGGCGCTTTGCGTAATCAGGCGCATCGCCATTTCCCGCATTTCGGCGTCAGTTTCGTCCGCCAGAACCTCCAGGCCGTTGGTAACGGCGCCCACCGGACTGACCAAATCGTGGCACAAGCGCGAGCACAGCAACGAAACCAGCTCAAACCCTTCCATATCCATGAGAATTTCCTGTCCTTTGGTTATTACAAATTTTATCAATGATCCCTTTAATGCTTGCGCACTTATGGTAAACGATTGGTTAATTGTTATGCCATTAAGCTATCAAGATGCTATCAAGCGATATTGATCGAGAGGAAAAGCTGTGAAACAGACCGCCGCCGGTCATCAGAAGTTGACTTTGGCTGTACGCGACATCGCTGTAAAAGCGGGGACGCTTATCATGGAATATTATGAAGGCGAAAAGGATATTCGTAAAAAGACGGATTCCTCGCCCGTAACCGCGGCCGATGAAGCAGCCGAACATTTTATTATTGCCGAACTGACCGCACTTACCCCCGATATTCCTGTGATCGCGGAAGAATTGGCTGCGGCCGGCAAACTGCCTTCCGTCACCAACCGGTTCTGGATGGTGGATCCGCTTGATGGCACCAAAGAATTTATTGATAAGAATGGCGAATTTACGGTCAATATTGCCCTGATAGAAGATGGCGTTCCAACCCTTGGCGTAGTTTACGCCCCTGCCATTCAACGCATGTTCTATTCAGCAGGCCCGGGCGCAACCTATGAGCAGAAGATTGACCCGCACCAGGGGCCAAACCGCAAACCCGACAGCGCGCCCAAAGAAATCCGTGCGCGCAAGCCCGCCGATGATGGGTTCATCGTAATTGCCAGCCGGTCACATCGCGACAAAAAAACCGACGAATTTTTAGCCGCCTATCATGTGAAAGACATCATCGCTGCCGGATCATCCCTGAAATTCTGTGTCCTTGCAGCGGGCGAAGCCGACCTTTATCCGCGACATGGGCCAACCATGGAATGGGACACCGCCGCCGGACAGGCTGTGCTTTTAGGGGCGGGCGGGCGCGTCACCAACATGGACGGCTCACCCTTCCTGTATGGCAAACCGGAATTCCGCAATCCACATTTCATCGCCTGGGGCGCGCCGAAGGATTAAGCGCCCCCAAATAAATGAGGGCGCGCCGAAGGACTAACCCTCGGCAGGCCAGACCTCCCCCAGTACGCGGAAAGCGCTGGCGGCGCAGGGCCAACCCGCGTAATGCGCTGCATGGGATATCATGCCCTCAAGCTGCTCACGCTTGACGCCAAGATTTTTGGCGCCTGCAAAATGTATGCGCTGTTCGGCTTCGCGGTTCAACGCGACAAGAATCGTGCAGGTGATCAGCGAGCGGGTCTCCAGCGGAAGCTCATCCCCCTGCCAGACATCGCCAAACAGATGCTCCATCGTATAGCGCGAAAATGCGGCGGGTACAGATGATCTGCTGGAGGATGGATTGCGCGGCTGGCCTTCCGTCAGCTTCTTAAAAAATTCGACGCCTTTTTTACGCTTTTCTTCGTTGGACATTGTTTTTCCCTACATGGTTAGATTTCACGAAACAGTATTTTTTGGCACATCCTTGAAGGGCCGGTCCATGCCGGTGACTGGTTCCTTCGGCATCCCCAGCACCCGTTCGGCGATAATATTGCGCTGAATTTCATCAGTGCCACCGGCAATGGATGCCGCCGGTGTTGACACAAGAATTTCGGCAATCACACCATTCATCGGACTGTCACTGCCGGTCAGCATCGCATCCGCATCATTGATCAGCGTATGCACATTAGACGATGCGCGCGCCACATGGCTGCCCACCAGCTTGCCCAATGATCCTTCCGGCCCCTGCGGGCGTCCCATTTGCTGCGCGGCGCGGGCGCGTCGCGCGGTCCATTGCGCGGCATTATACATGGTCAATAGCTTGGCGATTTCCTGACGTATCACGGGATCATTATTCTTGCCTGCCGCCTTGGCGCGTTCAATCACCAGATCGGCGCGCCCCGCGCGCTGGGGATACCATCTGTACGGCTCCATCGTGATGGCGATTTCGGCGCGCTCCTGATCATAGGCCTTGCCAACACGTTTTGACCCCTGCCCCGGACCCGCCGCAATGCCATCCGCCGCGCCGCGCCGTTCATGCATCAGCGTGGTTGTCGCCACCTTCCAGCCATCACCCAGTTTCGCCACAAGATATTCCGGTGCAACCACCGCATCCGTAAAAAACACCTGATTGAATGAGGCATGGCCATTCATCTGGCGCAAGGGCTGCACGGTCACGCCGGGTTGTTCAATTTCAATGATGAAATAAGACAATCCCTGATGCTTGGGCACGTTCCAGTCGGTGCGCGCCAGCAGCAGGCCATATTGCGCATGATGCGCGCTGGTGGTCCACACTTTCTGGCCGTTGATAATATATTTTCCGTCTTTGAGATCGGCACGGGTCATGGCCCCCGCCAGATCAGAGCCGCTTCCCGGTTCACTGAAAAGCTGGCACCAATTATCTTCGCCAGTCAGAATACGGCGCAGGAATTTCTGTTTCAGAAAATCTGATCCATGCTCGAACAAAGTGGCGGCGGCCAGCAGCCGCACCCCGCTGCGCGCCACGCCAATGGCGCCGATCTTGCGGAATTCACTTTCAACCGCGGCCCCCAGAACGGCGGAAAGCCCCTTGCCGTACCATTCCTTCGGCCAGGTCGGCATGCCCCAGCCGCTATCAGCCAGTGTGCTGCGCCACTGCACCAGATCAATGTCCGGATCCCAGTTTGCTTCCAGCCATTTTCGTACTTCCGCGCGGACAGTTTCTTCGTTTGCTTCGCTCATTTTATTTCCCTCCGCCCTCATACATTCCAACGCTGCATCAGCAGTTCGCGGTGATATTTCGGACTGCCCAGAAACACCTCGGAACTTTTCGCGCGCTTGAACCACAGATGGGTGTCATTGTCCCAAGTAAAACCAATGCCGCCATGCAGTTGAATGGTTTCCCGCGCAGTCTGCATGAATGCGTCCGCCGCACAGGCCTTGGCAAGCGATGCAATGGCGGGCAGGTCCGCCGCTTCTTCCGCCGCAGCCTCGGCCGCATAATAGGCCGCAGATTTCGCAAGCTCGACATCCACAAGCATATCGGCGCATTTGTGCTTGATCGCCTGAAAGCTGGCAATGGGGCGGCCAAACTGCATGCGCATCATCACATAATCCAGCGCCGATTGTCGCAACCGGTCGGCCCCGCCCACCATCTCATTCGCCAGACAAACCGCGGCCTGATCCAGCGTCCTGGCAAATGGCGCCGCAGCGGCGCCCGCCTCTCCCAGCAGATCTGCCTGCACCCCATCAAATTTCAGCAGCGCCAGCTTGCGCGTGGCATCCACCGATTTCAGCAATCGCCGCTCCAGCCCTTTGGCGTCGCCACGCACTGTGAAGAATGACAGGCCTTCATCGCCGCTGGTTCCAGGTTTGCGCGCCAGCACCACGATCACATCCGCCGTATGGCCATCCAGAACGAAGCTCTTCACCCCATCCAGCCGATAGCTGTCACCTTGCGCCTTCGCCGTCAAGGTGACTCCATTGCTATCCCAGCGGCCATTTTCTTCGGTAAACGCCAAGGTCGCTACCGTCTCACCTGCAGCGACACCTGGCAGCAGCGCCTGCTTCTGATCCTCGGACCCCGCATTCAATATCGCGTTCGCCGCAAGCACAACGGATGAAAAATACGGGCCGCACAACAAGGCACGTCCCATTTCCTCCAACACAATGGCCAGTTCAACAAAGCCAAATCCCTGCCCGCCATAGGCCTCGGGAATATGCACGGCGCTCAGGCCAAGATCGCTGTTCAACTGTTTCCAGGTTTCGCGTTCCCAGCCTTGGTCCGTCGCCATCAGGCGGCGGATTTCCGAGGTGGGTGATTTTTCGGCCAGAAACCGCCGCAGCATGGTGCGGAACTGTTCCTGTTCATTGCTAAAGCTGAATTTCATCCTGTGGTTCCACCCCTGCCCTGCTTTGCAGCTTATTATTCGTGATTGTCCTACTGTAATAGGCGTGAGAATATGCGCAATATCCAATTATTACCATGTGCAAACTCAGTAAAGGGAAGAGCGTATGAGCGAAACCGTTGATCTGTCGCACGGAGCCACTTTTGCGCATGGTTTCCCCCATGAATTTTTCAAAAAACTGCGCGACGAACAACCAATCTACTGGCATGAACCAACACAATATTCCCCGGGCGGCGAAGGCTTCTGGGTGGTCAGCCGCTATGAGGATTGCGTCAGGGTGATGCGCGACCCCACCACTTTTTCGTCTGACAAGGTGCCGCCACGCAAGGGTGGCGGAACCTCCCTGTTTGATGAACCCTATGCCGGGCTGGCCATGAACACCGCAGACGATCCGCAGCATAAGCGTCTGCGTGGTTTGGTCAGCCAGGGCTTTACGCCACGCGCCATCACCGACATGGAAGCGGATTTACGCCGCCGCGCCAAATTGATTCTGGAAAAAATTCCCAATCCGGAAAAGTGCGAATTCATGAGCGAGGTCGCCCGCGAATTACCATTACAGGCGATCTGCACCATTCTTGGCGTTCCGGAAGAAGACCGGGTGCAATTGT